>JAKEER010000904.1 GCA_022616615.1 Acidobacteriota bacterium
GCGCCACGGCGGGCGTTCCCTATAGTTCCGGCGGTCATTCCTAAAGCAACCCCATCGCATCGGCGCGCAGCCGCTCTTCGATCTCTTTGACGCGGCTGGGCTCAACCACTTTTCCACCGCTGGCGTCACGCACATAAAAGACGTCGAACGCGTGAGACTTTTCCGTCGCCAGTTTTGCGAAGACGATGTTCAGATCAAAGCTCGCCAATGCGCTGGCGATCCGGTAGCCCAGGCCAATCCGGTCGCCTGCTTGAACCTCGATAACCGTGGCTACCGGCGAAACATCATTGTCGATGCGGATGCGGGACGGAAATGAAAGCCGTGGGCCGCCAACGGCTGGCCGAGGTTTGAAGTGTGTCTTGAGATAGGCGTCAATATCCACCTGACCGGAAATCACTTTCTTCAGCAGCTTCTCGACGCGCGGATGATCTTCGCGATGCAGTTGGTGAGTTCCAGCCAGACTGCCCACCTGGAAGACATCAAAGACCAGCCCATCATCCCGGGTATTTAACTGGGCGCTCAGGATGTTCAGGTTAAACGCCGAGAGTCCGCCCGCAATCTGCGCAAACAGGCCAGGGTGGTCACGTGTTACCAGAATCAAATCGCTGTAGCCCTGCTCCGCGTGGTCCATCCATTCGAAGACGACATCCGCTCCATCCAGCTTCCGGAACAGCCGCAGTTGTTCGACGATATGGGCGACGGGCGTGTAGAGAAGGTAGCTTTCAGGCAGCCGCTGAAAGTGGGTGTCTAGTGCCTCGGGGCTCATTTCACCCGTCAGCAACGCAAGAACCTGCTTCCGAACGCCTTCGGCGGCGGCATGGCTGGCGGCCGAAACCGACTCGGCAAACATCAGCCGGTCATAGGCCTTGTGGTAAAGGTCCCACAACAAATAATCTTTCCAATCCGTCCACACACCGGGCGCAACGGCCTGTGCGTCGGAATAGGTAAGCAGCAAGAGCATGTTCAGCAGGTCAAGCCGGTCCACCACCTTCACGAATCCCTCAATCGCGTGAGGATCGTCCAGATTCCGCCGCTGGGACACATGCCCCATGAGGAGATGATGCCGCACCAGCGCCTGCACTTTCTCTCCCTCATCCGGATCGAACCCAAGACGTCCGAGCGCCTTGGCCACCAACGCTGCGCCTTTCGCTGAGTGCCCGCTCCCAAGCCCTTTGCCGGTATCGTGCATCAGCATGGCGAAGTAGAGGCTGGAGGAATCGTGAATTTCGTTCAACACTTTCTGGTACGGCGCATGCTTTGAATGCGCGCCGGTTGCAATGGCGTCCAAAACTTCGAGCGCTCGCAGCGTGTGTTCGTCGGTGGTGTACTTGTGATAAAGGTCGTGTTGCACCTGGCAGGTCAGTCGTCCAAACTCGGGCAATACCCTGCCCAAAAAGCCGAGTCCATGCATCTGGCGAATGACGGGCGCCACTCTGCCCTTGTTTCGCAGAATGGCGCGAAAGTCGGCGCCGATCGAGGGCGTGGCAAAGGCTGCCCGCTGGAAATGGGGGCTGTTCTGTCGGATGGCGGCCTGGGCGGCTTCGTCCAAAGACGCCGCGTCTGCCTGGCCGTAGCGGAACGTGCGCATCCACTGCTCCGGCGCAGCGCCTGCCAGGGTGGAAACCACCTTGGAGTGCTTCACTGAAGCTTTGCCGGGCGAAAGACGCACGAGTTTGGAAGCTAGCCACGCTGGGCCCGGTCTGGCTTCCCGCTGAAGCCGCGCGGTGAGTGCATCGAGTACTCGCGCAATGCGGCGGACTTCCAGATAGTAGCGCCGGAGAAAGGCTTCCGAGTCCTTTTGGAAGCGGTCTTTGCGGAAGTCGAAACTCTTGGCTACTGCCGTCAGGACGCTGTGCGACAACACATCTGTCTTGCGGTTGCTGGAGAAATGCAACTCGTTTCGCAGCCGCTGAAGGAACTCATACGCTCGGCAGGCTCGCGTCCACTCCGCTGGCGTCACCTGATGCTGCTGCAATACCTGTTCGACGTTCTGGCCCGGGTAGAATGACTTGACGATCCAGCCAATCGAATGGAAGTCGCGCAGGCCACCCTTAGCTTCCTTAATGTCAGGCTCCTGAATGAAGGCGGTCCCTCCCTGGCTGGTGTGCCGCTCGGCGATGCTGCGGAGCACCTTCTCCTCCAGGGTCTTGCGGCTGCGCTTGATTGCCTGCCCCAGCTTTTCTTCAAACTCCTGAACCAGATCCCGGTCGCCGGCAACCAGGCGCGCATCCAACATCGAGTTCAGCGACACCAGATCTTCGCTGGCCATTTGCAGCGCTTCCTTGATGGTGCGCACGCTGTGCCCGACCTGAAGACCCATATCCCACAGCAGGCATAGCATGATCTGAATCTGCTGGGCCTCTTTCTGAGATCGCCGGCTTTTGACTAGAAACATCAAGTCTACATCTGAGAACGGCGCCAGTTCGCCCCGCCCGTAACCACCGATAGCGACCACCGCTACGTTACAGCGTCCTGTTTCGCCCAGACGTTCCGACGAGACCTCACCAACCAGATGATCCATCAACTGGCTGCGATAGAGCGCTGCTTCCCTGCCCGCCAGACCGGTGCGATGCTTCATCTTCAACCGGTGCATTTCCGAGCGGTGCAGCCTCCGCCCGTAGTCGAGCAGTGGTTCGCCGTCCCTCCGTGGATCGGGAGAAAAGGTCAAGTCGAGGCTCGCCGCCCGCGACAGCGCCGATGCCTTAGCTGGCGGGGCTTCAGACGGGGAAACCCTTAGAGTTCTGGCAGCTGAATATTCCATTTTCAGGGCGCGAAACCGAGTGGAAGAATTCGAAACTAATTCCCTGCTTATTATTAGCTGCTGATCTTTACCCCTATTAACTAGGTGCAGAAGTAGCCGGACACTGTTCAGCAAGAAGATGTGTGACATGGGCCTGGGGGAGGCAGGGTCCCGTCAGAGTCCCATAAGTTATTGCGCTGAGGCAGAGCCCTTGCTGACGCGCGGGCTACTGTCTTGAGCCTCAGCCTCTTCAGTAGCTCGACCGTGAGGGAGGGCTTGGGACTTTGACGGGGCCCTGCTGGGAGAGGGTGAAGGCTTGCTAAGCTTTCAGGCTTACAAGCGGCAGGGCGACACGAAATCGCTGCCTGCCAGCATGGTCCAGACCCATTCGCCTTGCCGCCCGCCTCCCCTCCTCGTCGAGGTTCGTCGAGGAGGGGAGGCCGCCTGCCGCCCCTACTCCTTGCCAATTCCAAACGAATACACCAGACCGACGAGAAAAACATTTTGACGGTTGGTAAATTCATCAGTGCGCTTCTTGAAGATGTCCTCGTTCGAAAAGTCATACCGGTACTCAAGCTTGGTACTGAAGTTCGACTTGATGCGGTATTCGTTGGTGAGCGTGAACGTCTTCAAATCCTGCCTGTAGCCTGTCGCGAAGCCGCTATCGTCGTACAAATACTCAAAGCGCGGCGCCAAAGCCACTTTGCCATTCGAGCTGCTGAAGCGGATGGAACTGGCAATGGCTCTCCAGCTCTGGTTTGGATCAGAAGAGATCAGGGGTCGATTCGTGCCGATGTCATAGTTGAACCTTAGAGCCACGTTCGGGTTAATTGTGGCATTGATCACTCCGTCGTAAAGATGGCGCCAGCCGTCGTTGAAGATGCTGTTTTCAGGACCGCCGAGATAGTTCTGAATGATTTGGAATTTCGAGCTGGGCGTCAATGTCAATGAGAACCCGACACTTTTTCCCGTGTTCTGGTCAAACGAATTGTTCCAGCCGTTGACGAGATAGAACCCCAAGCCCACCTTGTCCGAAGCCGCGTAGGACATGCGCAGACCCGTGTGATAGAAAGGCTGCGCATAGGAGAACAACACGCCCTGCTGATAGTTCCAGTTGTCGATAGTGTCAAAGACTTCCGCACCGATGAACGTCGTAAACTTCCCGACGTCGAACGTGAGGCCGTTTCCAACCGGCGCCGTATAGCTCACGTAGGCATTCAGAATGTTCCGTTGAATCGAGTCGCGGGAGCGCCCGTCCACCGGTAGCTCAAACGGAACATTGAACGAGTCGGCCAGAGGGCCATAGACCAAGTCAAGGCGGTAACCCAATGAGTTTGGCCCGCTCGTTGGCCGATTAAAACTCAGCTTGGCAGCGCTGAACTGGAAGCTGTTGTGGTTGAAGTTTGTGCCGCGGAAACCAATCGACTGATCCGCCGGCCTGTTGACGTTGTATCCATAATACGAGTCGACATATCCAGTCAGTTGCGTGGTTTTGAAGAAGCTCAAAGTGGGAGCGGCTTCCTCTTGTTGTTTCTTCACTTCGTCAACTTCTTTCTTCAACTCAGCCACGCTCGGCTGGGCCGCCGCTGAAGCACCCGGAGCTGGCGTTCCTGATTTTGATTCCAGCTCGGCAATCCGCGCTTCCAGCTTTTTGATGGTCTCCATGAGCTGCTCGGTACTGACGGTTTGCGCCAGCAATCCTTGTGGCACGAGCAAACTCAAGGTCAGTAATCCTGAAGCGATCCGTCTTACAGGTGCGATGTTCATCCATTCCTCCCCTTTGAAGTTGTAAGGATCCGGCCCCTTCCGCCGGGGCCCTCAGAGTTAAACGATCCACAAGGACCAAAAAAAAGACGCCCACTGGCGGGGTGATGTTCTCCTCTGCCAATGGACGTCTCTGTCCAAACCCGGAATCGGCCCGGGACTTGCATCCTTGCTGTTTACGATTGCTCAGTTGATACGGCTTTGTACCAAACTTGCTGCACAGTCTAGTCAGAAATGTCCAATGGTCAAGATTATTTATTTTATGAGTCGCATAAGGGATTCTTATTAATCAGGGGTTCCGCTCGACCCGGTTCACATCGGTGTCTAAC
>JAKEER010000186.1 GCA_022616615.1 Acidobacteriota bacterium
AGAGCGTGTCTGAAAACCCGCTGGGCCGGAGCGGCCAAGGAACCTATGCCCGGTGTGCCTCGGTTCGTCATTCCCGCGAAAGCGGGAATCCAGCCTGGATTCCGGCTCGCGCTGCGCTTGGCCGGAATGACGACGGTTTCCTGCCGACCCTCAGCCTGGGCCGGCCAGCTAGGTTTTTAAGACACGCTTTAACATCAGACACCGCCCGCACGAAGGAATAACCCACCAGGTTCGGTGCTGCACAATGAACGCGAGATCTTCAATATCCTTATCCGTCAGTGCAATGCAGTTCTTTCCTTGGCAGCCCCAACAGGAATATGATCTGGCCAAAGGAACACATGAGATACGTTTGACTGGTGGGTAAGGAAGCCAATGACTTTCGCAGAGGGCTTTAGTTCTTGATAGCTCGACCTAACTGAGCACATCGAAAGGGGGATTTGATGAGGTTCAGAGTCGCCAAACAACACAGGTGTATTCCGACGAGGAGAAATAGAATCTGAGAATGCCTATGAACCGACGCAACTTTTTGAGTGCTTCCCTCCCACAGCTTTCATGGCTTATGCTGGTTCTGTTTCTCATGCAGAGGTTGCCGATGAGCACCGCTGCCGTCCCCAGCCAGAATCCCACGGCGCCGCCTAAACGACCAAACATTCTGTGGCTGATCGCCGAAGACCTTGGCCCGCAACTCGGTTGTTACGGCACAAAAGAAGTCTGGACACCGAATCTCGACCACCTGGCGGCTAAAGGGATGCGTTACACTCGGGCGTTTACGACGGCGCCCGTCTGCTCAGCCAGCCGCTCGGCGTTCATCACGGGCATGTATCAGACCACCATCGGCGCGCATAACCATCGCTCGCACCGCGACGACGGTTATAAACTGCCCGACGGCGTGAGGGTGGCTAGCGATTGGATGCGGCAGGCCGGTTACTTCGCGGCCAACCTCCGGGACCTGCCGGCCGGCTGGGGATTCAAAGGCACGGGCAAGACCGATTGGAACTTCAGCTACAACGGGCAACCGTTCGATTCCGATCGTTGGGAAGATTTGAAGACCCACCAACCGTTCTATGCCCAGATCAACTTCAAGGAGACTCACCGGAAGTTTCAGGCCCCGAAGCGAGCCGATCCGGCCAAGGTAGTCGTTCCGCCCTACTATCCTGACCATCCAGTCACTCGCGAGGATTGGGCCGAGTATCTGGACAGCGCCTCGGAGTTGGATCGCAAGATCGGACTGATTCTCAAGCAACTCGAAGCCGATGGCTTGGCCGGCAGCACCGTCGTCATGTTCTTCGGCGACCACGGGCAGGCGCACGTCCGCGCCAAGCAGTTCTGCTACGACAGCGGCCTGCACATCCCGCTGCTCGTCCGTTGGCCGAAGAACTTTCCAGCTCCGCGGAACTTCAAGCCAGGCACCGTGGACAGCCGCTTGGTTGCCGCCATCGACTTTCTGCCAACCATGCTAGAAGCTGCAGGCGTGAAGAAGCCCGCCACGATGCAGGGTGAAGTTTTTCTTGGCGAACGCTCTTCCCCGCCCCGCCAGTACGTCTTTGGCGCGCGCGACCGGTGCGACGAGACCGTTTTCCGCTTTCGAACCGTGCGCGATGCGCGCTACCGTTACATCCGCAACTTCACACCCGAGCGTCCCTTCCTGCAGCCGAACGCCTACAAAGAGCGCAGCTACCCTGTATGGAACCTGCTGAAGGAGCTGCACGCCAAGGGCAAACTCACGCCGATGCAGGCTGTCTTAAGCGCTCCGTCGATGCCGTCCGAGGAGCTATACGATCTCGACACTGATCCTTACGAAATTCAGAATCTGGCGGACTCGAAACAACCGGGACATCAGTCAGTCCTGAAGCGGCTGCGCACCACGCTGGAGCACTGGATTGACCAGTCTAACGATCAGGGCCGAGTCCTGGAACCCCTAGAGCTCGCGGCGGCCAAAGGCGCCACCAAGCCCGGCAGCGATCCTAATGCGGGATCCACACCGGCGGCGAAGGAGCACTAAACAGGGCGACAAGTAAATTCGCATGAGCGTCGCTCCGTTGCGGCTACCCCTTCACCCCCAGGCTCTCTCCCCGTAGGAGAGGGTGGCCGAACGTGAAGTCTTAAGAAGACTTCACGCGGTCGCGGAGGCCGGGCGAGGGTGCGCTGGAATTAACGACGCTGTGTATAGCACCCACGAAAGGATTCGCCGATGAGAAGATTGCCTGTCACTTTCTGCCGCGCTTCAAATACGGTCTTAGGTGTTGCGACTGTCTACGGTCTGCTGCTCGCCTCGGCGATTGTTGTGGAGGCGTCCTCGTCTCAAACCCCGAATATCGTCGTTCTGCTGGCCGACGACCTTGGTTACGCCGATATCAGCCTCCATGGCGGCCGGGAGGTTTCCACACCGAATATTGACTCCCTGGCTGATAACGGCATCCGGTGCAGCAATGGCTATGTCTCGGGTCCCTATTGCAGCCCCACGCGGGCTGGACTGCTCACGGGTCGCTACCAGCAGCGGTTTGGGCATGAGTTCAACCCGGCATTACTCAACCAGGGCGGGCAGGGCCAAGGGTTGGCCTTGGCCGAGAAGACGCTCGCCGATCGTCTGAAAGCGGCCGGCTACACAACGGGCCTCGTGGGTAAGTGGCATCTGGGTGAGGAGGACAGGTTTCATCCGCTCAAGCGCGGCTTTGTCGAGTTCTTCGGCTTCTTAACCGGATCTCATTCCTATTTTGAAACCGACGATCCGACTCGCGGCCCGATCCTCGGCGGTCGCCAGCGGGCTGAATTCAAGGGGTATCTCACCGATGTTCTCGCTGAGAAGGCCGCTGCCTTCGTCGAGCGGAACAAACAGAAGCCTTTCTTCCTTTACCTGGCCTTCAACGCCGTCCACACGCCGATGCATGCGCCGGACCGGTTGCTTCAGCGGTTTGAGCGCATCAGCGATATGAAACGCCGCACTTACCTGGCGATGACAGCGGCGCTCGACGAAGCGGTGGGAACCCTGTTGCGGCAGCTGCGCCAAGCCGGCCTTGAGGAACGCACCCTGATCTTCTTCTTGAGTGACAACGGCGGGCCGACAACCAAGTTTGCCGCTAACGGCTCTGGTAATGCGCCGTTGCGGGGCAGCAAGGGTGACACCTGGGAAGGCGGCATCCGCGTCCCATTCCTGCTGCAGTGGAAAGACCATCTGGCGGCGGGCAAAATTTACGAGCGGCCCGTGATTGCCTTGGATATTGCGCCCACTGCTCTGGCAGCCGCTGGAGTAAAGCTGAAACCGGAGTGGAAGCTGGACGGCGTCGATCTGCTGCCGTTCCTGCAAGAGAAAAGGAAGGAAGATCCCCACGAGGCGTTGTTCTGGCGCTTTGGCTCGCAGATGGCCGTCCGCCAAGGGGATTGGAAGCTAGTCCGCGCCAGCCGCGGACTAAAAGAGTATGAGGACATCACCACTGAACCGATGCTGTTCAATCTGGCAGCAGATATCGCCGAGCAGCGCGACCTGGCTGCCCAGTCACCGGGAAAAGCGCGCGATCTTCAGGCGCTCTGGGACCGCTGGAACCGTCAGCTGGCGGCGCCCCGCTGGCCAGCCACGGTGGGAGGCAAGCCTGTCCGGCCCTGAGGTATGGTATGTCTGATGGCCGTGCTTAGTTCTTTTGCAAAGCGCTTGAATTTGCGATGACAAACAGACGATCCTACCCCTGTTGGTTCGTTTCTCGCCTGACCAGGGTGCTGGCAGGCTTGGCACTCGCTGAGCGCGCGGGCGGTCGTCTTTCGGTCAATTCAACCTTGGTCAAGCCATCGTCTACGACAATGGCGAGGTTCTTGTCGTCTAATAGCTGATCCAGGAAGCTTCCTTAAAATGCAAAATACCCTCAGACCATGGCGCGGTGCTTTGCAAGAGGATCTCGGGTGCCCTAGATTGTTCTGGTACATTCTGGGTCATCTCTACCTCCGTACAGCCATTCTCCACCGCAGTGGCGAGACAACCCCGCACCTTCGGCACTGCCCCCCCTTTTTTAAGGGAAATTTCTCGCGACGGCGCTCCGGTCATTTTTTCACAGCACCCCTCTGCCGGGACTTGCTCCACTTGCCACACAGTTGATTAGGCTAAGGCTGATCACTCCGAGATTCTGTGACGGTTTGGCGGACGTGCCCAGCATCAATTTCACGACCGCAGGCTCTAATTGTTTCACGCAAGCGGTCTTCGAGCAGCAATCGTGCGCAGTGCAGCTTTGTCAGGAGTCTCGCAGGATCGCTTTCCTGGAATCGTCGCACGCTGTCAGGCATCGGGAGAGGCGGGCGCGCACTGGTCTGTCCAGTGAGAAACTTCTCTACTCCCAGCCCGACCGCTTCAAACACCTTGAAAGTACCACGAGAGAATCGTTCCAACGGTGTGCCTTTCGCTTCCGCTGCCTTCAGCATCGCCTCGATCGTCTGGCGTTCGGCTGTGTGTAGCTGTTCCCACTTTCGCTTGAGCGTCGTCAAATTGTCAGACAGTTCCTGATTTTGGCGCAGCTGAATTAAGGCACAGGTCTCGTCGAGCAAGTCAATGGAACGATCGGGTTGCTGGCGATTCGGCAGATACCGGATGGAAAGAGCTTCCGCCGTTTCAAGCGCTGTATCCTGGATGTTTACCAAATGATGAATTTCCAGTCGAGGCCTGCGAGCACGCAGTACTTGAAGCGTTTCTCCCCTATCAAGCTCCTCAATGCGTATCGGTTGAAACCTGCGTTCCAGAGCGGCATCAGACTGAATATACGAATTGTATTCCGATTCGGTTGTAGCCCCGATAACCCGGAGCCGGCCGCCTGCGAGAGCAGGCTTCAGCATGTTCGCCGCATCCAGCGGCTGTCCAAGCGCGGAGCCTGCCCCGATGAGATTGTGCAATTCGTCTATGAAGAGGATGATATTTCGATCATTAGAAGCTTCATGGATGAGAGCTTGAAGTCTCCTCTCATACTGACCTCGAAAGGTCGTCCCGGCAATTAGGTCAAGGTGGCTTAGCGAGAGAATTCGGGCAGGCTTCAACGCGATAGGTACTGCTCCGGTCATAACTCGTTGGGCGAGTCCTTCCACCACCGCGGTCTTTCCGACCCCTGCGTCTCCGATGAGAACCGGGTTATTTTTTGACTGACGTAGCAGTGTTGTAATTACGCGCTCGATTTCTTTCTCCCGGCACGAGACTGGCTCCAGTTCATCCCGTATGGCGGCTGCAGTCAGGTCTCGCGCAAAACTCTCAAATGCACTCTTAAACAGGAAAGGCACTCCCATATTCCCCTCGCTGGCGCACGGACGGGTGATTCGTTTCGCGATCAGGTCGCTGCGACCTGATGCTGGTTTAACCTGGCGGTGACGAGCAAAATGGCCGTTGTAAAGGGTCCGCCGATGGTATCAGCTTCGCGTGACCTTGCTGGTCCGCTTCCGGAAGCGCAGGGCATGAATGATCGAGCAGCGCCGCGCCAGACGATAAAACCACCGGTGGCATCCACATGGTCTCTATCATAAGGGGAGCTACCGGGGAAACTGTCCTTCATTGCTCAAGTATATTGGCCGCGGTGTTATCCGGCTGGGAAGCGAAAGGCGGCATCATGTGACCTGCTGAGAAAGTCTTGACTGCACATCTCTGTGAGGGGTACAGTCACACGCGGGTGGATGCATCGTTCTCTTCTTACACTCTTCAATTACGATACGCTCGGCGAAAAGTCCTAAAGTCCTCTTGAGCCCGCATGCCGTGCGCGTTTTTTCTTGAGCTTCCCGTGCCTGCCGGCTCGCGGTTCCGCCGGACTTCCTCCCATTTCCTGCTTTCTCCTTTTTCATCTTTTCCCCATTTTCTGAAGGGAAGGTCTTTATGCCACCGTCTGAACCCCTGGAAAGAGATGGGTTCCAGTTGACAATGAAGGTATTCACGAGTCCATCCAATAGTACGCTGTTGGACCCGGTCACAAAGCGAAAGGTCACTATCTGCAATCTCTTTGCCAATCACCAACTGCCTATCCGGGATATCGTACGGGTCCTGGACGAAGAGTACCGACACGTTGTCAGCATCCTCATCGAGCACGGATTGGTCTTCGAGCGACGCCGGAGCCCCCGGGATGCTGCGCCGGCAGAGCCTGGCCGCTCGTTGTTTAGGAACCGTTCTTCGAAATCATGACGGCTGTGGGAAGGAACTTCGCCGGGACAATGGCGCGCAACTCACAAGGATCCAAAGCACGTTGTGGAGAACGGAGGGAGTCCAGCACAAAGTCGCTGCTTCCTTGCTGGCGCGTCAAGCCAGCAACTTGCCGGTCTGAGTCGTGTCATACCCGCCGAGTAGTTCCAATTCGCGCTGAAAAGCAGCCCGATTGAGAGTTTCCAGCAGGATCTGGGCCGCTGCGAGCTCAGCATGCTGTTTCGGGATTACTAGGTCGAAACGCTCGCTGACTAAGGGGAGAAAGTCCAATCCGAAGACCCGAGCTGCGGCACGGGTGGCAATGCAGTAGTCGGCCTGCCCCGAGTGAACATGCCAGGCCGCTGGGATGTGTCCGTAAGCGATCTGGTCATAGCCGTTGATCTCGGAACTCTTGCGGCCGAGGCGACGCAACGTCGCGTCCAGCAACAGCCGGCTCCCCGCTCCCGCCTCGCGATTAATCAGTCGCAAGTTCTTTCGTGCCAGGTCTTCCACCTTGCGAATCTGCTTGCGGTTGCCCTGGGCGACCACAATACCCTCCTCCCACACGGCGAAATTCACGACAGTGACACTCCTCGTTGGAAAGAGCTTCCGAACGGCAGGCAGATTGGATTCTCCTGTGGCCTCGTCGCGCAGGTGAGAACCGGCAACGTGAATCTGTTTCTGCTTGAGTAAGTCAAGAGCCTTCGAACTCGAGCAGCTGGCCGTGACCAGTTCGATGCCGGCATTCTTCAGGTGGCGGCCGAGCACCGAAATTCCAGGATCACACCCGGCAATGAGCAGCCGCCGGCCATACTCCTGATCGATGACGAATGGTTGGATGAGCACCTTGGCCGCCTTCCGCTTCACCAGAACCGCATCGGCAGCAGGAAGGTAGGCGGGCACAGGCATTGAGGGAACTCCAACCACGCGCCTTTGGACGCGGCAGAGCTGTAGAGGTTGGCCCGGCTGAAGATGGCCCTCCAGAGGCAACAGATCCACTTCGCGAGTGGCTGAGACCGCAGGCACGCTCCCTTCCAGACTGAACAAGTCTTCCACTTTCACCCCAAGCACCTGAGCCAGCCGGAGTGCGATAAGGGTGTTGGGAACGTAAGTTCCCGCCTCCATCGCATAGATCGTTTGGCGCTGGACGCCGACCCACTCGGCCAGGCGTTTGGCGGACAGACCTTGCCTGTTTCGCAGGTGGGACAGAGTGTTCTTGACCGTCATCTCACATTCCTTTCTCGACAGGCGACGAGGAAGCATGATATAACTTGTCCTGTTTATAAGACACTACTGTTTTTAAAGACAACTGTGAAAGGTGCTTCCATGAGGATGGGGTCACACCTAACAATTGGCTCTCTCGGTGCGTTTCTCCTCCTGTGGGTGGCGCCCTGCCACGGCCAGGCGGGCAAGGCTGAGCTGTTCGGGGTCGTGCTGGATGCCAGCGGTTTGCCCGTCCCACAAGTCACCATGCGACTGGAAGAGCCGGCAACAGGGGCAATGCAAAACACGAGCTCTTCAGAGCGGGGCGAATACCACTTCTTCGGATTGCTGCAGGGCAACTACGCGCTTTCGGCAGAAAAGCCAGGCTTCCGGGCTTATCGGCAGGACGGCCTGGTGCTGCGGATCGCTGACCGAGTCTCCCTCGACATTCGCCTTGAGGTTGGCGACGTTGTCCAAACGGTCGAAGTCACTGCCGCGGCTCCACTGCTTCAAGCCACCACGGGGACGATCAGTCTAGTGGTTGAACAAAAGAAGATCGTGACCCTTCCGCTGGACGGGCGCAACTTCATTCCTTTGCTGGCGCTTTCTCCTGGCGTGGCCCTGCCTCCCGGCTCGTTCTTCCCTAGAATCAATGGCAGCCGTCCGCGCGTCAGTGAATACGTTTATGACGGCGTCAGCGTCCTGCAGCCGGAGCCAGGACAGGTGGCATTCTATCCGATTGTCGATGCCATTGAAGAGTTTCGGGTGAACACCAGCAGTTACTCGGCCGAGTATGGGCGTTCGAATGGCGGGGTGATCCTAGTCAATCAGAAGTCGGGAACCAATGAGTACCACGGCAGCCTGTTTGAGTTCTTTCGCAACGAGAAGCTGAATGCGCGTAATCTCTTCGCGACGACAGGTCCCAAGCCTCTGTTTCGCAGAAACCAGTATGGGTTCGTGCTGGGAGGCCCCATCCAAAGGCAGAAGACTTTCTTCTTTGCAGACTACCAGGGCTCTCGTCAACTGGTCGGTGTCCTTCGGACAAGCACCGTGCCGACCCACCAGCAAAGGCAAGGGATCTTCTCCACACCCATCTACGATCCGGCCTCCACGCAGCAAACAGGCGGGAGCTTTCGACGAGACTCCTTCCCCGACAACACCATTCCGACCAATCGCTTCGATCCGGCGGCGGTAAAGGCACTGGAACGCTTTCCACTGCCGAATGTGTTTAGCGGCAGCCAAGAGGCTACAGCTAACAACTATCGCCGAACCAGCACCGAACAGCAATTGCAGGATCAGTTTGATGTGCGGCTGGATCACCAGCTCAGTCCCAATCAACAACTGTTTGGGCGGTATTCCTACCTGCGAGACGATTCCCGCCCGGTAACTCCGCTTCCGGATGGCAGTGGAACGATCACTTCGGGAGTGATTGGAAACACTTTGACACGAGCCGACAGCATTGTGGCTGAGCACAGTTGGACGATCACCCCAGGATCCTTGAACCAGCTTCGCTTAGGCTTCACCCGTCGCGGGTTCAATCGCGACGCACTGCGGCTGGGGACCCCAGCCTCTCAGTCTTCGGGGATTCCAAACATTCCTGCCAGCAGTTTCTCCGATGCGCTGCCCATCTTTCAAATCACCGGGTTCCAGCAGATCGGTCCTTCTTCCAATACGAACTCGGAATTCACCACCTCGGTGACCCAGTTCATCGACACCTTCTCGACGCAAAGAGGCCGTCACAGCCTCAAGTTCGGCGCCGATCTGCGGTGGGAGACACTTGACGTGCTGCAACCGCCGAGCCCGACTGGGCTCTTCCAGTTCGTACAGCAATCCACCAGCGGATTAAGCGCATCGGGTTCGTCCTTGGCCAACACCGGCAATGCGCTGGCCTCTTTTCTCTTGGGTCAGGTGAATGCCTTCAGCATCGACCTGCAGCGCGACAAGCTGAAACCCCGCGCCGCGATCGCGGAGCTCTTTGTGCAGGATGACTGGAAGGCCAGTTCTCGACTTTCGCTGAATCTCGGTGTGCGCTACACGCTGAACTTCCCCTCGACGGAAGCCAACAATCGCAGCTCCGTGTTTAATCTGGGAACTCAGCGGTTGGACTTTCTGGGAAGAGACGGGAATCCTCGCAACGCCCGAGAGCTGGAGAAGCTCAACTTCGGTCCGCGCGTGGGTCTCGCGTATCGTGTGACCGATTCGTTTGTCATTCGCGCCGGCTACGGTCTGACTTGGATCGAACAGGCAGGGATCACAACACCGTTCACGACTCCGCTCTTTCCGTTCATTCAGACTGTTGGCCAGCGTTCCCTGGACAACATTAATCCGGCGTTTGTCCTCTCAGCCGGACCGACGGTGCAGGTCAACGATCCCAATCCTGACTCAGGGTCGGGCCAGGGAGTTTTCGGCGTCGACCGCCAAAACGGCTCCGGCTACGCTCAGCAGTGGAATTTGAGTCTTCAGAAAACCCTCCTGAAAGATCTTAGCGTAGAAGTCGGCTATTTAGGCTCGAAGCTTACACGGTTGGGCGTTCCCGACGTAAATCTGAATCAATTGACCGTCGGCCAACTGGCCCTCGGCTCGCAACTGACTCAACTGGTCTCGAATCCCTTCTTCGGTCAGATCCCGGCGTCGTCCTCGATTGGAGGCCCAACGATTGCGCGCCAGCAGCTTTTGCGTCCCTACCCTCGATTTACAACGGTCACTCTTTACCGCAACAACATCGGCAACTCGGTTTATCATTCCTTTCAAAGCCGAGTCGAGAAGCGCTTCTCGCGCGGGCTAACATTCACGACGGCTTACACGTTCTCAAAGCTCATTGACGACGCCTCTGCCGTTTTTGATGCCGCCATTTTGACCGGCCCGGTGGCTAATTTCCCGGTGGCCGACAGCTTTAATCGCAAGCTGGAACGCGATCTCTCTAACGGCGACATCCCGCACATTTTCTCGAGCGGCTTTGTTTACGAGCTCCCATTCGGGAAAGGCCGGCGAGTTGACCTGGGCGGCTGGCGAGAACTGCTCTTCGGCGACTGGCAGCTGGCGGGAATCATCCGGCTGCAATCTGGCATTCCCGTCACAGTGACTCAAGCGACGAACTTCAACTCGTTTGCCGGCTTCGGGACGCAACGCCCCACTCGCGTTTCGGATCCCCATCTCCCAGCCGATCAAAGGTCCACGGCCCGCTACTTCGATACCAGCGCTTTTGCAACGGCAGCCCAGTTCACACTGGGCAATAGTTCCCGTAACCCAGTGCGCGGCCCGGTCTATCGGACAGCAGACGTGATGCTTGGCAAGATCTTCACGCTCGCCGAACGCTTCCGCCTGGAGTTCCGCGCCGAGGCGTTTAATGTCACTAACACCCCACCCCTGGGCAATCCCAATGGGAGCTTCGGTACCACGGCCTTTGGAACCATCACGTCTGCCGGGGATCCTCGCGTCTTTGAGTTCGTGTTGAAACTGCACTTCTGACCGAAGCAACGGCCTGGGCCGGTTATGATGGCTGAAACGAGAATTTTGTTCTCGTTTTGGTAGCCACGCTGGGTGCTTGTCTCAGCGCGGGTTTTTCGGGGATCGCAGTTTTCATGCCGAAGAGCCTGATGCCAAAAAGAAGCTGGGGCTCGCAGCCACTCTGAATCAGTCCAAAACTTACTATCAGGAGACTCAGGTCGGTGGAGCTCGTCTTGCCGGGAGTGACCTTCGACCACTCGATGATTCTGCACAAGAAGAACCGGGAGATCATGCTCCCTGACTCCTCTTCCTGGACCGGGGTCACACCGGTGGTGACATCATTGTGTACTTGCCTCGCTAAAAGGTGCTGGCGACCGGCGATCTAGTGACGGCCTGGGCGCCCGGAATGAATGATGGATATCCCAACGGAGCCGAAGCCGAGCAGTGCTGAATAGTCTGCGATCGGAGTAGACTGGCTGGGCAAGTCCATCTCAACGACGATGCGACAGGGTTCCTCCAACTGAACAGCTTGAAGCCTCGCAATGGAGTCGACATGGAAGACGACTCTGGCCGTGTCCCGACGAATCTGCCGCGCCCTCACCTGAATCAAGCTATCGCTAGGCAGCCGCGGACCGCCAGCGCGAAGCTCTGACGATAGTCTAGTGTTCTCGATGTCGAGATACAGTCCCGCTGCGCCATTAAGTCTGCCCAGCGTGAAGGGTCGGTGATCGTTTAAGTCCAGCACAATGCGGACAGTTCGATCTGCTTGGACGTAGCGGATGCCGCTGAGAATAGCCAGTCGGGTACTTGGTGTATCCGCGTCAAGCCCCATATTCCCGAGGAGAAGCAGTGCTGCAGTGGCCGAGATGCTGGCTGCAACCAGAAAGGGCCGAAGCTTTGTTTTGGAAGTTTTCGGAGATCGCATCATGGCTTTGACGTCCTCCCTTCGCGTCCGTTCATCGTTCTTGAACCGCTGTGCAAGACCAAACGCCCCAATCGTCTAGTTGTCGAAGAGCCGATCAGGACCTGCGTTCCTCACATGGCTTTTGAACCGTTGCCGCTATTCATTGGGACCGGCACCGCCTGAACCAGCGATTCTGTGCTCGGGCCCGGCCGATGGATAGCTGTCTCCCCTTCCCGGCTGATTCGCCCAACTGGCTGTTCACTCGCAGGATTGATGCTAAACGGAAAGTGGTAAGCATCTCCCGCTCCAGGGGATGCACCGACAGATAGGCAGCCCGATTGAGTTCCTGCACCAGCAGTTCGCGGCTAGACAGGTTCCGGATTTCATAGACCAATTCGATCGCATTTTCTCGAAAGCTGTGCTCCACGTTCTTCAGGTGGAAAAGCTGTTTCAGCATCTTTCAGTGCGCATGATTCCAAGCTTGGTTGGGTCGCAAGTGTGCTGAGTTGTTGTCGCGATACCGTGCTGGGAAGGCTACCGCGTTCACATAGGCTTTCACTGGACGAACGCCCACAACCCGAGCCAGGCGAACAACAGAAGAACCAGCATCACCGATACAAGATCTGCCAGAAGGTTGATCACAATATCGGTTGTCATCTTCTGCCAGCGCTTCTCCAGGCGTAATACCTGTGCCGATGCGCTGCCGCCTGCCATTTGAGCGCCCACGAGTTTTGAATCACTCTGCTTGTGCACGGACACGTCGCTCTCCGAAGTCTGCAAACGCCCTTCCCCGCCGGTTTGAATCTTTTGTTCCTCTGTTAGTCTTAATAGCCTGGTTATCTGTAACTAGCCACAGCAATGGTTCCCTTCAGAATCCGCCAGCACAATCCGGCTTCAATGTTCATTCGCGAAGTTTGAGTGCAAAATTTGCCTTCAAAATCTGTGGTTCCGTCCTGGCCTCTCTCAGCGGCGCGCCACGCCGCGCCACCCGGGGGAAAGGTCGCCCAAGGCACCGACCCTGAAAGGGTCGAACAGGAATGGTAAGGTAGAGATTGCCGAGGCTGGTTCAACCCTTTTCAGGGTTGGATCTGAAACGTTCTTGACCGTGGGTTTCGCTCCGCGCTGCTGCGCTCAATCCACGCTATTCATATTGGTCCCCTCCGGGGACACTGGAAATTGGACATTTTGGCTCCCCTCCTCGGCTGAGGAGGAGCGGGCGCTGGCGCAGCCTGCGCCGGGGTGGTGCGACCGGCCCTTGCCGAAACCTTCGATCGAACGTTTCGTGCCACAAAGGCTCTTCATCGATACGAAACGCTTGAATGACGGTTCTCGGTGCATCCCTCAGACCACCCTCGTGCCGCTGCGCGACCGCTGTCGCTGCGCGGCACATCCCTCCTGATCTCAGGGGGGGAGCCCGAAAAACGTCCAATCTCCAGGTCCCCTCCGGGGACAACAGGGAACTAACCTCTGTGTCCAGCAAAACCTTGTCAGCCACGTTCGGTATTCAAAGGGGGAGGTATTCCAAGGTGCTCGGCAATTTCTTTACAGCTCTCTTGTGCGCTCCGTGTGCGCGGCTATGTTGAACCGGCTGGCGAAACGGTGTTACGCTGATAGTGGCAAGTAAACTTGTTTGCCAATCATCAAAGATTCTTAATCAACCCTGCAGAGGCTGCTGGGCAAGCTCGTATGTGCAATCGGGTAAAGCAAGTCAGCTGGCACCACGTACGTGACGAGGTCGCGCGGGCCGACGCCAGCTTGGGTTCGATACTCAACGATCTGCACGCATTCAAATCGCAGGCCGGCAAGTCGAGTGACCCGGCAGCGTTTCTTTACCGTGTGCAGTATGAGTATGGAAGCCTCATTGTGAATAAGGGGAGATTCCTTTCGCCAGCGTGCGATCTGAAGGAAGAATGCGTCACTTGCAAGAACCTCAAAGCGGCAACGTTGAACAGTCCGATTCCGCTCGCGGTGATCCTCGAAAACTCCGTCGAGGTGTTTCTCGACAGCTGGAGTAAGGAAGATCCAAGACACACTCCTTTGCGTCTGATCCCGGCTGGAGAGATGTTCGGAACCTTTGAAACGCTCGATCTCCTTCTTGGCATCCCGTCTCCCCAGCCTCCTTGGTCTGTTTCCGCGGGTGCCCGTTCGGTGTGGGTTCTGTTGCCCCTCGGCAACGGTAGGTTGGAGGCCGAGATTGGCTGGGAGGAGGACGGAGAAAAGCCTCATTGGGAAATTGTCAAAAAGGTAGCCAAGTCGAATTGGAAGGTGTCGATCCTGGTCTTCCCTGAGCCCCTCATCCGCAGCATGACGCCCGAAGACCGGCTGTACCGATTAATCCTGGAAACCGGGTGGAAACAGTCGAGCGCTCTACGTCATTCGGCTCTCAATCAAGCCAACTTCGATTCAGATCTCCTGAAGAAGATACAGTCCAAGTGCCATCCCCAGTTGGGTCCGGTTTACCAACTGGCCACAGTGCGACATCTTTTGGAGATCGCTAGCGGCAGCATGCCCGGGTTTCAGCCATTTTGGAAAGCGGCCAAACCGGCGGGTCCTTTCGATGAGTTCGAAAAGGCGATGACAGCCATTTGGAAAAGGTGCTTTCAGAGGAAGCCGGGGTTCGACTACAGTCCGATCGTTCTGCAGCCGGGTCATCTCAGTAGCACAGAGGATTCTGTCTACTACTCCTTCCGCTGCCCCTCGTTAGTCGGACTGAAGATGCCGGAGGACGTCAGGCACTTCAACATGATTCCCTGGTATGCGAAACGCAACCTCGCTGACCATCCGGAAATAAATTACTTTGCCAGGGAAGGAGAATTTTCCGGAGCCTTCAACGACGAAGGGTTCCTGGTCAGCGACCTGTGTTCATCCGGCAATGGAGACAATCCTCGAAAGCTGTACATGGACAGTCCCTTTCTAGTGGCCGGCGCGCGAATCGTTGGGAAGTAAAGCGGCGCCGGCCACGTGCGAAACCCAGCTGACCCAATTCTCTATGAGGAAAGAACCCGAGGCGCTTGCCGCTGATTTTCTGCCGGCGCTGTTCAATCGTTGATCGCCTGATAAGCCAGGCGAATAGCTTTCGAGTCCAGGTTCAACCCCCCAGTGGGATGAAGCTGCCCCATGAAAATGGCAATCATGTCCTCCTTGGGGTCGATCACGAAAGAGGTATAGAAAAACCCGCCCCAGTAGTAGGAGCCTATCGAGCCCAGTTCTTTCAGATGCCGGGCATCCCCGATGACACCAAAGCCCAAGCCGAAAGCACTTTCCTCGGATTTGCCTTGAATGTGATTTTGGCTAATCAGTTCCACCGACTTGCGGCTCAAAAGGCGGGCCCCGTTGAGCGTGCCACCATTCAGCATCATCTGGCAAAAGCGGTAGTAATCCTCTGCTGTGGAACAGAGGCCCCCGCCACCCGAAAAATAGGTCCGCGGCCCGCGATAAGGATAGTCTGCCGAGTAAACGAATGCGCCTTCTTCAATCGTTTGTTTCTCTCGAAAAGGCTCAAGTCCTTTTGCGGAATAATAGGTGTAGGCGGTTGCCAAGCGAGCCTTCTTAGCTTCCGGCACAAAGAAACAAGTGTCCTTCATCCCAAGAGGTTTGAAGATGCGCTCTTGAAGGAATCTGTCCAAGGGCATGCCCGAGACTACTTCGATCAGGTAACCCAGCACATCGTCCGAAACGCTGTATTCAAAGGCATCACCCGGCTGAAACAACAGAGGTAGGGAGGCCAGTTTCTTCACCGCGTCGCCGATGGTTCCCTCTTGCGGCAGGATACCGTGCCCCATCCCTATCTCGCGGTATTGCTTTCCCAGCCGGGCGTTCCAATGATAAGTGAGTCCAGCGGTATGAGTCAGCAGGTGGCGAATGGTGATAGGGCGCTTGGCGTCCGTTCGAACTCCTGGAGGCGACGTCTTGTCTTGTGGAAAGGGTGGCTCAAGGATCTTCATATCCTTGAACTCCGGAATGAAGTTCGAGACGGGTTCATTTAGCAGAAATCGTCCTTCCTCATAGAGCATCATGACGGCGACGCTGGTGATCGGTTTGGTCATGGAGCAGATCCGAAAAATATGATTGGTTTGCATCGCCTTTTTTACTTCGCGGTCAGACATGCCGAACGCTTTGAAATAGACGACCTTTCCATGACGGGCCACCAAGCTCACCGCTCCTGCGATCCGAGCCTCGTCGATGCTCTTCTGAATGGCATGGCTAATGCGCTCCAGTCGTTCTGAGGAAAGGCCAACGGTCTCAGGCGAAGTGGTCAGGTTGGCAGATTGGACCTTCTCTCTTGCGGGCGCAGTCGCGGGCGTTTGGGGCCAAACGATCACAGCCCAGGAGAGAACAAAGATCAGGAAGAGAGGTAATGGGTGAAGCAGTTTTCTACTCATATGGTTCCTTCATGCTAGACACCGCACTAAAAAGCAGCCACAAAGACGCAGAGGCACAGAGAGTTTCCGCTAGTATTACTTTGTTACGTTGACAAAAAACTCTTGGGTGGCGCACACATGGCGCGGTTTGCAATGTGTGCGGTGCAGTTCGCAGACATCGCGAACGGGGCGACATCTGCGCCGCCCTGACCTAACCTAACAGAGTAAACCTAGCAGCCCGCCAGGTATTGTCTTCAGGGACAAATAACTAGCGGCGCGTGAGTATGGACTGTCTTTACCTGTTGGGCTGAGAGAGGGAGTGCCGGGACATTTGAGTCTCCGTTGGTTCTGCCGACTGAACGCTACCCACCAGTTGCTGCACCAATCTTGCTTGGGATGGAACCTTTGTATAGACTCGCCCGCGATGAATCCTAGCACAGACAATCGCAAGGAACGAACAAAGTGACCATGACAGGCGATCCACTGGCGGCCTTCATCGAGGCTGCGTGCGTTCCGCTCGACAGGGGGCACGGCTCTGAAACACTCGAGCACGCGGAGGCGATTCTGGCGGCACACTCTGAGGTTGCGAGCAGCGACATCCATACGGTGGCAATTCTCGGCGACGATGCTGCCGTGCGGCGGTTCCTCGCTCTCGATGCCCGAAGCGCGACGGCGAAGGGAGGTCCCCGCGGTTGGGATGCACTAACTCACCCCTGTTTCTCGAGATACCGCCGGCTCGATCGCGCCACGTGGCCGCGGCGTGCCACGAGAGTTACGATGCCAGCAGCCATGCCTTTGTCGACAAATTGCCTTCATGCGAGCTGGGATTTGAGCAAGGCGATTGGGATCAAGGCCGGTTTGAGCTGCATCTTTGATGACGACCGGTAACTGAGCGAACAAAGGTCCAGCGAGAAGGAACGAAAGCAGTAAGCGCATTTGAGTGCCTCCTGCCGCCTGCTACTAAGGATGAAAGAAATCGTCCCTCGGACAAGGGAGCTGCCAAAATTGCCACAAGACCCGTAGGGAATGCCAGTTATGGCGTTCCCCGTGGCGGCCGAGCACTGAATTCAAATGGGTTCGCCATCCAGCAAAGAACGGGACAGCGCTCGTCCCTTCGAGAAGCGGTTTATTCCCCAGCTTCAAGGAGGACTCCAGGGTCAGAGTCCAAAGAACTCTTACGCATCTTCGTCAAAACACATCAAGGCCGGCAAGACCGTTGGGCTGAGGATCTTCCGGGCCACCGACTTGAAAGCGCGGCCCGAGTCTATCACCTGGGCGAAGGAGGCGCTGAAGGATCTTAAACTCCTTCAAGATAGTCAGTGAACAACCAAACTCAGTGGTCGGCATCGCAGCTCGGCTCCCATTTGTCGGCATCTCGAGGGGCAAGAGTTTAGAGACCAATTTCAAACTCGTCCAATTTTGGACAGTTTCCATGTTTGCAACACCGTACGATCATGGAGGCTTGCAGTCTAGGGAGCCTTACCACGCTGGGGCGGAGTAACTTCGCAGCAGAGTGCAAATCCCGGCAAAAGAAGAGCCGAAATGACGTGGGTTATCGGACCCTTATGTATCGACAAGATGGACACAGCCTGTGTGGAAGTCTGCCCTGTAGACTGCATTCATCGCTACACCGGTAACGACCCAGATATTCCCAAAAACCAACTGCTGATCGATCCGGCAGAATGCATTGATTGTGCCGCATGCGAACCTGCCTGTCCGTGGCAAGCGATCTATCAAGACACTGAGGTACCTGAAGAGTTTAAGGAATTTGTTCAGGTTAATGCTCGGATTACAGAGCAAACAGAAATTGAACGAACTCCAAAATACGATACGCCTAAGCCAACACCTCAAGAGGTTGCTGAAAACCGAGAAAAGTGGCTGGCTAAGTACCGATGACTCCGCTAGCTGGGCCCAAGACTTTTGGTCTGAATCTCCAAAAGGAAAGAATAGAGTCGCAATCTTTTCTGAGCTGGTCAGCTTGACGCCAAATCAAGCTGCAGGCTCGTAGGCTGTCTGCGTAAAAGCGCGGGCCACTAGAATCTTAGGTGGAGTACGACGAGACCATCGATTGTCGGTTAGTTTTGAGTCTTCCGCAAGGGTTGGATTTGAATCTACCGGGTTACTGCAAAGTTCAAGTTGCTTTCAAAGGAGAAGAGAGTATGCCGACACAAATCCGTGAAATCATGACGCGTGATCCCATCATAATGCAGGCTTCTGACACGGTGGCCGAGGCAGCCCGTATGATGCGTGATAAAGACATCGGCGACGTCATCGTTTACCAGAACAAGCAACTCTGCGGCATCGTTACAGACCGCGACCTCACCGTGCGAGCGTTATCGGAAGGACAGCATCCGGCTGGTGTGACGCTGGAAAGCGTATGCAGCCGAGAGATCACAGCGCTTTCACCGAACGATACCACCGATACCGCTGTGCGCCTTATGAGAGAGAAAGCGCTCCGCCGCTTGCCAGTGGTAGAGAACGGCAAGGTCGTTGGAATTGTATCGCTGGGCGACCTGGCCGTATTCCTGGATCGCAAATCGGTCCTAGCAGATATCAGTGCAGCTGCCGCAAACCACTAATGGGCATCGTTCCTCTTAGCCCTACTGGATTCAGTGATTCTCCCTACCAGTGCTTTTCGGCCTTTGCCGGCAACCCACTTCTGATCAGCCTCGAGCAGTTAGTGCTGGAGGACCTCCTCCCCGCTTCCGAGTTGCGCCAGCTCCCGCACTTTTCACAAAGCTCTCTAGACTATGGACGAGTCATTCACTTCAAGCTGCCACTCTTGAAGAGATCCTTTGGAGCCTTTACGAATGGCGTGTCTGCCAGGAAGGAAGACTTTGACGACTTCGGCGAAACGAACGAGTCCTGGCTCACTGACTACGCTCTCTTCATGGCGACAAAGCAGGCTCACAACGGGAAAGTGTGGACAGAGTGGGACAGGAGCATTGCCCTGCGTGACCCTGACGCCGTGCGCCATTGGAGTGTGGTGTTGAAAACCGAGATTCAGACTCAAAAATACTTTCAATATCAATTCTTCCGCCAATGGGCAGCCTTACGGCAGTACACGCACCAGCGCGGAGTCAGTATCATGGGAGACCTTCCCATTTACGTTGCCCACGACAGCGCTGACGTCTGGGCGCATCCGGACATGTTTTACCTCGACGCCACCGGCACTCCGGCACTGGTCGCGGGAGTTCCACCGGACTATTTCAGCGCCACGGGACAGTTGTGGGGGAACCCGTTGTACCGTTGGGACAAGATGGCCCAGTCTGGATATCGCTGGTGGGTTGAGCGTTTCCGAACCGTTTTGTCTCTGGTTGACCGGGTGCGTCTGGATCATTTTCGCGGGTTTGAGGCGTACTGGGAGATCCCGGCTGCTGAGCCAACCGCCATTCACGGACGGTGGGTTCAAGGGCCCGGCTTGAGAAGATTCCATCGGGTAGAGACACTTCTGTGGAATGATCCGTCATTCCCGCGGAGGCGGGAATCCAGACCGCTGGCAGACTGGATGCCCACTTTCGCGAGCATGACGCCTCTGAGACGGTCCTTTGCTCTGGTGGTCCCGGATTGTGATTAAGAAAAGGCCTCACGATGGGACGCGGCAAAGAGACAGCGCTCTCCAATCAGCCTCTCTGGTACAAGGACGCCATCATTTATGAGTTGCACATCCGGGCCTTCAAGGACAGCGATGGCGATGGCATGGGAGATTTTCACGGGCTCAAGGAGAAGCTTGATTACCTTCAGGATCTGGGAGTAACCGCCCTCTGGGTTCTTCCGCTCTACCCGTCGCCATGGAAAGACGATGGGTACGACATCGCCGACTACACCAATATCCACCCGTCATATGGAACGCTTGGCGACTTCAAACTGTTTCTGCGCGAGGCCCACCGTCGTGGGCTACGAGTCGTCATGGAACTTGTGTTAAACCACACTTCAGACCAGCATGCCTGGTTTCAACGGGCTCGCCAAGCTCCTCCCGGGAGTCCCTGGCGTAACTTTTACGTTTGGAGCGACACGACAGACAGATACAAAGACGCCCGAATCATCTTCAAGGATTTTGAAACCTCCAACTGGGCTTGGGATCGAGTCGCCAACGCCTACTACTGGCATCGGTTCTATTCTCATCAACCAGACCTCAATTTTGAGAACCTCGAAGTTCAAAAGGCTTTATTCCAAGTGGTGGACTTCTGGCTCGGATTAGGCGTGGATGGCCTGCGCCTGGATGCCGTGCCCTATCTGTTCGAGCAGGAAAACACCCACTGCGAGAACCTGCCGCAGACCTACGGCTTTCTCAAACAGTTGCGTCGCCGCGTGGATCAAAAGTTTTCGGATCGCATGCTTCTGGCGGAAGCAAACCAGTGGCCGGAGGACGCAGTTGCCTACTTCAGCAACGGTGATGCCTGCCACATGGCATTCCACTTTCCGTTGATGCCCCGCATGTTTATGGCGTTGCGCATGGAGGATCGCTTCCCGATCGTGGACATCTTGGAGCAAACCCCCTTGATTCCCCACAACACTCAATGGGCGCTCTTTCTTAGAAACCACGACGAGCTTACGCTTGAGATGGTCACAGATGAAGAGCGTGACTACATGTATCGCATGTACGCTCACGACCCGCGCGCCCGACTCAACCTGGGTATCCGCCGCCGCCTGGCGCCCTTACTGGGAAAGGATCGCAAGAGGATCGAGCTGATGAACGGTCTGCTCTTCTCTTTGCCAGGCACACCCGTCATCTACTACGGAGACGAGATCGGCATGGGCGACAACATCTATCTGGGCGACAGGAATGGTGTCCGAACCCCGATGCAGTGGAGCCCGGACCGCAACGCCGGCTTTTCGCAAGCCAACCCTCAGCAACTCTATCTGCCCGTGATCATCGATCCGGACTGCCATTACGAGGTCGTCAATGTCGAGTCGTGTCAAAGCAATCCCCACTCGTTACTCTGGTTCATGAAGCGGCTCATCTCGCTTCGAAAGCGCTTCTCAGCGTTTGGAAGAGGCTCGCTGGAATTGCTCCATCCCGAAAACCGAAAGATCCTGGCCTTCATTCGTCGCTACGGTGAGGAAACGGTGCTGGTTGTCGCCAATCTCTCGCGCTTTTTTCAGTACGCGGCGCTGGATTTGTCAGCCTTCAAAGGCGCGGTGCCTGTTGAAATGTTTGGCCAGACCCGGTTCCCCGCCATCGATAGCCAGGCCTATTTCCTGAGCATGGCTCCTCACAGTTTCTGTTGGTTTGCGTTGGAGCCGCCGCAGAAAACAATTGTGCAGACAGCTGAGATGACTCCAGCCTCCCGCGAACCTATAGTGCTGGCAGGTGCCTGGGAAAACCTGTTCCGTCGATCCGCCAAGGCTTCGCTTGAAAGAGTCCTCGATTCGCACCTGAAGACAGGCCCGTGGTTTGAGGCGAAAACACCGAGTATTGCCTCGGTGCAAATCCAGGATGCGATACCCGTGCGGTCGTCAGCGGGCATTGCATGCTTTGCGTTGATGAAAGTCAATTTTTGTGGTGGCGACGCCGAAACGTACGTGCTTCCATACGCATTTGCTACCGGGGAACAAGCGGAAAGAATCTACAACTCTTCTCCGGATGTGGTCCTCACCGACTTACTACAGAAAAACAAGGACAAGGCTGGAATTCTTTACGATCTGACTGGGGAAAGAAGTTTTTGCCAGACCCTCCTCGAAGTGATCGCTCAGAGCCGCCGTTTCAAGGGTTCTGCCGGTGAGTTGGTGGGCCGTCGGACCCAGGCTTTCAGCCGGGTTCACGGAGGAGTATCCCCTGCCGAGGCTGCGGCGTTCGTGGTGAAAGCAGAGTCACGGAAAACTTCCATTTTGTGCGGAGGCCAGTTCACACTGAAAATTTTTCGGCGGATTGCAGCAGGATCCCAGCCTGACTTGGAGATGTTTTCGTTCCTCGAAAAAGTATCCTTTCCTCACGTGGCAGAGCTGGGCGGAGCCATCCAGTATCACAGCAAGAGTGGTGAACCGATGACGCTGGCTCTGTTGCAGAGTTCCGTGGCGAACGAGGAGGATGGCTGGCGCCACGCGCGCGACATTCTCGGCCGCTACTACGAACGGGTGCTCGTGCAGTCGCCAGAAGTGCTGCCAACCCTGTTGCCGCGGCAAACGCTGCTCGAGTTGACAGAAGCTGAACTTCCGCCTCCGGTCCATGAACTTGTCGGAACCTATCTGGAGGTAGCTCGGCTCGTGGGCCAGCGCACTGCGCAGTTTCATTTGGCTCTGGCTTCCGACGTCGGAGACCTAAACTTTACCCCGGAGCCCTTTTCGGCGCTGGACCAGCGTTCTCTCTACCAGTCGATGCGCAATTTGGTGGACCAGGCTTTCCAGCTGGTACAGGCCAACTTGAAAGACTTCAAAGAGTCCGAGCAGGGAGATGCGCAGAGGAGCCAACCAGGTCTTTGCGATCTTCAATTTCGGAACTCGCGACTCCGAACTGAGCTTACCGCTTGGAACAGGGCTATGGACCAAGGTACTGGACTCTGAAGATCCCAAATGGACGCTGGAGTCCGTTTCCGTCGATTCGCAGGCGGCAGCTGCCTGGCCTCATACAATCCTCTCGAAAGGCACAGTCAAGCTCGCTCTCCGGCGCAAGGCCCTGGTTCTTTTTGCTTTGAAGGAGGATCAGTAAGCATAGGGGAACTCCATTGAAAATGAGAGTGGAAAGTGGGAGCCGCTGTCCCCAGCGGCGATCTCAGGGGCCTCGGTTGAGACCACCAATCGCCGCTCGGAGAGCGCCTCCCACATTTTCATCGAACGTGGCGCCGCAACGCGGCATGAAAAACTCCATTGAAAATCGCCCTCATCGTGGTACTCGTCCTCGTGCGCGGCTTGTACCTTCCCAAAAGACCGAGGACGAGAACGAGGACGAGGATGAAAGTTTTCGTCAAACGTGGAGTGCGAGTCTCAAGAGCTGAGAGGGTTGCAAGGTGAAAGTAGACAACCTCGAAGAAACCACAGTCGCGGAAGTCATCGCAGAGGTGCTAGCCCGGCAGCGGATGCCTTGTGCAACCTATCGGTTGCAATTCAACACCGGGTTTACACTCCGCCAGGCCGAGGCGCTCGTCTCGTACCTCAATGAGCTGGGGATCACGGATTTCTATGCCTCGCCTTTGTTCAAGGCCCGCGCTGGCAGCAGCCATGGCTACGACATCTGTGATCACAGCCAGTTGAACCCAGAGATTGACAGCGAGACGGATTTTGAAGCGTTCACAGACGCCCTCCGGGATCGCGGCGTAGGCCTCATTCTGGATGTGGTGCCTAACCACATGAGCATTAGCAGTGCCTGGTGGCTGGACGTGCTGGAGACAGGCCCCAGTTCTACATTCGCTGGCTATTTCGACATCGACTGGCACTCCGTGCGGCCCGATCTGGAGAACAAGGTTCTGCTGCCGATTCTGGAAGACCAGTATGGCAAAGTCCTTGAAAGCGGCAAGCTACGCCTGATGTATGAGGACGGCGCGTTTTCAATCTATTACTACGACACCAAACTGCCGCTGGCACCTCGTACTTACAGCAGAATTCTGGAGAAAGCAATGGAGAAGCTCGATGAGGTGCTGGACCGGCAAAACGAGCATTTTCAAGAGCTGCTCAGTATTCTGACTGCGCTCAGTTATCTGCCGCCCCGCACCGAGGTCTCTCCAGAAAGGATCGAAGAAAGGTTCCGCGAAAAAGAGATCATTAAGAGGCGGATTGCCGCTCTGTGTAACAGTTGTACGAGTGTGCAATCAGCCATTGAAGAAACTGTTCAGACGTTTAACGGCGTTGCCGGTGAGCCGCACAGTTTCGACCTGTTGGATGCACTGATCGACGCGCAGCCTTACCGCCCGGCATTCTGGAGAGTGGCGACGGAGGAAATTAACTACCGCCGTTTTTTCGATATCAACGACCTGGCCGCTATCCGAGTCGAAGTCCCGGAGGTTTTTGAAGATACCCATCGGCTCTTGTTTCGCCTTTTGGCCGAGGGAAGGATCTCTGGATTGCGCATTGATCATCCGGATGGTCTCTGGGATCCACCAACCTACTTTCGCAGGCTTCAGGAGAATTATTTGTTGCATCACTTCCAGGTAGCCCCAACCCTCGGACAGGAGCCACCTGAACAACAGGAACAGTTCCGGGAAGCTTTATCAACGTGGCTGGAAGAGGAGACAAGTCGCTCAGGGTCCCGTCGTTGGCCGCTTTATGTCGTGGCTGAGAAAATATTGTCTGAGGGAGAAACACTCCCCTCTGACTGGGCCATTCACGGAACCACGGGCTACGATTTCATGAACGACGTTAACGGTCTCTTCGTGGACGGTAACAACCGCGGAGCTTTCGACAAAGTCTATCGCGACTTCATCGGCTCTTCTGTCAACTTCAACAGCTTGGTCAACTCGACGAAGAAAATGATTATGCTGGTCTCAATGGCCGGCGAAATGAATGCCCTAGCTCATCAGCTGGACCGCATCTCTGAAAAGAATCGGTGGTACCGCGACTTCACCCTGAACGGTCTCACCTTTGCGCTTCGCGAAGTGATTGCCTGTCTGCCTATCTATCGCACCTACGTCTCGCAACAACGGCTTCCATCGGAACAGGAAAGGGCCTGTATCAGGCGGGCTATCGCCGAGGCTCGAAGGAGGAATCCCAGAACGGCGAGGGCGATCTTTGACTTCATCGAGCAAACCTTGCTGCTCGACAACCTCCAGGACTTTCGCGACAAGGATCGTCCCGCACTGATAGATTTTGTCATGAAAGTTCAACAGATCACCGGACCCGTCACGGCCAAAGGAGTTGAAGACACTGCTTTTTACATCTTCAATCGGTTGGTGTCTCTGAACGAGGTAGGCGGCAACCCGGCAAAGTTTGGAATGCCTGTCGAACAGTTTCACCAAGAGAACATCCGGCGCCTTCGAAGCTGGCCCCATTCTCTGCTCACGACCTCAACTCACGATACGAAACGTGGCGAAGATGTGCGAGCTCGCATCAACGTGCTGTCGGAGATTCCAGGGGAGTGGAAGGCCGCTCTCAAGCGCTGGACCCGGTTCAATGCTGCCAAGAAAACTCCAGTGCACGGGGCAATGGCGCCCGATTCCAATGACGAATATCTGTTCTATCAAACTCTGATTGGGGCATGGCCTGCAGAACCCATGGGAGCCAGTGAAATGGAGCCCTTTCGCGAGCGCATTACGGCTTACATGCTCAAAGCTACCAGGGAAGCCAAGGTTCATACGAGCTGGATCAATCCTGACGAGGAATACGACAGCGCGGTTCACCGCTTTGTGCGTGAGGCCTTGACCGAGAGCAACAGGAACCGCTTTCTGAAAGACTTCCAAACGCTCCAGCAACGGGTGGCCGCTTACGGGTGGATTAACGCATTGGCTCAGTTACTGCTGAAGCTAACCTGTCCAGGGGTTCCCGACATCTACCAGGGTTCGGAGCTTTGGAATTTTAGTCTGGTAGATCCAGACAATCGCCGACCCGTTGATTATGACCATCGCCGCGCTCTCTTAAGCGATCTCAAGCAGCAACTTCGACGAGCGGGCCAGGATCTCACCGCTATCACTCGGCAGCTTCTCGGCACTCCTGAAGACGGGCGCGTGAAACTCTATCTGACCTATCAAGTCATGAACTATCGGCGGTGTCACCAGGATTTGTTTTCCCGCGGCACTTACACTCCGCTCCTTGCCGCTGGGGAAAAGGCACACCATGTCTGCGCCTTCATCCGGGCGCTTCAGGAGGAGATTGTGGTGATTGCCGTTCCCCGACTGGTTGTTGGCCTTACCGGCGATCGCAAGGAGCATCTGCTGGATGCAGGCCAATGGCGAGACACATCGCTCGTCCTGCCTGGTGATGTCACAGGCCGGGGTTTCCGCAACCTTCTCACAGGTGAAAAGGTACTCGCCGATTCCCGGGATAGCAAGCCTGCCCTCCCACTTGCTGCCGTCTTTCAATTCTTTCCAGTAGCTCTGTTAGAACAAGACCGGGAAGTGAACTAGCTAGACAAGGGGATCGGTGCGTTCCAAAAGCGAGCACCCCCTACGAGGTTCCCGCTTGTGAAATCGAAGAAGTTGCGTTGTCATTTTCTTGGGGTGCCTTCAGGCGAGAATTCCAGTGATAACCTGCGGTTCTGGGGATCGATCGTCAAAGATTCTGGAGAAGACCGGCTCGACTGCTGGAAGGTCTGCGACAGCACCAGAAAGCGAATCTGCTTCTTGACGGACCAGCCGTCTTGGACGAACTGCGATGCCAGGTAGTCAAGCAACTCGGGATGTGAGGGCCGCTCGCCGTAAACCCCGAAATTGTCGGCGGTCGGTACGATCCCGCGTCCAAAAACGTGAAGCCAGATTCTGTTGACCATGACACGAGCGGTCAATGGATTCGTAGGGCTCGCGATCAACTCAGCAATCTCACGCCGGCCGCTCCCGAACGCCTTCACTCCTTCCTCTGATCCCGTAATAAGCTGAAGGAAACCGCGCGGAACGGGCTTGCCGGGATGTTCCGCATCTCCGGCCGGCAGGACCGGGAAATCGTAGCCAGGGTCGAGATCGGCCATTCCATGAAAGGCCTTCGGAGCGGCGATGCGCGATTCGGCGAGCCGGTATTCCTCAATGAGCGCATGCAGGCGTGGAGCCTGCTTATTCTCGTTCGTGAGCAGCCGGTTCTCCAGAAGCCAGCCGATCCAGCGCCCATCGTCGTCACCGGACTTTCCCTCGGCCCAGCGATTCAGAGACCGCCGGATGATCGAGACGTATCGCTCGGCAAGTGCCTCTAGGCTGTTGGGCGAAGCGCCAGTGCACAGTGGCGCCATGTGGGAGAGTTCGTCTCGCGGAGATTCGTCGATGTCGTGCAATACGGCGCGCGCGATACCGAAGTAAGAATACGGCGAGTCGATCTGCTCTTGCGTAACCTTGAGGCGGGCAGGACGATCTGGAATTCTCGGATTACTCGCCTTCGTCACGAGTTCCACGTAGAAAGGCAACGCCGGCTGGTCGTCACGATTTGGAATTTTCAGCCAGCGGGGGGAGTCCGAGTCCAGCAACTGATACTCCTCGCTAAGCATGCAGTTGTCGAGGATGGTTCGCCACGCACCCATTCTGCCGCGCACGACCTGGAGGCTCACAAACTTCTTATCTTTAGGAACCAGAGGCGAGCGCAAAGCGGCATCGAGCCGTTCTGAGAGCGCGTGCGTGTAGATGCCAGCCGGAAAGACCCCGGTGATGGCACCCGGACCGCTGTTTGCGACGGCGAATTCTCCGCTAGGGGACGGGCCATCCAACAATGCGTTTCCATCTGCGTACCAGCCACCAAAGCCGTCTCGCATCAGGCCCCTAAAAGGAAGGAAGTTCTCACGGTTGAAGGCAACGCGGCTCTGCGTCTCTTCAGCATAGCGAGACTGCAGCTTGCGCCATTCCTCTGCAAGGTCGGACCCAGCGGATTGGATCCAAGGATAAAGCGGCTCCTTCATTCCAGGCTTTTGTTTCTCGAGCAAGGCGAGCCAGGCCTGAATCCGGTCGAATGAAAGGTCCGTGAGATCCTGCGGGTTCGGAGAGAGTCCCTTCCAGGCGCGATGCGCTGCCATCAAGTATCGTGGAATCTGGCTCGTTTCCTGAATCCATTGCTTGGCCAACTCTGACCGGATGAGCGGTTTCAATTCCCGCAACCGCCGTGTCGCAGCTACATTGACGTCCGGAGTATCGGCGTTGCGCATCACCATTCGCGAACTCGTCAGGGCGCCGTAAAGCGCGTAGTAGTCGGAAGTGGGGATGGGGTCGAGCTTGTGATCATGACAGCGGGCACAGGCCACCGTAAGGCCTTGAAACGCCTTGCCAAGAGTGTCGATCTGGTTGTCGACCACGTCCGTGCGAATCTGACGGAAACGAATGCAATCATCGTGACCAAGTTCTCCCAGACGCAGGAAAGAGGTTCCGATCACCGACTCATTAATACCCTCCATTGCATTGATCCGCGGCTTTTCCAACAGGTCACCGGCGAGATATTCGCGAATGAGTTGGTCGCAGGGGAAATTCCTGATTGAACGCGCGGATGAGGTAATCCCGGTAAAGCCATGCGCCTTTGATTTCGTAGTTCCAATCGTTGCCGAAAGTCTCGGCAAACCGCATGACATCCATCGAATGGCGGGCCCAACGCTCTCCGAAATGGGGCGAAGCCAAGAGCCGATCCACGAGCCTTGGATAGGCCTCGGGCGACTCGTCACGCACGAATAGTTCCACTTCAAGCGGGGTGGGCGGAAGTCCCGTGAGCACCAAACTCACTCTCCGGATCAGCGTTCGGCGGTCAGCCGGTTCCGCTGTTTTTAGGCCCGCCTTGGTCAGTGCCGCGACGACGAAGCGGTCGACCAGATGGCTTGCTTGCGCCGGCTCCTTTGAAAACAGTCCCCGCTCCTTTTCCAAGGAGGGAGCTAGGGGGCGGTCGCAGCAGGGCCGAGTTCCACGCCCCTGTCGTCCCCTCTTGTCCAAGGAGGGACGATCATTAGGCAATGGTTGAAACGCCCAATGCTCTTTCTTGATTTCTTCATAGAAGCCCGGAGCGGTAGCCGCGGATGAAGAGGCGTTGACAGACGGCCATGGCGCTCCCAGATTGATCCATTTTTCGATAGCGGCGATTTCCTCTGCAGCCAGCTTTCCGCCCATCGGCATCTTCAGGCCCTCGTGGCGGACCGCTTTTGCCAGGATGCTCAGGCTTGAGTCACCGGGAATAATAGCCGGGCCCCTGTTGCCACCCTTCAGCAGAGCTTCGCGCGAATCGACACGCAGGGAGGAGAACTGCTGTGCTTGCCCGTGACACGATACGCACTGCTTCACGAGCAAGGGCCTGACTTGCTTCTCAAAGAATTCGATGGATCAGTTGAAGTTCGGCTTTGAAGGGCGATTGCTCCGCGTCAACACCAACGAGGCGGACCAGACCGTGGGCAACTACAGTTTCGGCAGAGGATTCACGCAAGGCCTCAACCCGCTGGCGGCCTCTGCCACGGCCGGAGACGCCTTCGCCTCGTTCCTGCTGGGATTGGGCACGGGGACGCACACACGGTTTTTCAAGGTTCTCTCCACGCAGAATTACTACTGGGGCTTTTATCTGGCCGATGACTTCAAGGTGTCTTCGAAGCTGACCTTGAACCTCGGACTGCGTTACGAATTGGAGACGCCTCGCACCGAACGCTAGAACCGCCTGAACTACTTCGATCCGCAAGCGCCCTCGCCGCTGGCCGGCCCGAGTGGCGTTGCCAATCTCAAAGGCGGCCTGATCTTCGCCACCGCGGATGACCGGAGCCAGTTCGACACCGACCGGAACAACTGGGCGCCGCGCTTCGGCTTCGCCTATCAAGCCAGGAGCAAAACGGTGGTGCGCGGCGCTGTTGGGATGTTTTTCGCGCCATCGGTGCAGGCCGCTGGCGGCACCGTGTCAGGGCCTGGTTACAGAAGCAACACTTCCTGGCTGTCGTCGCTTGACGGCGTGACGCCGAACCATTATCTGCGGAACCCTTTCCCAGACGGTTTTGTGCCTGTCAGCGGCAGCTCGCTCGGGCTGTCGACGGCCCTGGGGTCATCAATCGGCGCGCCGATCAGCACGGTCGTGACGCCCTATGCCCAACAGTGGAATTTTGGGATTCAGCAGGAACTGCCGGGCGGGATTCTAATTGAGACGACTTACGTGGGCAATCGCAGCTTGCAGTTGATTGACGGCGCGGCATTGGCGGGGCTGCCGCTGAATCAGTTGCGGCCCGAACATCTGGCGCTCGGCGCGCAGTTGCTGCAAAACGTGCCCAATCCGTTTTTCGGATTGATTACCACTGGCCCGATGGCCGCCCAGAACGTCCAGCGCCGTTTCCTGCTGCGCCCGTTCCCGCAATTCGACGACGTTAGTGCCCAGGCCGCTTCGGGCGGAACGTCCATCTATCATTCGTTTCAGTTGAAAGCCGAAAAGCGGTTCAGCCGGAGCCTGGCGTTTCTGGCCGCCTACACGAACGCGAAATGGATCGAAGACGCTTCTTCGGCCAATGCGGAAGGATTCGGGCAAACCGCGACGCGGCAGAACATCTATGATCGCCGGGCCGAACGCGCGATCTCGCCGAATGACATCTCCCAGCGGCTGGTCTTCAGTTATATCTACGAACTGCCTTTCGGACGCGGCAGAAGCTTCGGCCGGGATTGGAATCGCCTGACCGACGCCTTGTTGGGCGGCTGGCAGATCAACGGCGTCACCACCCTGCAGAAAGGACTGCCGTTATCCATCAGCGCGCCGAACACCTGCAACTGTTTCAACCCTGCGCTGCGCCCGAATATCAACGGCAGCGCCGAACTGAGCGGCCCGGTGGTCGAACGGTTGACTCGCTACTTCGACACGTCGGTCTTCTCGCAACCGGCTCAGTACAGCAAGCCACATTTACCGTTCGTCGCGCCCAAAAAGTATTGGGATTTGTATGACCCGGCGAAAATCCAATTGCCAGCGAACCCATTCAAAGCCACTGATGCGCCGGATTATGCCGTGCTGCCGGGCGGCGAGCTGCGTAATTGCGGCGGCATTCCAGCTGGCCCGATTCCTGACGATCTTGCGCGCCAACTCAAGCATGGCTATTACGCTTCGATCAGCTACATGGACGCGCAACTCGGTCGTGTGCTGGATGAGCTTGACCGCCTGAAGTTGCGCGAAAA
>JAKEER010000018.1 GCA_022616615.1 Acidobacteriota bacterium
CGTACCGCCGTCCGACCTCCGAATCCGCAAGAAATGGCTGCGCTCTCGCGGCAGGAAAGAACCCGTGTGACTGTCCAGTTAATTCTTGGACACTACACTAGTAGTCCCCAAACCGGGAGAGAATCCTCATTGCTGGTATCGCTGACTACCGGTCAATTGCGGTCGACCAAATTCTTAGCGTTCGAGAAAACTGCAAAGATAGACAAAAATACAGAAAGTTTGCGCTTTAATTTCTTGACGCGGCAGCGATACGCATAATATAAAGCGAGGCAGGTTTGGGCTGGCCCCGAAACATATACCTCTCAAAGAGACTGTTTTCTCCTAAACAGTAAGGAAGCTTCAAATTCGATAAGTGATTGGCACTTCAGGTTTAACCAAGTTTGGCGTTCACGAAAAAAGGGTGTTAAGGAGGCGTAATGGACGATTCTTTGATCACCGTTAAGGAAGTTGCCGACTACCTCAAGCTGAAAGAACAGACCGTCTATCTCTTAGCACGCCAGAACAAGATTCCTTCGCTGAAGGTCGGTGGAAGTTTGCGCTTTAAGAAATCGCAAATTGATAACTGGCTCGCTACGACCCCTAAGACAAGCGGTCAAGAAACGCGCCAGCGGGTGTTGATTGTGGATGACGAAGATTTGGTGCGGGAAACCTTGAAGCGCATGGTGGAAGCTCACGACATCCAAACTGTGGCGGTTTCAAATGGAGCTCAGGCGGTTAAAGCCGCCCAGGAGGAATCTTTCCGCATGGTCTTTCTAGACCTGAGCATGCCGGGAATGAATGGCGTTGAAACTCTGAAGGCTTTGAAAGATATCGACAGAGATTTGGTGTTCGTGGTGGTCACGGGTTTAACGGGCGAGGATGATTTGTTTCGCAGTGTGCTGGACCATGCACCCGTCTCCGTGGTTCCAAAACCCTTTACAATGCAGCAGATCGGCGGTGTCTTGAGCCTTTATTTTGAGGATGTGAAGGAAGTCAATTACGCGCAGGCACAAATGTAAAATAGGCAACTCAAATCACCGGTATCAAGCTATTTATGCTTCAAATGCTCAGACCAACCGTTTCCTGATTGCTGGCTCCCTTTGCCAGAAGCTTCCTGCGTCTCTGCGGTGGCTCTTGCGGCTGCTTTAGGGACAAAATAGGTCGCCTCGATCGATGCTTTGGTAGTGCAGCATCGAGTTCCCTCCTCGTGGCCCGTCTGAAATTCCTACAGTCCTTATTTCTTGAAGCTGTCGATGAACTGCTCGAAGCTGGCCGACCATTTGACGATGGTTTTCTCCGGCCCAGTGAGTTTAAAAAACCACGGCCCTTCGGCCGTTTCCACCACAGCAGCCAGCATGCGATATCCCTGTCGCGGCGGCGCATTGGACATCATCCCTGCCGCGTAAGTGCCGCTGACATCGACTAGCGTCACGGGCATTCCGCTTACCTCCTGCTTGCGGGTCTTGGCCTTATGTTTCGAAGACGAACCGTCTGGTTGAGAGATCTGACCGATCCACCTTTCAATGTTTGCCTCGACCGATCCTCCCTGTCCAAGTCCAAAATAGAAAACGGCCAGTTCGCCGTCTTCACCATCTCCTGGGACCTTAGGCAGCGCATACTGCGCTTTTCGCATGGAAGAAGTGGGAGTCTGCTCGTTCCATTCGACAGGCACCTTGGCCTTGATCGGGCCGAAGCTCTTCTCGACGGTACCGCCCGCGGCTGCAACGACCGCCGAGGTCGGCTGGGAAGCCACTGGTGGCGTCTCAGGTGGCACAGAACTCCTAGAGGACTCCTGCTGCGAGCTGCAGGCCACTAGAAGCAGCGGCGGCAGGCAGAATAGAAGGGACCTTCTGAACCTGGTCCAACCCTTGAGAGCGTCATTTCCTTTCATTCAGCAAACTCCTTCCTAAATCGGTGGGCCAGTTTGTTGTCGTTGTGTAGCGCAACCTCCGCTTTTCAGGGAGGTCCGCGGTTTTGGGCGAATCAGGAGACGAAAAGCCGCGGACTGCAGAGAGGCGGGTTCGGGGCGAATGATTGAGGTCGTTCCCCGCAGCCCAGCAGCCTGGCGAACTTTCCGATTTCCTAGCAAACAAGCGGTGCGCAGCTCATTGATGTCAACTTAAGGCGGGAGCGGGCCCACGATTGGCGAAAAGCACGCCAATCGTGGCTACCTGTGCCCGAGTCAGTCGTTTTGGTAACCACGATTGACGCGCTTTCTGCGTCTATCGTGGACGATCCCGCCTTAAGTTGACATCAATGTGCGCAGCTTGCCTTCCCACATTTCGCCGGTTCTCCGATTCCCCGTCTCGCCGTTCCGACGGCCTCAACTTTGCAGCTTGAATCCCGGTTGCAGTGCCCTAATCTGTCTACATCCCCATGATGTTGTAACCACAGTCAACATACAGAACCTCACCCGTGACGCCGGAAGACATGTCGCTGGCCAGGTAAACTCCCGTGTCGCCAAGCTCTTTGCCCTGGACGTTGCGCTTCAGGGGAGCATGTTCGGCATGATGTTTCAGCATGTCTCCAAAACCGCCCACCCCCCGCGCGGCCAGCGTGTTTACCGGACCTGCGCTGATGGCGTTCACACGGATCCCCTGTGACCCAAGATCATGAGCCAGGTAGCGGACGGTGGCTTCCAGGGCTGCTTTAGCGACTCCCATCACGTTGTAATGCGGCACCACTTTCGCCGCCCCATAGTAGCTCAGCGTAAGAATGCTGCCACCTTCAGTCATGAGCGGCATCGCAGCACGGGCGATGCCCAACAGTGAATAGGCGCTGATGTCCAGGGCGGTGCGGAAGGCGTCGCGCGACGTATTGACAAAACGCCCCTCCAGCGCCTCGCGCGGCGCGAAGGCGACACTATGAAGAATCAGTTGAATCTTTCCAAATTCCCGGCCAGCCTGATCGAATACCGCCTGGATTTCGTCGTCTCGTGTCACGTCGCAGGGATAGACGGGACTTTCCGCGCCGAGGCTGACAGAGAGTTCCTGGACGTTCTCCTTTAGCCGTTCACCCTGATAGGTGAAGGCGAGCTTCGCTCCGGCCTGGTGCCACGCCTGGGCGATACTCCAGGCGATGCTGCGCTTGTTGGCCACTCCAAAGATGATGCCCACCTTATCTTTCAGCATGAACCGCTCCTGATTGAATTCGCGCAGAGGTTATCAGGAGGCGCGGCTTGAGGCAAGCAGGACTGGCATTCCCTTGGGTGAGGTTGTGGGGCAGGCAAGCAAAGCTCCTCCAGGTCAAAATGAAGAATCGGGCATAAATATTTGGCCGGAATAGCCGATGTAGTAGGCAACAGCAGGTTCTGCAAAAGGTCAAAGGACAATTCAAATGGATGACAAGACTTCGGAACGTCTGAGATTCAACCGCTGCGCCCGCCGGATTCGGCAGAACGCCAAACTCATTATTGATGGCCAGGATTTGCTGGGCTACCCTTTCAGCGAGAATGCTCAGACCTTCGACATCAGCGCCAGCGGGGTTTCGTTCTACATAAGGAACCGCCCCTGGATCGAAGATTCGCTGGAAATTACCATCTACCCTGCCGAGGCGCGCGATACAGCCTATCTGTCTGGCCGCAAGAGGCGTGGCAAGGTTGTGCGTACCGGAGTGATCTTCGAAGACAAAGTGTTCGTGGCGGCACGCTTCGAAAACTAATGCTGTCTCAATCAACCTTCGCTCAGTACGCTGAAGCGTGTACTCAATACGCGCTCGGTGTCTCGTCTTCAGGGGGCTTGCCTTGCTACATTGACAAGCACGGCTAGGACCTTCGCCGTGCACGGTCGATTATAAACGGAATCAATATGATTCCTGGACGAAAGAGGAACACCAATGACCTCAGTGATTCGACTTTGTAGTGTTTTGCTCTGCGTCACCCTCTTGTCGGACACCTCGTCGGCGCAGAAGCGGCCCTTTGTCTTCGACGAGATGATGAAGGTGAAGCGTGTTTCAGACCCGCAACTTTCTCCCGATGGGAAATGGGTGGCCTTCACTGTGACGACTTACGATGTCGAGAAAAACAGTCGGAACAGCGATATCTGGCTTGTTTCTTCAGAAGGCGGCGAACCCCGGCAAATGACGCGCAGCCCAAAAGCCGACGAGCGGCCGCGCTGGGCGCCCGACAGCAAGCGGTTCGCTTTTGTCTCCACGCGATCGGGCACGTCACAGATCTGGATTCTTGCGATTGAAGCAGGCGAGGCGATCCCTGTAGACACTCAGGGAGTAGAAGCTTCAGGTGTGCTTTGGTCGCCGGATAGCAGGAATCTAGCTTTCGTTTCAGAAGTCTATCCGGACTGTGTGAGCTTGGATTGCAATCAAAAAAAAGATAAAGAGCGGGAATCCAACCCTGTGAAGGCGCGCCTGCTCGACAGGCTCTTGTTCCGGCACTGGAACGCCTGGAAGGATGGGAAGCGCAGTCATCTGTTTGTGGTCCCGCTGGAAGATGGCACTCCGAAAGACCTGACACCGGGAGACTCTGACGTGCCGCCATTCTCGCTGGGCGGTCCGGACGACTATGCCTTCTCGCCCGACGGGAAGGAACTCTGCTTCGTGCGCAACGCTGACCGCAACGAAGCATTAAGCATAAACAACGACCTGTTTGTGGCGCCGCTGGATGCAAAGACGCCGGCGAAGAAGTTGACCGCGAACCTGGCAGCAGACGCGTCCCCGGTCTATTCTCCGGATGGGCGATTCATCGCCTACCGCGCACAGGCCTTGGCCGGTTTTGAGTCTGATCGTTGGCGCCTGATGATCTATGACCGGACGACGGGGTCAACGCGGAGCCTGACGGACAGTTTTGATCGGCACGTCGAAAGTTTTGTCTGGACACCCAACTCCAAGGCATTGTTCCTGATCGCTGGCGATGAAGCGCGCCAACCTGTCTTCAAAGTGGAGTTGAGTGGCGGCTCCGCACGCAAGATTCTGGACTCCCACACTAACGATGACCTTCAAGTGTCGCCCGATGGGAAGAGGCTAATATTTTCGCACCAAAGCTTGTCGGCGCCCGCAGAGGTTTTCAGTGCGGAATCAGACGGCGGCCAGTTGAAAGCACTGACAGCGATGAACCGGGCACTTCTCTCAGAGGTGGACCTCAGTCAGCCAGAATCGGTTTGGTTTGCCGGCGATGAGGGGGTAAAGGTCCAAACGTGGATTATCAAACCACCGGGCTTCGACCCTGCCAAGAAGTATCCCCTGCTGCTGGCGATTCACGGCGGCCCGCAGGGCGTCTGGGGCGACGCCATGAGTTACCGCTGGAACGGCCAGGTGGTTGCCGCGCAGGGCTACGTGGTCCTAATGCCGAATCCGAGGGGCAGCACCACTTTCGGGCAGAAGTTCGTGGACGCGATTCGTGACGACTGGGGCGGCAGAGTCTACGAGGACCTTATGAAGGCAGTGGACTATGCGCTGACTTTGGGCTACGTCGATCCAAACCAGATGGCCGCCGCGGGCGGATCGTTTGGCGGCTACATGGCCAACTGGATCGGGGGCCATACCAATCGCTTCAAATGCCTCATATCACATTCAGGGGTTTTCAACCTGACCAGCATGTACGGCGTTACCGAAGAGCTGTGGTTTCCTGAATGGGAGTTTAGGGGAACGCCCTGGACGAACCGTGAAACTTATGAGAAGTGGTCGCCCCACAACTTCGCTAAGAATTTCAAAACGCCTCTGCTCGTGATCCACGGCGAGTTGGACTTCCGGGTCCCCATTGGCGAAGGGTTTCAGCTTTTCACCTATTTGCAGCGTTTGGGTGTGCCGTCGAAGATGCTCTATTTCCCAGACGAAGGCCACTGGGTGCTGAAACCCGCCAACAGCCAATTGTGGTACAAGACGTTTCTGGGATGGCTGGAGAAGTACATGAAGGGAAGCAAATAGCGAACTCACGATCATGGTTAGACCTACCGACTAATTAATTAGGGAGATTAGCCGGAATGATAGGCCTGAATTACCAGCAGACTGGCATTCGATTGGTTACTGTTGTGTTTCTCGCGGGACTCTCTTCGCTGCTCAACACGAATTCTCGCCTATCGGCAGCAGATCTCGACATCGTCATCCTCCAAGGCCGCGTCATGGATCCAGAGTCGGGTTTGGATGCCATCCGCAATGTTGGCATCCGCAATGGGAAGATCGAAACTGTCACTTCGAAGCCCATCAAGGGGCGCACGACCATTGACGCCAAGGGCTTGGTTGTCTCTCCGGGCTTCATCGATTTGCACGAGCACGGCCAGATTCCCGAGAATTACCGGGCTCAGGCCGCGGATGGTGTGACTTCGGCTTTTGAGTTGGAGGTGGGTAGCGCCCATATCGACGATTGGTACGCGGAGCGGCTGGGCAAGGCTGCAGTGAACTACGGCGTTAGCGTTGGGCACATTCGCGTGCGCATGAAGGTGATGAACGATCCAGGCGACTTTCTTCCCAGCGGGACCGCGATCAACAAAACGGCCTCTGCCGAGGAACTAAAGCAAATTGCACAACAACTCGAGCAGGGCCTGAAACGAGGCGCGGTGGCGGTGGGCTTCAGCACTGCCTACACGCCTGGAACGTCGGCCTGGGAAACGCTGGAGGTGTTCCGAATCGCAGCTCAGTATCGCGCTTCGGTCCACGCGCATCTTCGGTCGGCACGCGACCAGTCGCTGGAATCGCTGAACGAGGTGCTTGGTCCTGCGGCGGTCACCGGCGCGCCTCTCCATGTCGTCCACCTGAACAGCACCGGAACCGAATACACCCCGCAATTGCTTGAAGTGATCGCGCAAGTCCGCTCGCGCGGACTGGACGTGACCACCGAATGCTATCCCTACACAGCAGGCATGACGCAGATTGCCTCGGCAATCTTCAAGGAAGGCTGGCAGCAGGAACTGGGGATCGACTATGAGGACTTGCTCTGGCCGGAAACCGGCGAGCGCTTGACCGAGGAAAGCTTTGCTCGCTATCGCAAGACCAACGGCTGGGTGATCACCTTCACGAACACCGAAGAGATGGTTACGGCGGCCGTCGTCAGCCCCCTCACCCTGATCGCCAGTGACGGCATTCAGTACCGGGACGGGCGCGCCCATCCCCGCTCCGCGGGGACATATGCTCGCATCCTCGGGCGCTACGTGCGGGAGCGGAAAGCTTTGAGCCTGATGGAGGCTCTCCGGAAAATGACTCTGCTTCCGGCGCAGCGCCTGGAGAAGCGGACTCCAGTCATGCGGAACAAAGGGCGCATCCGTGCCGGAGCGGATGCAGACATCACAGTCTTTGATGCGAGCCGGGTGATCGATCGTGCGACGTATCAACAGCCGGGCCTATATTCGGAAGGCATTCAGCAGGTGCTCGTTAACGGCGTTTCGGTCGTGAAGGACGGCCGTCTGCAAGAGGGAAGCACCCCTGGCCGACCCGTGCGGGCGCCGGTCAAGCCGTGACTTCAGAATCCAGATGCGACAAGCGGAATTGCGGGGAGGGGTCGGGTGAGGGAGTGGTTGGCGGCCGATTCTCTAAATGTTTCTGGGCGCGAAGCATGATTTGCGTGAGTGGGCACGGTCTTGCTTCCTCGCCCTGGCCCCAGACCTCCTGCCTTTCAGGAGGTCTGCGGCTTTAGGCTAGTTCGGAGACGAAAAACCGCAGACCGCCAAAAGCGCGGTCTGCGCTACACGAGTCGATCGGTCGTACCGCTGTCCCGTGAGGGACTAACAGTCATTTCCGCAGGTAATAAGCATTGGCGGTGTGAAGGCGCGTGACGCGCCCATCGGAGGCAGCTTCGAACCTTACAGTTTCGCCAATCGCCCCAGTGCCCGAGCCGGGACTGCTGAGCATTTGGAAGGTATCCGGTCCTTCGGGCCTCAGTGTCAGGCGCGACTCCCAGGGATTTTCAGCATCAGGCATAATGACTGTCAATTCCCCATTGAGAATCAGCACCTGCACATCAGAATGTTTCCAGCTATAGGTCCCCACGTACTTTTCCCAGGCGGGATCTGGCTGGGGAATAGTCTTTGCCTTAGCCGTAGCGCGGGCCAAGGCCGGTCCCACCAGGGTGAAAGCCTGGTTCACGTAGCGAACCGGATCACCGTCATTCGCGTTCGTCAGTACAATCACGCCGAGCTTTTCTGCCGGAGCAAACTCAATTTTCGTCCGATGGCCGGGCAGGCTACCCCCGTGACCTGCACGCACCTGTTCACCTACTCGCCGAACAGAGAAACCCAATCCCCAGCCGCTTTTCCAATCGGATCGAAGCCAGTGGATGCGATGCATCTGCCGCAAGGTTCGTCCACTTAGAATCTGGTCGGAACCTGCCGGTTTGTCGCGGAACTGGAGCGAAATGAAGCGCGATAGGTCTTCGACGTTTGAAGCCAGGTTCCCGGCAGGGCGCTCTGCCTGAATATCAACAAACGGTTCCACGTCGCGCGGTGCTCCAGGCACGCGTTTCCCATAGCCAACCGCCAAACCTGATGTGGAGGGCTCTGGCAAAACTCGCGTGGCTTGCATACCGAGTGGCTTGAGGATGTGCGTTGCGACATAGTCCGGCCAGCTCTCGCCGGAGACCGCCGCCACAATTTCGCCGGCCAGCGAAACCCCGAGATTGGAGTACTTCCACTCGGTTTCGGCAGGATAGGCTGCTTCCTGCTCGGCCAGGCGCTGAATCATCTCTTCGCGCTTTGGGAAGGTCAACGCGCTCCAATTCACGCCCTTGGCCTCGCGAGGAAGACCTGAAGTGTGAGTGAGCAGATGCCGGATCGTGATCACAGGCGCTTCCGCGGCCTTATTCTGAATCTTGAACCAGGGCAGATGCTGGCTGACTGAGTCGTCCAGCCGGAGTTTCCCCGAATCTTTCAACTGCATGACAGCGGTTGCCGTAAAAAGTTTAGAAATCGAAGCAATCCGATACAGTGTTGCGGGAGTTGCCGGGACTTTCCTCTGAAGATCGGCAAAGCCGTAGCCTTTCGACCAGATCAAATGCTGGTCGTGCACAATGCCGATCGAGAGGCCTGGCTGCTCCCGCTGAGCGACTGTGGCAGCTACCCATACGTCCAGAACTTTGAGCGCAGACGCGACCTCTGGATCGTCTGCCACCTTGCGCCCGTCGGCTGGCAACACGGCTGAAAAGGCACACAGAGAGAATAACAGCAGCGCCGTCTGCTTCAGAGGACGTACCTGCCAGAATGCGACATACATAGCCACCTCCGCCTCACGACCTCTGGATGGATTCTTGGAATGCCGCGTAGGATATAAGCTTCAGAAAGGGATTTCAACAGAAGCCAGGTTCTGAACAGGGCCCGTCAAAGTCTCCTTTCCGAAGGAGAGCTCCCGTTGGGCTCAGAACTGGACACTGGAAGCCTCGTAGGTCCCTTCAGCATTGGTCAAGGTTACTGAAACCGACTGAATGGAATTCACATCTCCTTGCACGGTAAATGGCATAAGCAAACGAAACTGCCCTCCAACAGATGTTGCGGTTGGGCTCTGAAACCAGCTTGTGGCGGAGGTGGCTAGACTTACCGTCACGGTGCTGCTCTGCAAATTGGCACCCTGGACTGGGGTGAAGCGAAACGAGGCCTGGGTGAGTGATCTGGGTGTCGAAAAACCAGTGATTGCTAATTCAAAGCCGGAAGCACTGCGGGAGGCAATGTTCAAGCGTGTGATGACAGGGGCCCTCCGGCTCAAGGTCAAAGTGCGGCCAGGAGGCGGAGAAGGAGTGATGGTGCTTCCCTCGCTCTGAGCCGAAAGGCTCAGGCTGATCGTCCCGGCTACCGTGCCGGTCTGAAAGGCAATACTGGCGCCGTTGTTAGAAAAGATAGCGCGAGTACTGTTGGCAGGAATAGAAAAGTTGACAGTTCTACCTCCAGTTGAAAACTGGATAATGGGATCATCGCTCAGGGCATCCGCATTCGAGTCGAATCTCAGTGTTAGTTGGCCTGAGATCGGAGAACGGTAAGCTGAGGACAGCGTAATCTCAATTGATGGTTGCTGAGCGGGCTCGACGTTATCGGTAACACCGGAAATCACAAAGGTGGGCGTCGTTGCCGAGTGAATCGAGAGCTCAAATTGTTTGGTAGCGCTTGACGAGGCACTATCTTGGACTCGCGCCGTGAAAGTCGAGTTTCCAACTGCCGTTGGTGTGCCTCCGATCGTCCCGCTAGAAGCGTTCAGCGTCAGCCCCGCCGGGAGTGCTCCGGCACTCACCGACCAGCTATAAGGTAGCGTCCCGCCCGAAGCCACCACTGTCTGCGAGTATGCGTTTCCAACAATTCCCTGAGGCAAAGGCGATGCGGTCGTGATGGTTAGGCTGGATGTAGAAATGGTAAAAGTCAGCGCATTCGATGTGGCGCCGGGGTCTGCCACGGTGACACTAGCCGTCCCCGGTGCTGCAATGTCAGCGGCGGGAATGGCCGCAGTAAGTTGGGCGCCGCTGACGAAGGCTGTTATGCGGCTCGAACCATTCCATCTCACAGTTGAATTGGAGACAAAGTTGGCTCCGTTAACGGTCAAGGTGAAAGCTGGTCCTCCGGCATTTGCCGAGCTTGGATTGATGCTGTTCAGTTGAGGCACGGAGGCAGCGACCACCAGAGTGAATGCCTTGGTCGCCGTTTCAGGCGTGGGTTGACTACTATCGCTCACCCGAACAGTAAAACCAAAACTTCCAGCAGCAGATGGAGTTCCGCTGAGAACGGCGCTCGATGCGTTAAGAGAGATCCCGTTCGGCAATGATCCTGAGACGACCGACCAGCTGTAAGGTGGCTGTCCGCCTGCAGCACTGAGCGCCTGGGAATAGGCGGCGCCTTGGGAGCCGCTTGGCAAAGGCGAGACGGTCGTGATCGTCAACAGCGCCGGAGAAACGGTAAACGCCAGTGAATTCGAGATGCTTCCTCCGGGATTGGCCACAACGACAGTGGCCGTTCCAGGTGAAGCAATGTCGCTGGCTGGGATCGAGGCCGTCAGTTGCGAAGCGCTGACAAACGCGGTCGTGCGATTCGACCCATTCCATCTCACCGTTGATCCGGACACGAAGTTTGAGCCGTTCACCGTGAGAGTGAAACCAGGTCCGCCGGCGTTGGCCGAACTGGGATTAATGCTCGCCAGCAGGGGGCCGGGAGCCGCAACTGTCAAGGTGAATGCCTTACTCGCAGCTGCCGGTGTGGGTTCACCAGCGTCAGTCACTCGAACGGTAAAGTTGAAACTCCCTGGACCAGACGGAGTTCCACTGAGAACGCCTGTCGAGGAGGCGAGAGTCAGCCCGGCAGGAAGCGCCCCAGCAATTATGGACCAGCTGTATGGAGGCGTACCCCCTGAGGCAGTTAGCGTCTGAGAGTAGGGAGACCCTGCAATACCCGCTGGCAAGGGCGAGGAGGTCGTGATGGTCAGTGCTGGCGTGACGGTAAAAGAGAGCGCATTGGAGGTGCCTCCTCCGGGGCCAGGATTGATGACGGTGACGTTTCGGGTTCCTGGTTGGCTGATGTCATTGTCTCGGATTTCCGCGGTTAGCTGGGATGAACTGACGAAGGTCGTGTTCCGGTTCGAGTTCCCGAACCGAACCGTAGCGTCTGTAACAAAGTTGGATCCGTTGACTGTAAGCGTAAAGTCAGGACCACCCGCCGCAATCGTTGCCGGGCTCAGGGAGCTTATGGAAGGAACTGGATTGTTAATGGCAAACGGAACCTCGTTTGAATGTTCTGAAGATCCCACCAGAGGCTGGTTCACCACTCTAATCTTGGCGGTGCCTGCGGTGGCGATGTCGGAAGCCAGAATTTGGGCAGTCAGTTGTGAACCGCTGAGAAAGGTTGTCTGGCGAGCCGCTCCATTCCACTGCACCGTCGGCGTGATGAGAAGACCACCGAAGCCACTGCCGTTCACGGTGAGTGTAAAAGCAGGACCGCCAGCCGTTGCGGAACTCGGGCTGATGCTGGAGATGACGGGAGCCGCGAAGCTGCTGCCCGAAACAGCGAACAGTGCCGCAATAATCGTCAACCACGCAGACCACCTGGGACAACTAAACTTAGTACTGCGTTTCATAAATATGGTGACGCATTTTTCAAGGTTCGAAAAGGAAGTCTGGAGAGATCTGATCTCGCCTAGCTAGGGGCTCCGCCGTCCGATGTGCGAAAAGGCTGTGCCTTTCCCCGAGTTTCTACATTTTCGAACAGCTCCAGCTGGAAGCAAGCGGCACAGTGAGTTTGGAAGCAGGCCCTCCAAGTTGTGTTCCATCTGTAGTGACGCGTACAACCTTTGGTCTGGCTGCCAGCCGCGTTCACGCGGCTTGTTCCTAATTCAGGCCAGCCGTTATACGGCTGGTTAGCCAAGTCCGCCCATCTCCGGGCAGCCCGCTTCAGCGGGCTTCCGGGAGATTGGACATTTTTTGGAGTGGCGAAGCCCACCCTGGGAGCGCGGGCGTCCCGCCCGCAATTGTGGCCGCAGGCCATCGGAGCGGCCTCCGGCTGGGCGTACGCTCCGCATACATCGCAAAAAGCACGATGTATGCGCCACCCAGAAAGAAACTTAACAAAGTAGTATTAGTCAGTGCAAAAGTAAGAGAGCATTCAATGGTTGTAGTACCGGCTTTAGCCGGGCCCCTAAAGGCGGTACTACGAACGAGGACGCGGCTATCTGCTCCTACTTATGCTCATAGAGTACATGGATACTGGCTTCCTCACGAAATTACTGCTGCGGAGGACCAAAAGAGGGTGTTCCTGGAACAATGGTGGTCGCAGTGCTTGTTGGGGGAGGTAAAGGATTCTGCGACGAACCGCCCCCGCTGCCGGCGGCAACGATCCCGGCTGCCGCCGCGCCGCCAGCGATAGCCAGAATGGCAACGAGCTTGGAGGAACCCCCTCTGCCACGCTCAGGCAGGATGTTAGTTTGATGAATGGAGGTACTGGCCGTTAATCCATGAAAAGAAGCGTTCACCATGATCTGGAAATTGCCGGGAGTCATATTTGGCCTGAGGCCTCTGACCGTCGCCCTGCCTTCCGTGTTGGTATAGACGATCGCCCTCTTTGAGTCATCCGCAAAGGCGCCACCAGGACCAGTCTCAGGAAGGGTGAATACAACCAGCACTCCAGAAACCGGTTGCCCCCTTTCATCGCTGACCGAGACCACTGGCTCGACAGCTTTACGGGTTTTGATGTTGTTAGTGGCCGATTGGCCTGACACAACCACCACCTTCAACGATGGCGGTCGAACGACGTCTTCCTCCTGAGCCAATAGCCTGTGATTCTGCAACACGAGCAAGCATGGGATCGCCGTGGACAGCACACGCCGCATCGCGTCAAGCGCGCGCCTGATGCCAGTAGCCGGCCGCTTCCTGCCCCTAGAACTTCCGTTAATCTGCGACGGGAGAAACAGCTTCCAGCCCATATTCCATGTTCTCTTGCCGGCCTGTCGTTGTGTTTCCTTAACCCTGAATGCAATGGCTATGGACATTAATGATCCTCCTCAAGGCGCTCTTCTCGAGACAATTCACTTAGTGGGAGAAACTTGACGTGACACTCACGCTCCCAGGGTTCCGTCAAAGTCGCCTTGTTAAGATAGGGGTAGGGGCGGGCGTTAGCCGCCCCTCCCTCCGAACCGTGCAGGCGGTTTTCCCGCACACGGCTCTCCAGAGCATGTTTGCAGTTTCAATGCA
>JAKEER010000905.1 GCA_022616615.1 Acidobacteriota bacterium
CACCGTTCTGACCACGGGATACCGCCAAAGGAAGCCGTGGCCTGCGGCCACGGCGAGAGTGGTTCGTCGCCACCTCTTGGCAGCAAGGCTGACCCGCTAGCGATCATTGGAATTGACCCCCTCAGAGGGAAGCGTCGGTAGTTTGGATTTCCCTCCGAGCTCATCAATGTGCTTGAGCGAGCCGAAGGCAGTTCTTGACTGTTGTGCTAAGATCATATCGCTGAATTCATTACTTGACCCTCTGACTTCGAGCACCGATCGTGTCCAATGCGCATATTGGTTACCGGTGGTGCTGGTTTCATCGGTTCTCGCCTCTGTAAGCAGTTGCTAAGCACACAGTCAGAGGTGATCACTTTACAGGCTCGAAGCAAAACATCCAGCGTCTCATCCGCCATCGCAATCTTGAGATCATCCGCCATGACATTATTAATCCTATCGAGACCGAGTTGGATCAGATCTAAAACTTGGCCTGTCCAGCATCACCGGTTGGCCAAGCGAACTAAGGCTAGAGTCCTTCAGGCGCGGTGAGAAGCAGAAGTAATTGACACCTGCTCGCTTGTGGCAGCACGAAATGTGAGTATGCATACATATACAGGGATCTTATGATTCCGGTTAGAGGATCCTAGTTGAATTTGAATGCTCGTTTGGTATTGACCAAAACTGAAGAGGCTGTCCCCAAACTCAGTCAGTCAACTTTTGCCCGAGTATTGCTGATTGGGGTTCTGTGCGGTGCGGCCTTTTATCCTACGGTCGTGGGTCTTGTCACTGAGTGGTGGACCAACCCATTTTATTCCCATGGCTTTTTGATTCCGATTCTATCAGGCTACATGTTGTGGCAGGAGCGGAGCCGGCTTGTGGCCTGTGCCAAACAACCTAGCCGGACTGGCCTAGGCCTCTTTATGATTGGACTCGTCCTTCTGGTAGCTGGAGCATTGGGAGAAGAGGAATTCATTGAGCGGCTCTCTATCCCCATCACTCTATTTGGACTTGTTTATTTCTTGGGTGGGCCTCAGACCGCAATTACTTGTTTGTTCCCGGCAGCCTATCTTCTGCTAATGATTCCGCTCCCGTTTTTCTTTTCAAGGTTCTTGAAATCGATCCTTCGACCCCTAGACGCCAAACTGGCTGCGAGCTGGGCATCATATTTAGGGGTCATCGTCTATCAGGAAGGAGATTTCATTCATTTGCCGAATATTACGTTGGAGGTGGCCGACGGCTGCACCGGATTCATGTCGCTTCTTGCCCTGTCTGCGTTGGGAGCTTTCTATGTCTATCGGCTTCCAGGGAAGAAAAAACTGATTCTATGGGTTTCTGTGGTTCCGATTGCTGTGGTGGCCAATGTGATCAGGATTCTGGTCATAGTCCTGGTGGTTTACTATTCGGGTGAATGGTTTCTGGATTCGTGGTTCCACCATATCCAGGGAACGTCTAACTTCCTGTTTGGACTCCTTCTATTGGTTCTTTTGGACAGGGCAGTAGGAATGAGGCCAGGCACAAAGGCAGAGCCACTGTGACCCGATCTCATTCTGCATGGTGGACTGCGGCATCTCTTCTTTTACTCACGGCGATTTACTTGCGCTTAGGGAAGGCAAGCTCGAACGTATTTGTTGAAGGGCTCCGTTTCGAACCCAAAGAAGTCGGTCTGTGGAAGTGTGAGACGCTTCCTGCTAGCCGGGCAACTTACCTGGATCCCAACGCTGATGACTCTTGGACTGGCTTATGCACCAATAGCCGCGGATTGGCGGTTGAACTGTTTTGGGGGTTCTCAGCTAGTCAGAGCAAAGAGAGATCGTTGCTTTCTCCAGATGAGAGGCTTTCCATCCAACCGCATCGGGTCCTGAGTCGCCAGCGGATCCGTGTCACTTCTGCCGACGCCAAGATTGCTCCTTTGAATGCAAGTCTCACTCTGGCGGAGTGGCCTGGAGGAAAAAAGAGTGCGGTCTTGTATTGGTATCAGATGAAAGGGCGAACCTATGCCGACCGGTACCACTTTCGGGCGGCTTTGATGGTTAATAAATTGCTGCTAAAACCAACTCCTACGTCGGTCATCCGGATATCCGCGGTTGGAGCGAAAGGTAGCATTGATCAGGTTCTGATGGATGAGCAGAATCTTGCTTCGGCGATTTACTCTCAAGTTCTCAGCTTGGTCTGTCTACCTGTCTCGCAGTTCAGGCTGTAGCGCATCAACCTCAGCACGAGGCATGACTCAAAGCTGCTTCAGGAAGCCTGAAACCGCCTGGTCCAGCACTTGAGGCTGCTCCAAGTTGATCAGGTGGCCACACTGTTGGACAACAACCAGCTGCGAATGCCGTATTTGCCGGTGCATCGTCTCTGCCTGCATAGACGGGATCAGGACGTCTTCCGCCCCAGCCACCACCAGCGTGGGAAGCTTTATGTCGGCCAGAAAGGATGTCGAATCGCGACGTGAAGCCAACCCGTAACAGGCTTGCGCAATGGCTTCGGGAGAGTTTGATTGAATCAGACTGCGGACAGTTTCGACAACCGCAGGCTTGGTGGCTAGCGTCGTCCTGCCGAGAAACCTGGGGATGAGCCTGTCAGCCAGAAGGGCCGTTCCCTCGCGGCGAACAAAATCGGCCGTTTCGTAGCGCGCTTGCCGGGCGGCGTCAGAGTCGGCAACAGGCTGTGTCCCCACCAGGATCAGGCCGCGCAGCATCTCTTGATGCTCTCTCACAAACTCAAAGGAAATATACCCTCCCATGGAGAGGCCTAGCAACACGACCTCTTGTTGAATCCTCAGAGATGCGAGCAAATCGCGAAGATCCTGCGCGCAGCCTGCCATGGAGAACTCTCCTGCAGCCATCGGGGAGTCGCCAAACCCTCTGAAATCTGGAGCAATCACACGGAAGTTCCGGCGCCACGCTTTCACCTCCGCATCCCACATCTTTAGGCTCAGCGGGAATCCGTGCAACAGAACGATGGGCGGGCCATTGCCCTGGTCAGTGCAAGCAAGAATAGGAAGGCTCATGATTGCTGCTCTTTACTGCCTGCGGCAGCACGTGATGCAATGAAGGCCCGGTATGTAAAGACTGTAGAAGCGCCAGGGTGAAAGCCTTTCAAGCCTTCACCTCTCTCCTCATTCACCCTAGTCCTACTCCTAGTTGAGGAGGGATCTCAGCTTACAGCACGACGTGGTTCAAGCCAGGAGGTGCTTGCTCACTGGAGCAACGGGAATAGCGGGATTCCACGTAGTCGTCCAAGATCCGAATGAATTCGCAAACTAGAGCCGGACCTTTGAGAGTTGTGAGCAACCGGCCATCAACGAAGACGGGCGCCTTCGGTTCCTCGGCCGTGCCCGGTAGTGAGATGCCAATGTTGGAATGCTTCGACTCACCCGGTCCGTTGACGACACATCCCATGACGGCGACCTTGAGTTCCTCAACGCCCTGGTATCGTTCCCTCCAGGAAGGCATTTGCTCCCGTAGATAAGTCTGGATCTGGTCGGCCATGTCCTGGAAAAAGGTGCTCGTCGTGCGCCCGCAGCCTGGGCAGGCCGTCACCTGGGGAACGAAGCTGCGAATGCCCAGTGACTGGAGGATTTGCTGGGAGACGCGCACTTCTTCGGCACGGTCGCCGTTCGGAAGCGGCGTCAGCGACACGCGGATAGTATCGCCGATGCCTTCCTGCAAGAGCACCGAAAGCCCGGCGGTGCTGGTGACGATGCCCTTGGCGCCCATGCCTGCCTCGGTCAAGCCCAGATGCAATGGGTAATCACAACGGCTGGCGAGCGCGCGGTAAACGTCGATGAGGTCTTGAACACCGGAGACCTTGGCGCTAAGAATGATCCGATCGTGCGCCAACCCGTACCGTTCGGCCATGGCCGCCGACTCCAGAGCGCTTATCACAATCGCTTCCAGCGTCACTTCCCGCGCACTGCGCGGTTCGGGCCGCACCGCGTTCTCATCCATCAGCCGGGAAAGCAGCCCCTGATCGAGCGAGCCCCAGTTTACTCCAATCCGTACCGGCTTCTCATTCTCGAGAGCTACCTCGACCATGCGGCGGAAGTTTTCGTCGTGCCGCTTCCCAGCTCCAACATTTCCCGGATTAATTCGATACTTCGCGAGCGCCTTCGCGCAACCCGGATATTCGGTCAGCAGGATGTGGCCGTTGTAGTGGAAATCGCCGATGATTGGAACCTCTACTCCCTGTGCTTGCAACCGGCTTGCAATCTCGGGCACGGCCGCCGCCGCCTCGTGCGTGTTCACCGTGACGCGCACCAGTTCCGAACCGGCGCGTGCCAGTGCAGCCACCTGCGCCACCGTTGCGGCCACATCGGCGGTGTCGGTATTCGTCATTGACTGGACGACAATCGGATGACCCCCGCCAAGACGGATGTTTCCCACGCGGGCGACTGCGGTCAGTCGTCTATTAATGATCGCCATGAAGGGCCCTCGAGCGTCAAAAAGCGGTTACAGCTTAGAAGATCGACCGATACGCGTCAAGCCGCCACTGCGGTGCAGTGGCGCATGTGGCACAGCTGGTACGGCTCTCAAAGTGGTGAGGCATTCTCACGCCGCTGCGTGGCTCCACGACCGATGAAACTGACCGGTTGTCCTCGCTCTCATCATCACGGCGTTTTTCGAGGACGAGCACGAGGACGATTCCGAGACGGCTAAAGCCCTTCGCTCCGGAAGTAAAACGGGATACTGACTTCCATCTGAATGTCCACTGCCACACCGTTC
>JAKEER010000906.1 GCA_022616615.1 Acidobacteriota bacterium
AGATTCAGACAACTAACTTTTCTGCAGAACTTCCCAGCAAAGGAGGGGCGGTCGTCAGCATCGCGGTGAAATCTGGAACCAATGCATTTCACGGCAGCCTGTTCGAGTTCAATCGCAACTCAGCCTTTTCAGCCCGCAATTTCTTTGACCGCGGTGATCGCAAGGTGCTGAACCAGAACCAATTTGGCGGGACGGTGGGGGGCCCCATTCTCAAGGAGAAGACCTTTTTCTTTGCTGCTTACGAAGGTCGAAGATTTCGTAGGCCCCAAACTGACATTGGGACGGTGCCAACTCCAGAGCAGCGCCGGGGGATTTTCGATCCGGCGTTGTTCGGAATTATCTACGATCCGCTGACGTGGAATCCCACCACTCAGACACGGCAGCCTTTTCCCGGCAATACGATTCCCGCTGGCCGGATTAATCCCGTCTCTCAGAAAGTTCTGGAATTCACTTCCTTACCGAACAGATCGGGCGTAGTAAACAATATCGCCAAGTCAGTCTCATTCGCAGACACCCTGGAAGTTCTAAACGTCCGATTGGATCACCACTTTGGGGAAAAAGACATTTTGATGTTCAATTTCAACATCAACGACCAGACGCGTTCAGAACCTGGCTCGGTTCCCCCTCTTCTTATCGTAGGCTTCGGTGAAGGTGTGGGAGGATGGAATTCTGTGCTGGATCGCTCCCACTATAACATGACCTATACACGCATCTTTTCGCCGACCCTCACCAATGAATTTCGGGCTGGATTCCTTCGCCACGTTGGCAGTCGCGAAGGAGCCAATGTAGGAAAGAATTTTAGCAGAGACGTGTTTAATATCCCTGGATCTGAGGTGCGGGACTTTTTCACGGATTTTCCACAGTGGAGCGTCATTGGGTACCACTTGCCTAGGGAGAACATCGTTGCTGTTAGGACCAACGGTGTCATCCAAGCTGGGAACCATCTTACATGGATCCGCGGGAATCACAGCTTTAAAACCGGCTTTGACTTTTTCCTCTCCACAAACTGGGACAAGACCTGCAACTGTTCTGGGAATTTCTCCTTCAGCGGCCAGTACGTATCAGCGGGCAGAGCAGCGCCCAACGCTGATGCATTCGCTCAATTCTTGCTCGGTTTCCCTAATGCGATGGAAAGAATCGAAGTTAGAAACATCAACTATTATTACGGAAAGTCCTTCGGCACCTACTTCCAGGATGACTGGCGGGTCACCAGCCGGCTGACGTTCAATCTGGGTATGCGCTACGATTATGCCGGTCCGGTACTAGAAAAGAACAACCACATGGGCACCTATGACACCATCACCAAAGAAGCGGTTTACCCGCGTGGAGCCATTCTGGAGGATTGCGACCCAGCGACAGGTAAGTGCACGCCCTACGTTCCAAGCTTTCCTTTCAGATTCAGCAACGATCGGACTCTTTACCAGAGCGACAAAGGGCTGGTGGCGCCGCGGTTTGGCTTCGCCTACGAGCTGACCCCCAAGATTGTTCTCCGATCGGCCTACGGAATTTTCACGAACAACCATCTGTTGACGCGGTACGAGCTGATATCGGGTTTCAACGTACCTTGGCGTTTCACTCCCCGTATTGTCACCGATCTGGACGTTCCCAATGCGAGACTGGACGTAGGCTTTCAGGGGCCCGGCTTCGTCAAAGGGGCCTCTCCAATCCTGTGGGCGCCAAGACCCACAGTGGGGTGGAGGAATGCTTATGCCCAGATGTGGAATCTCGGTTTTCAGATCGGGCTCGCCTCCGACACGATGCTGGATGTGGCCTATGTGGGAACCAAAGGAACCCACGCTACCGGGCAGACTCAGGAGAATCTCCCGCTTCCCGGCCCTGGAACCGTTGATAGCAGGCGTCCCGTTCCTAGCATTGGGTTTGATCGCCCATTTCGCCATCCGGACGAGAAAGGTCAACATCGGGGAAGCCGGACACCCTGGTTCATATTTTAGGTATTCCGATGAAGAAAACGGGTATCAATCCGTTGCTAAGTCATTTAGCTACAATGACCTCTACCACTGGGAAAAAAGCTCGCCAGAGACCATGGAGGCTTGACAAGTTCCGGATGGGTGATAGTTTGAGCGGCACTATTTAATCCTGATTTGTCCTGCGGCTTTTTCGACCGCGATTCGACGGGTGGGTTGAACGGGCTGCATTCGCCAAATCACTTGATGGCGCATTGTATCAGTTCCACTCCATACTTAACTTATGAGGAGGCAAAATGAAAGCAAAGATTGCTGTAGGTAAGCCTTGGGCCGTGCTGAGTTGGTTTGCGATCCTCTTGCTACTCTTAAGTGCTGCGGACCTTTCCGCGCAAACCACCACGGGCACTATCGTAGGAACGGTAACGGATCCATCAGGCGCCGTCGTAGCTGGAGTTGCGGTTACGGTCACCAATGAGGAAACCGGGTTGCGTCGAAATGTTTCCACCAGTAGTCGAGGAGAATACACAGCCAACCTATTACCCATTGGTCGTTACACGGTAGAAGGGGAATTGTCTGGCTTCAAGAAAGCGAAGGTCAGCGGCATTGTGCTGCAGGTTAACCAGACAGTGCGAACCGATCTCACTATGCAAGTAGGCGAGGTGACGGAAACTGTCGAGGTTACGTCGGAAGTCTCCCTGGTCAAGACCGACCGCTCCGACGTGGGACAAGTCATCGAAGCCAAACAAGTTGTGGAACTCCCGCTGAACGGCCGCAATTTTATCCAGTTGGCTCTGCTTGGTACTGGAACTATCAGCCAGAACAAGGTTGACCCTGTCATAACAACCTTCAAGGGAGGAATCATTTCTAACGGCGCCGGCTCCAATGCCAACCAGGTTACCCTGGATGGCATTGAAAATCAGGACTTTCTCATCCCGCGTTTAGGGGTAAGACCTAGCCCAGATGCCATCGCAGAGTTCAAAATCATGGGCGCAACTTATTCGGCCGAGTTCGGCCGGGCCTCAGGGGCCAACATTAACGTAGCGATTAAATCCGGGACCAACAATTATCACGGCAGTGCCTTTGAGTTTCTGCGCAACGACAACTTAGACGCCCGGAACTTCTTCGACACCACGGGAAAACTTCCTGAGTTCAAGCAGAACCAATTCGGCGGCACCTTTGGAGGACCCATTATCAAGGACAAGACCTTTTTCTTTACGAGTTACGAAGGGCTGCGCATCATCAAGGGGCTGACGATTGCTGCCATTGTTCCAACGGACGCCCAGCGCGCTGGCGACTTATCCACTGGCCGGCCTATCTTTGATCCACTCACCACGCGCACGGACCCGGCAACTGGCAGGATCATACGAGATTCTTTCCCCGGAAATACCATTCCGGCCAATCGCATTTCGCCCCAAGCCAGGAAGATTCTGGACCTCCTCTATCCGAAAGCTCAACAGCAGAACGCAAATACGATCAACGGCGTCTACAATCCCGGCGAGATTGAGAATCAGGATCAAGTCATCTTTCGGGTCGACCACCGGCTGGGCAACAACGACAACCTCTGGGGGCGATACGCCTATAACAAAAATCCAACTTTCCTGCCTGTTTTCCTCACCTCCGGGTTGCCTGGAACCGGAACTGATTTTAATTTTTCCCAGCAGAATCTAGTCATTGCTCATACCAAGATTATCAGCCCGACTATTGTGAACGACGCCCGGATCGGGTACAACCGGTTTCGCCAGGTTCTGCAGACAGAATTAAGGGACCGCGATCTGATTAGCGAGATCGGGATTGAGGGAGCCTTAAGAGAGCCGCTGACTTGGGGTCCACCTAACATCAACATCACGGGCATGACCGGCGTAGGCGCCTTCCAATTCTCACCTAGTTTCCCAACGACCAATACCTTCCAGTATATGGATACGCTGGCAATTACTAAAGGCCCCCACAACATCAAGGTGGGCGCTGACTTCCGGCGTAGCCAGCAGAACGGCATCCAATTTCCTGGGGCGCGCGGTGTTTACTCTCACGACGGTCGTAATACCCGAGATCCCACTTCACCCGTGAATACCGGCCAGGCTTTTGCCGACTTCCTGCTGGGATTTCCTTCGAGTACCTCCGTCATACTGGGCCATGTCGACAACGATATGCGCAGCTTGAATGCAGGTTTCTTTTTCCAGGATGACTGGCATATCCATCCTAGTGTTACCTTAAACCTGGGAGTCCGCTATAACTACATGCCTCAGCCGATCAGTGCGCGTGACCGGATTGCCGTCTGGAGCGAACGCGACCAAGCCGTCATTTTAGCTCAAAATGACCTCAACGCCCCCACTACCGCTACGGGGTTTGAGGGGCGGCCGCTGCGAGAACTTCTTGCAGACTGGAAGGGGATTTACAATTTCAAAACTCGCAGCGAAGCTGGCTACCCGAGGGCTTTGGCCCGGAGCGACAATAACAACATTGAACCCCGCCTGGGTATAGCTTGGCGGATGTTTGGTTCCAACGATACCGTTCTGCGGGCAGGCTTTGGCAGGTTCTATGAAATTGTCGCGGGCAATGTCCAATGGAACCAGTCCAGTAATACTCCGTTTTCCCGAAACCTGTCTTTCGCTGCCGATGTCGATGCAGTTCCCGTTCTTACTTTGCAGAGACCGTTTCCTGGAACTGGAATTCAGGGGGCCCCGGGAGCTGGCTCAGGAATCATTTTGGATACCCGAGAACCATACCAGGACAACTGGAACGTGACTCTACAGCGAAGACTGATTTCGAGCACTTCGTTGGAAGTGGGTTATGTGGGTTCTCGCGGTGTCGGGCAGATATATTTCGCAGCGGATTTTAACGCTCCTGTGATTGGGTTGGGATCGAACCAGTTACGACGGCCGCACCCGGAGCGCGGCGGCGCCACCAATCATGTACCCTGGGGTTACCGCTGGTACGACTCCATGCAGGTTAAACTGGAAACTCGCACTGAAACACTGTCGATCCTGGGTAGCTACACCTGGGCGAATTCCCGCACCGTGGGGGGTGGAGGTATCAACGAGAGCGGCACGGGGGCTCGATTCGGCTGGAACGCCTTCGGCCTTCGGCCTTTTCCCGCCAAGCACCTTACCGCGGATGATCCTTACCTGGCCGTCGACAAGGGCCCGAGCGCCATCGATATCCGGCATCGACTCTCGGTGTCCTATATTTGGGAGTTGCCCTTCGGAAAGGGACGGAGATTTAGCCTGGCCGGACCTGCCGAATGGGTTTTGGGAGGATGGGAGTTTACTGGAATCACAACCTTTGAAGCGGGAGTTCCCCTGCCTGTCGGCCTCGGCACGGATAATCTAGGTGGGGCGGGCGGTTCCCGACCCAATCTTACGGGTGATCCCAACAAAGGTCCAAAGACCCCGCTAAAGTGGTTCGATACGTCGGTTTTTTCGGCGCCTGTTCCGATTGGTCAGGTCATTGCCAACAGATTAGATCCGCTTCTGGCTGCGGGCAATGCGGGACGCGCCCCCATCCGTGGACCTGGCATACAGAATTGGGATCTCGGCATTTTTAAGAACTTCCGCATCACGGAAGCCTCCCGGCTGCAGTTCCGGGTGGAAATGTTCAATGCCTTTAACAATGTCAACTTCGGTAATCCAGACACAACTTTCCTGAGTCCCAATTTCGGGCGAATTTTCAGCGCCGCCAGGGCTCGGGAGATCCAGTTTGGCCTTAAGTACAACTTCTAATCCCAATGAGGCGAGCGCTCAGACCCTGTAGCGCAGAGTCAGTTATCGACTCTGCTGCTTTGAAAGTTGCAGTCTCCAATATAGCCACCTCTAAAGCCGCAGACCCAGGAAGCAGGGTCTGCGCTACAATTTCGCACTCTAACTCAACAAACCATGCATCTTCAAGCCTCTGCGCTGCGCCTTGCCGAGAGGCGATTTATCGCGGCGTTCTCTCTTATTCTTTGTTCTGAGATTTTCCTTTCTCAGCCAGCTCTTTTCGCGGAGGTGCAGTCTTCCGAGCAGAAACAACCACTCGCTCTGCTTCAAGAGGATAATGACAACATTTCTGAAGCGGCAGCTCTAAAGGTTTTGGAAAAGAGCCCCACCCATTTGGGCTCAACCATCACCCTTGGAACCATAGCCAATCGCAGGGGCAAACTCGATTTGGCGCGCGGATATCTGCTGCGAGCCCTGGAGCTAGACCCTAAAAGCGCTGAAGCGTACCACCAACTGGCTCTCAACTATGGTCATCGTCGCGAGCTGGACAAGGCTGTGCAGGCGATGGAAGGGGCGCTGTGGATAGAACCCCACAATCCGATATACCGCTACAACCTGGGCGCTCTCTGCTACAACAGCGGGTCCTATCCGAACGCGCTGCAGCAGTTTCGGCAGGCCCTGCAACTTCAACCTCGTAATTTTGAATTTCATTTCGCCCTAGCCTCTACCTTGGAGGCTGAAAAAAGGCTTTCAGAGGCGGAGGCAGAGTTCACAAAAATCCTTGAGACTTATCCGCGTCAGGCGCGCACTTACTCTGCGCGTGCAGCACTATTGATGCAGCTTGGAAAAGTCGAGGAAGCCCGCCAGGATGCTGAGAAGGCGATCCTCCTGGAGCCAGCCCATGCCGCTGCCCATTACCTTCTAGGCAGAATCCACGAACAAAACCAGGATCTTCAGGGAGCGCTGGAAGCTTATCTGCGCGTCACAGAATTGGAAGAGGGGCACTTCAATGCGCGCTATCGACTCGGCTTGATTTATGCGCGATTGGGCCAGAAAGAAGAGGGACGGCGGGAAAGTAGTATCTTTCAATCACTCCAGTTGAAGATTGACTCTACCAACGCCCTTATCTTCGGCACCAACTACCTCAGGCAGGGTGATCCGGGCAATGCCGAGCAGCATTTCGCCACCGCTCTGCAAAGTGACCCTCAAAATGCCGAGGCACTCTATTACCTAGGGCTTGTTCAACAGCAAAAGGGAGAGCACCTCAAAGCGATCGATACGTTCCAAAAAGCGCTTTCGGTTAACCCTCACTTAGCCATTGTACACGCCAATCTGGGACTGACGCTGGCTAGTTTGGACCGTGCCGAGCAAGCTCGACCGCATCTTGAGCGTGCAGTTGATCTGGATAGTGATGACTTTGGCGTAAATTCGAGCTCAGGCCGGGGCTTTCTGATGCTCGAAGATTTCCCCCGGGCCGAAAAGGCACTGTTGCGCTCGTTGCAGCTTTGGCCCTCCCAGTCTTCTGTGCTCATTGACCTGTTCCAGCTCTACGTGCTCTGTGGAAAAAATGAACAAGCACGTCGCTATGCAGAACTAGCCGTGGATGCCAATCCACTCGATGCCCGCCTGCACTACCGCGTAGGTCTCTTCTGGGCCGCAGAACAAGATTTCGATAGGGCTAAAGTGGCATTGCAAAAAGCAGTAGAACTGATGTCTGACTTTGCACCCCCCTATCTCAGACTGGCGTGGGTTTATGCGGAATTAAAAGAAGCTAAGCTCGCGATGCAGACTGTCTCCCGTCACCTAGAATTGGATCCTCGATCTGGAGAAGGGCATTTCTTGAAAGGAAAGCTGCAATTTGAAAACGGAGATGCCTCTGGAGCGCTTGAGGAACTACGTCTGGCAGCAGAACTGTCTCCTCGGGATCCGCAGGTTTTTTTCCTGCTCTCCCAAGTTTATAGACATCTAGGCCACAAGCAGGAAGCGAATGAAGCGTTGGGGCGTCATCAGGCGCTCGCATCTACGAGTCCTGAATAGTTCTCGCGTAATGCGTTAGTTACGGGGGGATCTTTGGTAGCCGCGACACGCGCTGGTTACGTTTGTCGTGGACAGGTGTACCGGCGAGGGAAAGCCCACGATGAATGCAGACAGCGCATTCATCGTGGCTTCCGATGCTACGCAATTGAGGTGTTACATTCTCGCCCGGGAGCATACTCATGCACGGCCCGTCAAAGTCACCGGCCCTCCCTCACGGTCGGGCTACTGAACAGGCCGAGGCTCAAGCCAGTAGCCCGCGCGTTAGCAAGGGCTGTGTCTCAGCGCAATGACTTACGGTACCTTGACGGCGCCCTGCATACCCACGGTAGGCACTTGCAAAGAGTCTGCGTCCTAAAATCAGTATTACAGTGAATTCCTGATACTTTGAGGAGAAGATATTATGGCGCTTGAAGCAGGGATTGGACGCGCTTGCATCAATCCGCCACAGGATATTCCCAGCGGAGTGTGGGTCGCCCAGAAGCATGTGCGTGGCGCCGGGCTGGATATGGATTTGTATGCAACAGTGCTGGTACTGAGGGACGGTCAGCTCCGCGTCGCCTTGCTCGACCTTGATCTTTGCATTTTGCTGGAGAACCAGGCGGTCGCCATTCGGAATCTCATATCCGAGGCTACTGGCATCCCCCAAGAATATATTCTTCCCTTCTGCAGCCATACGCATGCCGGGCCGGTAACTTTTAGCTTCTACCGTGGGGAGGGAGAGGATCGTGTCCAGAGCTACCTTCAGTCCCTGCCCCATTCGATCGCTGGTGCGGCCGTCCAAGCAGCAAGCTCAGTGCAACCGGTTCAGGTAGCGGTTGGTCAGGGTCGTTCCGATATTGGAGTAAACCGGGATTTGCGGCTTCCTGATGGACGTTTCGTAGTGGGCTACAACCCGGAAGGCTTTTCCGACCCTGAAGTCGGTGTGATCCGCATTGACACGCTTGATGGCCGTCCTCTGGTCTGCCTGGTCAACTACGCCTGTCATCCTACCGTCCTTGGCCCGGAAAATAAACTGATCAGTCCCGACTATCCGGGAACCACCCGAAGAATCGTAGAGCAGGTAACGGGTACAACCTGTTTCTTTTTGCAAGGAGCCGCAGGCAACATTGGTCCGGTTGAGACTTTTGTGGCCGACCCTGCGGTGGCAAGAAGATTGGGTACACGCCTTGGGCTAGAGGCTGCCCGTGTGTACTGGGGTTTGGAGACGCGCCCGGTGCGCAGACAGTTGCGGAACGTGGTCGAGTCAGGAGCGCCTTTGGCCCAATATGACGAAATTCCGGAAACTATTCCCACGCCGCATCTAGCGATAGCTAGTGCGCATGCAGAGCTTCCAACGCGCTCTCCTTTAGCTGCGCTTTTTGAGGAAGCTCCTGAGCAATTGATCGAATGGAAGGCAAAGCTGGCTGAACTGACGAGGGGCAACGCTCACCCTGAGGATGTTATCTTGGCTCTCCAACGAGTCACACGCCTGCAACTAAGATCAGATCTCATACTAGGTTACCGAGGCAAGAACAGTCTCTCTGTCGAAGCCTGTGCGGTGCGATTGGGAGATGCTGCCATCGTAGCGATTGCCGGTGAACCGTATAGCGAGATTGGGGCTGAAGTGAAAGCACGCTCGCCTTTTTCTGGGAAGACTTTGTTTGCCGGTTACCTGGGTGCGATTAGGATGTACATTCCAACTGCGGAGGTCTTTGGCTACCCGTCTCCTCCTATGGAGGTTGACAATTCCCCTTATGCCCCTGAGGCAGCTCGGGCCGCGACTGATCATCTGGTGAATTTGCTTACGCGTTTGGCTGAGGCACCCTTGGAGACCAGGTCCCAGCGAGGGTCCTAAAGGGCATCCGGGTTGACTGGCCAGAATGCATGCAGCCTGCTGTTTAACTTCAAAGGAGTTTTTCATGCCGCAGTGCGGCACCACTTTGTCCCCCTTGGCAAGCTGTCGATTACCGACTTTTTTTTGACACTCAGGGGGCATGAGTGCTGTAAGCAAGTCGGCAAACCCGCCGTGAAGGTCAAGGCGGGGAATGGGCGCGAGCGGTACGGTAGCCGGTGGTCATGTCGTGGAGGCGGCGGAGGCCGCGGCCTAGTGTTTTCGGGCCGGGCTGGCCATCGCCCTTGCGACCGAGAAATCCTCCCAGTTTCGCGGCCAGGCGGGTGGCCTGCTGCAGGCTCACGGGCTCGCCGCTCGGCAAGGGCTTCTTGTCAACGCAGACGTAGAGCACTTGCAATTCGTCTTCGGAAAAAACCAGAGAGGCGGGCAGGTCTGGATGTTGACGGGACTGCTTGATCAGAAAATGAATCTGCCAAGCGATCAGCAGATCCAAGGTCAGACAGCGTTGTTGCCGTTGGAAGGTCTCCAGCTGCCGCTCCTCGACTTTGCAGTTGCCTTTCAGAATTCCATGAAAGACTTCGATCTCCCAGCGCCCACAATACCATTCGACCTTCTCCAGGGCGGATTGGGCGCTGTCGACCCCCAGATTGGTCAGCAGCATCCAACAGACCGGCTCGACCCCTCTGGGAGCCCCCACTTCCTGGGCCAGAATAGCCGTGACCGTCAGGGCGGGGCGCCCGGGGCGGCCTTTGCCCCGGGGCGGTTTCAGTTGCACCCGCGCCCAGCGCACCTCCAGG
>JAKEER010000187.1 GCA_022616615.1 Acidobacteriota bacterium
ATCCTTACCCATCTTGGCTTGCCTATTCGGGCACCACCGCGCTCACCCGCGCGCCGATTCGATCGGTTCCACGCCGCTTAACCCACAGCCCTTCTGCTCTCGCTCGGCCTGCATTCACGCCCATCGCCCATTTGTCCGAAACCACCGTCTGCCGAGACCATTTCACAGCCCAGAAAACGTACGAGCACACAATTTGTGACCCACTATTCCGTGTGATTGACCGCTCACACGCGCCGCGATACAGTCTCGGCGTCGCAAAAAGGCGGTTTGAAAATACTATTCACATTCACTGCCAGTAGTTTACTTTCGGAACACGTAGCCAAGCCAACGCCTCGCTCAACGCGCCGTCGCAACAGAGGAACAAAGGTGGGGACACCGCTCGGTCCTGGAAGGCATGATGCTCCCCCTGCCATGCCGTCCTCCATCACGAAGACGAACGATGTTCAGGTAGTCGCCCCCGCCAACACGCGGCGCGTCTCCCAGGTCTTCAGGTTTCGCCTCGAATACTACCCCGACCAGCATGGACTCCACCCAGATGAACCTCGACCGCCGCCGCAGCGAGGTTGGGAGCGTATCTTCGACGTTTCGGACAAGAGCAGCCTTGAGCAGTTAGCCTCTATCGTCCTCAGTGTTCTCGGTTGGAACGAAGACCACCTGTACCAATTTGTGATCAACGACCGCGTTTACCTCCACATGGGAGACCCGGATCACTCGGACTACTTCGTGGATGCAGCCAACCCGTGCGTCTCGTGCGCCATCCGACTTCACTACCTTGGACTGACTCCAGGAACTGCTTTCGACTTCACATTCGATTTCGGCGACTGTCATCTATTCCGGCTGACCGTTCTCGACGTTCTCCCCGATGAGAAGCAGAGCCCGAGCCCCCTACCAACACTGATCTCATATCGAGGAAGCAACGTCCTCCAGTACCCCGGAACGCGGCCCAGAAGGGCGGAGCGACAGCTCCAGCAAGAGCCGCCCACCATTGCCCCGCCAAGGCCGCTTTCCGTCGCCAGCTCCACTTGCGTTCGATTTGTCCGCGCGGAGGACCACGCCACCCTCTTGAAATGGCGTGAGTCGAACGACAAGACGTTGTGGGACAAGGCCGTAACGATCTTGGAGAATCGCAACCTCTCATTGGAGCGAATAGTCGAGAAGGTCGAGCGCTCCAAAATCGTTGTCCAAAACTGGATCCTTGCCTTCAATCACGGCGGCTTGGCCGGGCTACACCCGCCCCGCAAGAAGCGCACGCCTGGCAAGAGAGAGGCGGCGTTAGAGCAACGGAAGAAAAGACTCCTGGACATCATGCACGACCGCCCACGCTCCTTCGACATCAACAGGGCGAGCTGGAATCTCACGTCATTGGCCCGAGCCTACAAGGGGAAGTACGGCGAACATCTATCGCGCTCAAGCGTCAGCCGAGCCCTCCACCAGGCGGGTTACTCCATCAAGAAGGCTCGCAGGGTTCTTACGAGTCCCGATCCAGAATACCGCGAGAAAGTCGAGCAGGTCCTCAAGACCCTTCAAAACCTCCAGCCCGATGAACTCTTCTTCTTCATTGACGAGCTTGGCCCGCTCCGTGTGCAGAAATACGGCGGACGAATCCTCGCGCGAAGAAACGACACACCAACGTTCCCGCAGGTGCAGGCGCACAAGGGTTCAATCACGATGGCAGGCGCATTGAGCGCGACGGCCAACCAGGTGACTTGGCTGTACGCACCCGCCAAGGACACGCAATCGATGATCGACCTCATCGAGGTGATTTTCAATCAGCACGTCAAGGCTCGACGCATTTTTCTCACATGGGATGCTGCATCTTGGCACCGTTCACGTTCGCTCGTTGACTGGCTCGACACGTTCAACTCCGCCACGGCTCTCGATGGAGTTGGACCAACCATTCAGCTCGTCCCCCTGCCCACGTCGTCCCAGTTTCTTGATGTTCTCGAAGCGGTCTTCAGCGGAATGAAGAAAGCGGTCGTTCATAACTCCGACTACCAGTCAGTGAGCGAGATGAAGACCGCAATCTCTAGGCACTTCTTAGAGAGGAACCTGCACTTCCGCGACAATCCCAGGCGCGCAGGAAACAAGATCTGGGAGGTAGACTTCTTCCAGGATGCCAACAACATTCTGTCGGGGACCTACCGCGAATGGTAGGAGACGGCTCTTTCCTCGTCGATGCGACGTTCCTCCTGAGAGCCAGCGAGGCCACCTTTTTCGGTGCGCCGCTGCTCGTGGACAAGGATGGGAGAGACCACACTCGTTCCTTTGGTGTTGTGCGAGACCTCTTGCGCCTCCGAAGAGCCTTGGGGGTGACACGAGGCCTGCTGATTTTCGGCAGCGAGGAGACCGCCAAGACCGACCAGGCTTTGCTTAACGACCTCGTGCCCCTGTTGAAGCGCATTGGTCTGCCGTTCGTTCGAGACGACGAGACCCGCGTGATAGATTTGTGCGCGCACTACGCACCCGCAGTTCAGCACATCGTCAGTTCGAACAGGGCGATGATGCAATTCGTAACCAGCGAACGCAGCGTCTTCTTGTGCAGCGTCGGCAAAGAAGACGAGCACATAACGGAGGAGTCGATTCGCGCCATTGGTATTCGATCTGCTCAGGTTCCGGCGCTCCTCGCCCTCTCCGAAGGCAAGGACGCCCCCCTTACAAGAAAACAGGCTGTTCGTCTGCTTGAGCTGCACGGAACCCTCGATGCGGCGCTGGCCGACGCCTCAGCACCACCTGCCGCGGACTGGAAGCGAAAGCTCGCATTGAGGCAGGATGACCTGCGTAGAAAGGAAGCGGAGAGCGCAGCGCCACGAGCCGGAACAACGCAGTTGACGCCGATGCCCGAGGGTCCGTTTGTTGCCGACTCGAAAGGGAGCGCGGACGCGCTGCGCGAATACGGCTTTTGGTCTTTGGTCAGATTATTGCCCCCGCCCGCGACAACGATTTCGCATGTGAACCAAGCCCGCAAGGGCGCTACTGAAGCTGCCTACACAGCGGTTCGGTGTGACCATGATTTAGCCGTCCTCGAACGGCGTCTAAAACACGCCGAGATTTGCGGCATCGACACCGAAACAATCGGCAAGGACCCGCGCAATGCGACCCTCCTCGGCGTGTCGCTGTCCATCAAGGAAGGCGAGGCCTTTTTCGTGCCGATGATCCCGTCCGACTTGGATGGCCTCTCGGTTGACCAGGTGCGTTCACGGATCACCAAGGCTCTGTCGCGCAAGGTGAGACTTGTCGGGCACAACCTGAAGTATGACCTCGGCGTGCTCCATCGGCACGGCATAGAGATCGACGCACCGCATTTCGACACTATGTTGGCTGCGTACACATGCTTCGGCGACTGGGACTTCTGGAATCTCGCGGCAGTAACCAAGAAGGTGTTGGGCCACTCCATCAAGCGATACCGAGACATTGTTGGCGATGGTGAAACCTTCCTCGATAAGCCATTCAAAGAGCTGTTGAACACGCATGCTGTGACGCCGACATGGCATTGCGCCTCTATCAACCGCTGCGCCACGAGCTGGTGAAGCGGGAAATAGAGAAGGCCTTCATCGACGGGACAATGGGGGTTGAGCGACTCCTCCATCATCTGGAATGCGAGGGCGTGCGCATAGATGTTGCGCGAATGCAGAAAGTCTTCATTTCCCTCAAGGAGAAGGCCGACAACTTGCGCGCGGCGTGCATTACGTGCGTTGGGATCGCGTTTGACCCCGACTCACCAGGAGCGACGACCGATGCACTTAGACGACTCGGAATCTGGGAGAAGATGACCCGCCATGTTGGGGATCCCCAACTGGAGCAACTCGCGGGCGAACATGCCGCCGTTGCAGCAATCGCAAGATATCGGCGCGTACGAAGGCAAGCCAACGATGCAGAAGCCCTATGTACCGCAGCACGAAATGACCGTGTGTACCCCTCCTTGAGCCAGATGAAAACTTTGCATGGTGGGCTCTCGTCTGCCTCACCGAGCCTCGACGAAGCATTTCAGGCGGGCGCAGTTCGTGACAAGCGGCTGCCGGGGCTGCTTGGTGGGGCAGAGGCGGCTCTTCAGATCCTGCAACGCACATGTGGCGACGAGATTCTTCGCGCTGACCTGGAGAAGAGAACGGGATCGGGCGATTTCATGCCGGGCGCGATGAGCATCGACGGACTCGGACACGCCGATGTTTTCCTTGCGATCACAGTTGGTGAGCCCGAGCCCGCGATCTCTCAGCGCTTTCTGATTCGCAGGGACCAGGCAACCAAGATCCGAAATGCAGTTGCCTCTCGATATCGAGGCCTGTTCACTTGGGTCGATGAATTCCGGCGACGCTCAACGGCTCAAGGATTTGCTGAGATTGACGGTAAGCGGAAGTACGTTGAGGGGTTGAGGAGTTCGGACCTCGACCGTCGCAACAAAGCGCTGCGCTCGGTAGTCCGATGGGCAATCCGGTATTGACAGCGGACGGCCAGGCTCTTTGGTGACCCGGTACCTGGGTAGGTGACTATCCAGGTCTACCTCACCATTTAGTTCAGATTTCCTGGTGCAGGTCACTTCATTGACCGCTTACGAGAAAATCAGGTGCGAGCCGCGAACGTCAGGTCCGGGTCGCGAAGCGCCCCCATATTTGTGATGAGCGAGACTTGTGTTTCCCCACTGAGTATGACACACCATGACCGATTGCGGAACGGATGCAGGCCAGCCAGCGAATTCTCGTGCGCGCGCCGGCGATGCTTGTCTTCGCGCACGCGGCCAATCTAACATGTAGCCGATGACCAAGAACCACATCGACGCCGTGCGCGAAGGCGCGGTTCAGCGCATTCAGCTCAATCGATGCTCCAAGGGTTGATGCATACGCCCCAGCGCCCGCACCACCGCAAGCCCCATCGCTCGCCCCCGGCCAGCCCATCGAGCGCATGGTTTGGACCAAGGCGCCCATCCCCATCACCCTGCCGGTCGGCATCGAGCGCATG
>JAKEER010000188.1 GCA_022616615.1 Acidobacteriota bacterium
CGCAACGACGAACCACCCCCGCCGTGGCCGTCGGCCACGGCATCCCCTCCTTAACCAAGGAGGGGAACTTCTGCGCACTTTATTTCTTCACAGGCGCTAAGAGACGCGGGTTGACCAGGGACAGAGTCCAAGTCACCGAGAACGAGAGCTGGCCGAGGGATTTGGAAAGAAAGAGCGCTTCGAACTTGCAGTGTCTGTATCGACTACGGCAGTTGAGAGTTCACTTAAGGATAAGCCCAACCGAGGGTTCTGTGTTTTCGAATGAAACTGGCGAAAGGCAATTTTCGATAACGTAACAGTGTGGCTACCTCACCAAAGAGAGGGAGTGAAGGAGCAAAAAGGACCCTAATCCTACCTGATCAGCGTCCTAAGCAGCACCGGACCATTGGCCCGCCCTGGAAACTATCATGGCTTGTGAGGCAGGCAAGGACGTATACCTGGAAAAGCCTCTGTCATTAATAGTTCGCGAAGGACGATGGATGGAGAACGCCGCCCGAAAGCGATAGTGCAGACGGGAGCCAGCAAAGTTCCGGCGGCCATGATGCTCGGGCGGCTGAAGTCATTCGCGGTGGAAGTTAAGGACCATCGCCCATATTTGCGCCGGCCACGTCTGACATTCCATGCCTCGTTTCACTGCTGCCGGAAAGGGAAGCTTGAAAAAATTGCGAAAGCTGTTGGAGCGAGAGGGCGAGCCTCCTCGCGAGCAGTTTCCGGTGTGGATTCTCCTGACAACGGCTCGCGAGGCCGCTCGCCCACCCTGTTTTTTCACAGCGCCAGAAGGATTTCATTTTTGAGCTGCCCCTTCACCATTCAAGGAGAAGCCATTGCCTATTGCCAACCTAATCCCTTTGGTCTGTCGCCGCAGCCTACAACGCATTGCGTTCATCCTGCCGCTCGTGCTGGTAACGGCAAGCGTGGCGAGAGCCCAGTCTTATGACATCCTGCTGCAGGGCGGCCACGTCATCGATCCGGCAAACAGGATCGATCAAGTCATGGACGTGGCCATCTCGGGAGATCGGATTGTGCGAGTCGCCCCGAGCTTGCCCGTGCGGCGGGCCAAGAAAGTGCTCAACGTCAAAGGGCTTTATGTTACGCCGGGCCTGATCGATTTGCACGCTCACGTCTACGGATACTCGGGTTCAGTCTTTCCGGACGACACCGCTTTACTGGCAGGCACGACAACGGTGGTGGATGCCGGCGGAGCCGGCTGGCGCAGCTTCGACGACTTTAGGAAGCGAATCATCGAACCCTCTAGGACACGTGTGCTGGTGTTTCTCAACATTGTTGGACGCGGCATGATTGGACCCGAGGCAGAGAACAACGTGGAAGACATGGACCCAGTGAAAACCGCTGCCAAGATCGAAGAGAATCCAAATGAGATTGTGGGGATTAAAGTTGCCCATTTTGTTCTCCCTGGCTGGACAGCCCTCGAACGTGCTATCGAGGCGGGACGCCTCTCAAACACACCGGTGATCGTGGACGACAGTATTTTCACGAATCGCGCCCGCACCAGTCGTGAGAAATTGCTCAGGGTCATGAGACCGGGAGACTTGCACACCCATGTTTACAACGATCGCCAGTTGGAAGTGGTCGATCGCTTCACGGGGGAATTGCAGCCTTACATCCTCGAAGCGCGAAAACGCGGGGTGCTGTTCGATCTCGGCCACGGCCGCGGCAGCTTTCTCTGGCCCGTGGCAGTGCGGGCAATGAAACAAGGGTTTCCTCCTGACACTATCAGCACCGACCTGCATTCCTCGAGCATCATGATCCAGCAGTCTGACATGGCCAACTGCATCTCCAAATTGATGAACCTGGGCATGAAGCTTCCGGATGCTGTCGAGCGCTCCACCGTCAACCCCGCTCGCGCGATCAAAAGATTTCCTGAGCTGGGGACACTGGGTGAAGGCCAGGTTGCCGACGTTGCAGTTTTCGAACTGAAGACAGGGGTCTTTGCCTTTAAGGATGCTTGGAGCAAGAAGCTGCTGGGAACGCAGAAGCTGGAGTGTGTGGCCACCATCAGGAATGGACGCCTCGTTGCCGATCTGAACGGGCTTGGTTTCCCTCTGTGGAACAAAGCCGGAGAGTATGAGGTGATCCCATGAAGATTCGTACAAGCAACTTCCCTGGGAGAAAGGAGCGAAATGCTCCCTTGGTAGCCCCCCGGCATGCCCACCCATCGCATCAATCGATATCTCGAACGCAGCCCCTGAGAAAAGCTCGATTCTCAGCGTCGCCCCTCGGCAGTGAAAGACTTCAGGGGAGCCGCTCATGCCGAACGGCTGCGCCAGGACAAATAAAAGCAATAGTCTCCCCCCTGGACAAGGGCGGACTACAGGGAAATGACCGTAACCCGAACCTACTTCCCCCTAACCATCTCCTTGTGCAAGGAGGAGAAACACTATTTTCGGAGGAATCAAACAGACGGCCGACTCACCGGCAGTTCCTGTGAAGGCGTGCAGAAGATTCTGGCCTAGGAGCCTGTCGGACTTAGAGCGGAAGGCTGGCGATGAGTCGGCCGATTGTGGCAGCCGAAAGGAAGGCCAACCCCTGCAGGACGGAGTTGGCGGTGACAATCTGCTCGGTTGCGCTTCCACCCAGACTGCCCGCATCAGACCTGAGGACTTCAGGCGGTCTGGGCTCGCAGTTTCTCCTGTTAGAGAGCGAACAGTCTCCTGAGGTTTCAGCCATGCTGACAAGAACGGTGCCCAACCCACACCCTATTGAAGTTAGAGTAGGAAACTTCACCGCCGCGCAATACGCCGCGCTAGACTCCCCCGCGCTGTGGGCCTGCCCCATTTTTCCTGACGGGTTTCACGCACCCAACCTGATGCAGTTAGCCCAGTTGCAGACCTGAACGATCAAACCAGCAAAATGGCCGCCTGGCCCAGTGTCTTGAGCAACCGATGAGTGAGACCAGACAGAAATTAAGCAGAAGTCAGCTGGAGTCAGGAGGGCGGTACGGTAATACTTTTTGGGTGTCGGGACGGAGGGCAATACCGCGACAACTTCATCGAGCCAGCCCTAGTCGCTGAAGCAGGCTTTCGAACCGGGCGTCGGAACGGAGCGGGTCAAGTCTTGGCTCCACTTTGAGGTAGACCAGGTCGAACGGGTGGTCTTGGCAGGCTTTCTCTAGCCAGTCGAAAGCTTGGGCTTTGTCACCCAAGCCAGTGCACAGAAGGGCCATATCGTAGGGTGAAACGTAGCGCCGTCTGGAGATCTCCAGCAACTGGTCAAGAACCTTGAGAGCCTCGCAAGTATTGCCGCAGGCGGCATACGCGTGCCCCATGGAGGCCAACATCAACGGGCCGCTGTCGAATCGTCTGAATGCCTCTTCAAACTCCGCCAGTGCCTCTTGAAACAATCCTCGGGCTTCATAAGTCCACCCCAATGCCCAATGAGCTAGGGCAAAGCCCGGATCCATCTCGATGGTATTCCGAAGTTGGTCTACTGCTTGCTCGTATTGGCGAGCCCGGAAGAGATTGCAGCCGACGTCGCAATTGATGATGAGCGAAAGAGGTTCCAGTTCCTGCGCCCGCTTAATTGCAGCAATTGCTTGTTCGTGCCGGCCCATGGCGCTGCAGTATTCGGCGTAGTAGTCATGCGCAGTGGCGTAGTTGGGGTTGAGAGCCAGAGCTCGTTGGCATTCCCGCTCCGCCGCAGACCAATCCCACTTGTACCCCATTTGAATCATCGCCAGGACGGCGTGAGCCTCGGCAAGCTGGTCGTCGTTTTCCAGGGCCCGAATGGCAGCTCTCTCGGCCTTGGGCCAGACTTCTGATGGAAGCGTCACGTTGTAACAGGCGAGCAGGCTGTAGTAGTCAGCCAAGCCGGCGTAAGCTAGCGCATAGCCGGGATCTTGACGGCTTGCCTGCTCGAAGCACTCGGCCGCTCTTTGGAACCCATCTGGCGTTCGCTTGCTCCAGAAATACCGGCCTTTGAGATAGGCCAGATACGCCTCAGTGTTTTCAGTGTAGCGTCGCTGCAGACGCTTTCTCTCTTCGCTGTTCAATTCCAGAGTCACAGCGCTGACCACGTGTTCGGCAATCACATCCTGGAATGCGAAGATGTCCGTAAGATTTCCTTCCAACTGCTTTGCCCACTGCAGAGATCCATCGCGCACGCACACAATCTGGACCGTGATCCTAACTCTATCCCCTGCGCGCTGCAGCGTTCCATAGAGCACTGACGCCACATCCAGTCTGCGTCCAACCCGCAACGGGTCCGGCCCTGATCCGGTATGTTTGAAGGCGGCGCCGACCGCCGGTCGAACTGTTAGGCCCCGGATACTGGCGAGCCTGGCCGTCAGGGCCTCTGCCATTCCATGTCCAAGATACTCTTCTGCCGGGTCCGCGCTCAAAGGGCGCAGCGGGAGCACAGTGATCGATTGAAAAGAGGAATGGGACTCGTCGGATGCTTTCTTATCCCAGCCTTCGGAGTAGGAGGCAGCGCCCGCATCTTCCACCTGCCGCACCTGCGAAACGAAGCGATAGCCGCGACCCGGGACAGTAACGATATATCGATGTTCGTGGGCACTCTCTCCAAAAGCTTTCCGCAGCAGGAAGATGTTCTGTGTCAGGTTGGACTCTTCCACCGTGGTGTCGGGCCAGAGAGCCTGCATTAGCTCTTCTTTCTTGAGCACGCGATCACTATTCTGGACAAGCACCAGCAGCAGGTCGAACGCCTTCGGGGGCAGCGGAACAAATTCGCCCCTGGCCAGCAGCAATCGCTTCACGGGATCGATACGGAAATACTCGAAGTCGTACCAGCAGACCGATTCGACGTTCATGCCATCCTGAGAAACACTGAGAATTATTGAGGCCCACTGCTTGCGTTCAATGCGATCGACGGTGCAGAGTCTGAATCCAGGAACCTTGAAAGAAATTTATCACGACCCTGTCAACCGAGCAAAGGAGTTCGCCGCTATGAACGCTGAGCAATCCACTCGCCTTGCGCTGAGAATTCACTCTTGGTGGTTCGCCACACTGGTCTGGACTGTTGTCACTGCTTCGCCGATTCTCTTTGGTCAGGCATTCACCTCTCTATCAGGCACTGTGACCGATCCCACGGGCGCGGTGGTGCCAGGCATAACAGTGATCCTTGAAAGTGCCGACAAAGGCACCAAACGGGAGACCACGACCGACGAAAACGGGCGGTACTCGTTCGCCCAGGTGCTGCCGGGTACTTACCAAATGACGGCCAAAGCGGCTGGTTTCCGGGACGTGGCGGTCAAGGAGTTCCGGCTTTTGGTGAATTCGCCGGCCACGGTCAACATTGCCTTTGAAACAGTGGGCACGATTGCAGAAGCCCTCACAGTCACCGCACAAACTGCCCAGGTGAACACTACCGACGCGTCGCTTGGCAACGCGATCTCGACTCAGGCCATCACCCAGTTGCCCCTCCTTCTGCGAAATCCTGTTGGGCTCCTGGGCTATCAGCCTGGCGTCACCGCCTTCACCGACGGGGGCGGCGAGATCAACGGCGCTGTAAATGGGGGGAAGAACGATCAGGCCAACATTACGCTGGACGGGGTGGATGTCAACGACCAGAACGAACGAAGGGCCTTCACGAGCGTCTTGCGGGTCACGCTGGACTCGGTGCAGGAGTTTCGCACCACCACCGCCAATGCCAATGCCGACCAGGGTCGCAGCGCCGGCGGCCAGATCGCGCTGGTGACCAAGAGTGGTAGCAACGAGTTCCATGGCGCGGTCTATGACTATCACCGCAATACGGCGACCGCTGCCAACAGTTTCTTTAACAACCTGTCGGGCGTGAAGAAGCCGGCGCTGCTGATCGACGTGTTTGGAGGATCGTTCGGAGGGCCAATCAAGAAGAACCGCCTGTTCTTCTTTGCGAACTATGAAGGCCGGCGCGACCGAAGTGGGACCAGCCAGCTTGTGACCGTCCCATCTGCGAAACTGCGCCAGGGCATCGTCCAATACGTGCGCACGGACGGAACCATCGCCGACCTCACCCCGCAAGACATCCAGACGCGAATCGATCCGCTGGGCATCGGGGTCAACTCGGCAGTACTGAAACTGTTTCAGTCTTATCCCCTGCCGAACGATTTCACGCAGGGTGACGGGCTGAACATTTTGGGCTACCGCTTTGCCTCGCCCCAGCGTTCCAAGGAAGACACCTACATCAGCCGGCTCGACTACACGGTGGACGCCGCCTCGAAACACCTTCTCTTCTGGCGCGGGAACCTGCAGAACGATCATTCGGGGGGCGTGCCGCAGTTTCCTGGTGATATCCCGAGGAGCGTCGGCTTGAACAATTCCAAGGGAATGGTGCTCGGCTATAACTGGATCCTCAAGCCGACCTTGATCAGCACACTGCGTTACGGCTACACGCGAGCGGGAACTGAGAACACTGGCATACAGACCTTGCCGGCGGTGTCGTTTACCGGCATCTCAAACCGCAATGCCTTAACCACCGGCAGCCGCCGCATCATACCCGTGCACCAGGCCACGGAGGACTTGGCGTGGACCCGTGGCGCGCACGATGTGCGCCTGGGAGGCGTGTTCCGCTGGATCAGGAACAGCCGCTCGGCGCCGGCGCCTTTCCACTCCGGCCTGATCAGGGCGAACCGATTGCAGGGCCAGGGGTCAGAGTTGGCGGCGGCAGTGCCCGACCTGAGCGGCTCGCGCGGCCCTTTCATCGATGCCATGGCCTCCGTGCTCGGGCTCATCAGCTCGGTGACGTCCAACTACACCTATGACATCCAGGGCAACGTTGTGCCGGTGAGTGCGCAGGTGAGACGCGTCATGGCCAACAACGAATACGAGTTCTACATCCAGGACAGCTGGAAAATCACTCACGCGTTCACCCTGACCGCCGGTCTCCGCTACTCCTTGATGCCGCCGGTTTATGAGGCTACCGGCGCCCAGACCTCGACGACTTTCCCCCTGGGCGAATGGTTCGACAGGCGCGGCGGCTTAGCCCAGCAAGGGCGGCCTCAGTCGGAAGCTGGGCAGATCACTTTTATCTCCCAGGAAGATCCGCGCTGGAGGCCCCTGTATCGGTATCACAAGAAGAACTTCGCGCCACGCCTGGCGCTGGCCTATTCGCCTCAGGCTAGCGAAGGCTGGCTGAAATGGCTGACCGGCGGGCCGGGCAAAAGTTCCATCCGCGCCGGTTGGGGGATGTTCTACGATTTGATCGGCCAGCCGTTGGCCAACCAGTTCATCTTTAGCCAGTTTGGATTCAGCACCAACCTGACGAATCCATCCGGCGTGCTGACAGC
>JAKEER010000189.1 GCA_022616615.1 Acidobacteriota bacterium
AACCCAACACGGACGCGGAGCACCGCGTCCCTACCGGATCAGGTTTATACGCCCAACCGAATTTTTTCACAGCTCCCCTCTCCCGCGTTGGGGAGAGGGGAACCGGCTGTTTCGTTGAGTTTCAATTTGTTCACAGCTCCCTTTAACAAAGGGGGTCAGCGTTCGCGGAGAGTGGGAGGGGGTCGTCCCATCTGCCCACGACCTGGCAGGTTTACGGCCTCTGCCCCTTTCTTAAAGGGACTTGCCGAGCGCAGAAGTAGCCTTGCAGCAACTCTGGACTTTGACGCGCCCCTGGGGAAACCGCGAACGATGCTGTCTTCAGAGAATTCAATGCTATAGTGATGGATCATTTTTGTAGAGACTCTAAACTGACGCACCAGCCCTGGCCACTCAGCCGGCGCGATTGAGATTCAAGGGCCGGTCTGGCCACCCCATGCCAATCACTTCAATCCTACAGCGGCTTTTCTCCCTTGAGGGAAAGACGGCACTTGTCACCGGAGCCAGTGGCGGGCTGGGGCGGGTGATGGCCGTGGCTTTGGCAACCGCCGGCGCGCGTGTGGGGATTCACGGCGTGAAGGCCGAGAAGCTGGAGGAAACGAGACAGGCTGTCGAACAAGCAGGAGGTTTCGGTGTCATTTTGGCTGCCTCGCTGCACGAGGCTGCCCACTGCCGGAAGCTCGCAGAGGATGCTCAGGTAGCGCTGGGTCGCGTCGATATCCTGGTGAACTGCGCCGGCGCCAACCGGCGGAAGTTGATCGAGGCGGTAACGCCGGAGGATTTCGACACCATCATCGCGGTGAATCTCCGCAGCGCTTTCTTCCTGAGCCAGGCTCTGCATCCGATGATGCGCAACCAGGGCGGCGGAAAAATCATCAACATAGGGTCGATGACTTCCACGCTAGGTTTTGCCAATCTCTCGGTGTACGGCATGACTAAATCCGCGCTAGCGCAGTTGACCAAGACTATGGCGGTTGAGTGGGCCAGAGACAACATTCAAGTCAACTGCGTCGCACCCGGCTTCATGCACACCCCATTGACTGAAGAGTATTACTGGAAAGACGCGCACCGGAGCCGCTGGATGCTCGATCGCATTCCAGCCCGGCGAGCAGGTATTCCGGAGGATCTCGCTGGCATTGTCATCTGGCTGGCCTCGCCTGCATCTTCTTATGTCACAGGGCAGGTTATTGCCGTGGATGGTGGATTCACCGCAGGCGGCTCGTGGGAGAAGGATTTCGGTGTTTGTCAGCCTCCCACATTATGATGGAGATTTGGTTCTCCCCCTCGGCTGAGTCCCGCGTTGGGGAGAGGAGAACCGAAGTCTGTTTTGTATGTGGGGAACGAAGAGACTCGTCACTCTATACTTTGTAATCCTCAATAGGAGGCGTCAGCGGGTTTCTTGGCGGCTGCGCCTTTTTTTCACCCTGAGGCCGTATTCGAGGGAGATCCATGCCCACGCTACCTAAGAATGTCCTTTACTACGCGCTGATGCCCGCTGCCTGGGCAGGTAGAATTGCGAGCCGGGCCGCTTTCTGTCGTGTTTGAGGACGGCGACCTACGATACATCCGTTATGGCGAAAAAGAAGTCGTTCGTGGCATCTATGGAGAAACTGCGAGAGAAAACGCTGGAAGCGCGCGGGAAGCGGTGAGCCAGGGATCAAGATAGGGTGGAGTTTTGGGGGCTGTCACAGTGGATACGCTTCGGACAGCGGGTCAAGGCGGGAGATTTCGAGGTTGGAACTGCCAGGACTTGGGAAAGGTGATGATACAGCTTTCTGCTAGCTTAGTGCCCAATGGGAGAGGGGCTGGGGGTGAGGGTCAGCAAGTTAACAAACTTGACCCAGGCTTGAACTTCATCGCCACCAAGTGACCCTAGCCGACGGTTGAGAGCAGCTCTGCTTCTGGAACAATTGAGCCTGCGCCCATTTGACCGCTCCAGGAAGTGGCGTACAGGCCACCTCGTTTCAAGAGTTCTTCGTGACTGCCTGATTCTACGATGCGGCCCCTGTCCATTACGTGAATGACATCTGCGCGCATGGCCACGGTAAACCGATGTGTAATGACAATAGCTGTTCGCCCACTGGCTTGCGCGCGAAATTGTTCTAACCAGTCTGCTTCAGCCTAAGAGTCCATGAAACTGGTGGGCTCATCAAGTAGAAGAACCTGCGCTTGTCGAACGAAAGTCCGCGCCATGGCGATCCGTTGCCACTCTCCAGCACTGAGCTCGGCGCCGTTTGTAAACCATTTTCCGAGCGAGGTCTGATAACCCTGGGGCAGCCTGGCAATGATTTCATGCGCTCCAGATTTTCTTGCCGCAGCCTCAGTTTCGAGCGGGCTTGGATTTGCGGCCAGGTTACCAAAGACGATGTTTTCAGTTGCGGTAGCCTGGTACGCTACGGGCAGCTGAAACAAAACGGTAATCATACGGCGGTACTCGGCCAGCGGAAGATTCCGAATGTCGATACCATCCAGCGTGATCTGACCGGCCTCGGGGTCGTAGAAGCGGCAGAGCAGTTTTACGAGAGTGCTTTTTCCCGCTCCGTTAGCGCCTACAATGGCTACGACTTGGCCGGCAGGAATGCTCAGATTGAAGTCTTGGAGAGAGACTCGGTCGCTGCCAGGATATCGGAAGGTAACCTGCCGGAAGGAGATCCCTTGATTGAGGGTGGCAGGCGGGAGCTCGGGAGTTGGAGAGTCGACAACTTTAGGGTGAAGTCCGAGGAACTCGAATAGATCGGCGAGAAAGAGACTGTTGGAATAAATCTGGCCCACATTGGCCAGCAGCGAGCGCATCAACGTCTGGCCACGCTGAAAAGCCTGGTAAAAGAGCGCCAGGTCGCCCAGAGTTACTGCCCCTTGAATCGTGCGCCAAATCATCCAGACCAAGGTTGCGCCGGAAACAGTGAGCCCGATCGCCCCTGCGCTCAGCCGCGCAAAGCTCAAAGATTTTATCAGGTGCAAGCGCTGAGTCCGGAGAGCGGCGCGCAACTGATGAAAGCAGGATTGGAAGTGTCCTCCTAGATCAAACTGCCGCACCTCGGCGGCCCCCTCAGGCGTGGTAAGCATGAGATTGTAATACACCGTGCGCCGCCGGTCGGTGGTTGTCTTTTCCCACCACTGATGCGACTGCCAGTTGTAACGCAGCACGATATAGAGTGCCGGCAAGGTGCTCATCAACAAAGCCACAGGCAGCCAGACGCCATAGGGAGCGAGCACCAGTGCCATAGCAACCAGAGTGATGCTGTTTTGCAGCAGGCTACCACTGCTTTCCAACAAAGACTGCGGCCGGCTATTGGCGTCGCTGAGAGCACGGTACAGGTGATCGTAGAAATCTGGCGACTCATAAAAAGCCAAGTCCACCGCGAGCGACTTTCGCTGGATCAGCGCGCTGATGTGTTCCTGAATCAGCTCCGACTGAGCCGTTCGTATCCATTCACTTGTCCCCTGCAGAAACTCGGCTAGCAGAACCACTGTGGCCATTAAGACCGCCAAGAACAGGACGGGCCCGGCCTTTTCCAAACTGCCGGCCGTGTCGCGAATAGCGACCACGCCATCAACCAGCAGGCGCGTCAGAGATACAAGTACGACCGGGATGAGCCCCTGCACAATGAGCAGTGAAATCCAAGCGAGAGTCCAACCGGGCGCGGCACTCCAGATCAGTCGCAGCGTTCTCGGCAGATATGAAAGCTGAACTATCACTTGTCGCAATCGCTGGTTCTTCGGTTTTAGGTCTATCGGCATGACTGCGTTACCCAAAGTGTCGATTCTTTGCAGAGCCTGTCTACACAGGATTCGATGCCATCCAGGACTGCGGAGAGCTTTTCCAAGCCCGGCTTATATCGGATCTCGAAAGCCGGAACCCGCGCTGTGAGATCCAGATAACGCTGCATCATCTGACGTTTTCGTTTCCTATGGTGCAAGCTGAAACAATAAGCATGCGAGAGTACGGCCGCGAAAGCCTGGGCCGAAGTAAGCGGACAGGTTTCAACATTCAAGCTGGCGTCCGGGGAAGCGGGTTTGAGAATGCACAGTGCAGCAAGGATTGCGGGCTCTTGATTGGTCTGATCAAAGTGGGCGAGCGCTCCCGTGGCAGGCGGAGCGGGGCGGAGCGGGTCAAAGAATGAGACTGAGGCCGGCCGAAGCTGGATCCTAAAAGGCAACGGGGCTGTCGTGACTTGTTCTCCGGCGGTATCGAAGGCAACAGCATCGTCAGCCCACAGCGGATATCCACGTTGACTTAAGGCATAAGCTGTTGTCGATTTGCCTGACCATGATTTGCCGCAAAGGGCTATGACACCCTGAGGCATAAGCACGGCGCTGGAATGAAGCACTTCAGTGCCCCTTGCCTGCACTATCATCGGAAGGACAGAGCGATAATAGGTTTCCTGGACGAGCTCGGTTGATACTGACGGGCGGAAGACTGCTTTGACTTCTTCTCCTATTCTTGAAAAGCCGAAGTCTGCCAAACCCGGCAGTTCGATCCAATCGGTGTCGCCTTGGCTGTAACAGTAAGCAAACACATTTCCGTACAGGTCGGGCCAAGTCTGGATTGCGAGTTCGCCTTCGTCCCACAAGGGACCAGGGTTGCTTCCCGCCGCAGTCAGAGTCAGTTTTGGGATGCCTCGAAGTGACGAAGTCAATTCTTTCTTTATCCTCAATTTGATTGGAAATTGCACGAAAGACGGCCGAGCTGTGGTGTCAGCAAACGCACGTTATGCCGCGATTCGCCAACTTTTCGGCGTACAGTCGCTGAAAGCGCCAGACCCGATGAACGACAGAGTGAGAGAAGGCGGCCCGGTCCCGCCTTCCCTTGCTCCCAAGAGCCCCAGTTCATCGAACTCTTGTTGCAGGCCACTGTCTAGCCTATCCCTTGCTTGAAGGTGCCTTGCGGATCGGAATCCCGGTTGGTTCCAGATTTTCCGCCGCCATGCACGAGCTCTTTGACACTGCCAACGAACTTCAAGGTTGGGGAATCCCACGGGGTCTTTACTCTCGGTGGGGCGAGATCGTCGGTATTTTCTTTAAGTCTGTTCATGCGTCTCACCTCCTTTCTGTTGATCTGTGATCAGAACGGCAAGACATCCGTGAACTGATCACGAGCAGCTGCGGGACCGAGAACCGAAGCTGACTGGATCTCCGAGGACGATCCAATACGTGAAAAGGTAAGGTAGGAGCTGGGTTACGGACAGAGTGCTATTCGCGACTTAAGCCACAGTCCCAATTAGCCACTCCTGGGAGCGCGGACGTCCCGTCCGCATCGGCGCGCCTGTTGGCGCGCCGTGGCGGACGGGACGCCCGCGCTCCCAGGAATACGGCTGATTCATGCAGTGCCGGCTTTGACGTAGTCCTGATCTCGACTCACCTCGGTAGATGGAGCACCAGACCGGGGTGCGTTTTTGATTGACGCCGGGATGTAGGCAGCTTTCCCAGCTGATTCGCAAGAGGAACTCAGAGACTGGGCTCGCAACCATTCTTCGGTACTGAGAACGATCCAGGTTCGGAAGGAGTTCTTATTGCGTCCGGAAAAGTAATCATCCATTAAAGGGTTCAGACGGTCCGCTTCAACAAGACCCAATTCAGAAAGCATCATCGCACCACGCATTCTGTTCCAGATCTCCCGGCCCTGGGCCACTAACAACTCGTGATCCATTTGGGTGAAGTCTACCTTCTTTTTGCGAAGTGGCACTGACGGAAGCCGCTCAGCAACCAACCGGCGCAATGGTGTCTTATTGTGCCCACCGGCGATCAGATACTCCGGATGGATACGCAACAGCAGCTCAACCAGATCCCGGTCGAAATAAGGATAAAGAAGCGTAAAGCCCAAATTCCTTGCCCAGATAATGCCCTGGTCGAGCTCCAACAACAACAAGGGGGCTTGAGGGAGATAGCGGATTCGACGGACATACGAACGTTCTCCCGGCGCCATCTCGACGGGAATAGGCGAACGGCGACGATGTTCCAGCTGTGAGACAAGATCGGAATCTTGGCAGGAAATCCAGGGCTTTAAAATTTCTCTTTTCCCTCGATGCTTGCGGAGCTGGTCTTTGATGTTTGAAGGGATGTGTTTATAGATCGTTCCGATCCAGCGATTCAATTCGGGTCTTGCCGCGCCGTACCAGAGCACTTCCCGTGCAACCAATGATGCAGGAAACGGAGACGTCCGCTGCCAGGCCCGAAAGAAACGCCACAGACTTCTGAGGTGGCCAGTTGCCAGGAGGTCCGCGCCATAACTGGGGTCGACATTGAAGAGATCGTCGCCGCCAGTTCCCATGAGCATACGTCTGAGATTCAGAGCCGATGCGGATCTGAGCAAGCCGGTGTACATGGACTGCCACATTGTGAGAACCGGACTGGGGCTGCTTTTGGACAAAGCAAGAGCTGCAGCGACAAAACTCTCGCCACCGAGGCTTTCCCGCACTGTCCGCAACAGCTGCGGCATCCCCAGTGTGCGGGGCACCGCGATTTGAGTCTCCCCTTCATCACAAACGGTTTCATCAAAGCGAAGCGAGACGGCGTGAAGTGGAGATGCTCCCTGCAATTGCTCGGCAGCCAAGATCGCTAGGCTAACCGAGTCGAAACCTCCGCTTAGGGCGAGGCTGTCCGCACCAACGGAAAGACAGCGGCAGACACTTCGTTCCAGAATTGGCTGAAAGTTGGAAACCTCCTCTTCATTGGCCCAAGCAAATCCAGGCGGAACAGGATCCCAATAGCGGACAATGGATAAGCTCTTCTGTCGCAGTATCAGTCGATGCGCCGGGGGCAGACGCCGAACATTCTGGAAGAAAGTCTCTTCTCTCTGACTGGTTGAGCAGTAACCCTGCAGATACTCTGCAATGGCAAGTCGGTTGACCTTCCTGCCAACCCCGGGTTGAGCAGTAATTGCTTCTAACGAAGAGGAGACCAGAAAATAGCGGCCATCCCAGTGATAGAAACAAGGACTGAGCCCCATCGCGTCTCGTCCGGTGATTAGACATCTGCGCTCATGGTCCCAAACCGTTAAGGTAAAGCCGCCACGCAAGCCGTCAAGAAAGTCTTCTCCTCTTTTACTGTAGGCCGATGCGGCCCGCATTGCATCGGAAACGCTCGGTTCGCGGCCTGAACCCCCCTCGCTAAACAGATAGCCGTCGAAGACGACAAAGGTCCCAGACTCTGCCTCAAGGAAATCTGGTTGGACTGACGCTTCGTTTCCCAGCTTGAACAACGTGGGTTTATCGTCCAAAAGAGTGTCCCAGCGCAGGATCCAAGAGTCTCTCATCACTCCTCCTCTCGAGTCAGCACTGGACGGTCCGAATCGATGATCAAGCCTTCAGACTTTAGCGAGGCGAGCAGTGCCCTTATCTCATTGGCAAGCTGGCCCGGATCGACTTCGAACTCACTCAACAATGTTTCGTGGATTAGGGCTAGATCACATTTTTGGCTAAGCAGTTCCCACAGTCTTGCTGCTGTGTGATTCAGCTCATAAAAACGATCAGTGCGAAGATGAAGCAACACAATCTCCGTACCCATTCTTTGGCAAATCACCTCTGGGTCTGGTTGCAAGCGCGGTTCGGTCATTACGGAGTTACTGTGAATGCTCATAGAGTCTGTCTCCTAGCGACGTCAGTGGAACGTACCGTTCGTGCCCCCCTTTTCCCATGACAATCCGGCCATCGCTTTCAACCCAGGCGTGCCCCTCGAAATGCCCATCGGCGCCTTGAGTGAGGCCAATCAAGAGACGCGCTGGAAGGCCTCGCCGTGCGAGCAGTGCTTGAGTGGCTAGTGCTTGGACCAGGCAGGTCGGCGCACCGGGCAGGTAGCGACTCGCGACTCGAACGGCCCAGGTGACTCTGCTCAGATAGGAGGGTTGCTCGTCCACCGAAAGGATGCACCGCCGTCTAGCTCGTGGAACCAGCCATGCGCGCAAAGTCTGAAATGGAAACAGGCACAGTCCTAATCGGATGAGTCCAAGCAACCCCCAGGATTTGATGAATAGGCTTCTGTCGGCGCTGGAAAGGCACAGGAGCCGGATGATTCGTTTCATGATTTGTGGAGACGAAAATTCTTCAGAAATTGTGAGAGGGGATGCAGTCCGTATTCGAAAAGCAGTCGAGCCGGTCGAAAAAGGTAGTAAAGGAATGAAAGAAACGCCGGCAGCCGGAAGATTGACCGGTCTCTCTCTGTGGGAATCATCCAGCGGCGAACCTGATAGAGTACATAAGGCATTCTGTCAGAAAACTGCTCACGCATCTGCAAGTGAAACGCCGTTTCATCGGCCGTCACCAGAGCCGTACTGGATTCAGAAAACAAGTTTTCGCCGGCTCGCGCCGCCAATGAGTGAGCCACCGGATCGGCTTGCAGCTTCCGATGCACGATCGGGGGAAGCTTGGCTCCCAGATATTTATTTGCGAGAAGAAGTGCATGGAGTAGTATCCGTTCCGCTCTCAGCTTGGTGGATTCCTCAAGGCATCGTTCCCAGTTCAGCTTTGGCTGAACGAGTAGCAGGCCCGCGACGTCGCAAATCCACTCCAAGCGTTCCCAGCGGTGTTTCGCCCCGTGGATAGAAACCAGCATGAGATGATCCAGTACCGAGAGAGTGGCCACCTGGCGACCAGCGATTGAAACTGTTTCTAGGCGCCCCCAGAGGTTGTCGAGATCAAAGGGCAGGGAGAATTTCAAGGCCGTGAATTCCCAATGCAGGTCAACAATGGCCTTGCCATCTCGACGTGAGAGGGTTATCGCGCAGCCCGATCGCAGCCGTGCGTCCTGCTGCGCCTTCGTCATCGCGGTATCCATTGCATAGCCTTCGCGCATGAGTAAGTCCCTAGCTGCGACTAGATCTTGCTTGCGAACGAGGATATCCAGATCAATGAACTCCCGCAGGGAGGTCTCTCCGTAGATCGAAGCGGCTAACACAGGCCCTTTGAAAGGGATGGCCCCCAAACCATGTTCTCGGAAAAGCTGCACGATACGCAGCATCTCGCCTGAGAGAAACAGGTTCCGTAAAGCATTGCGCTGAAAATGATCTCGTAGCTCTTCTTGAACGCCGGCAGGCACGATCTCGCCAAGAGAACTTTTGAGGTTCCAGTAGAGCAGTGGCAAAAGTCCATGATGCCGGCCCGTAGTCAGCAAATATTCCCAATCAACTCCATTAAGCATCAAAGCTCGCATTCGCTCGGTCATCTCCGGTCTGGGAGTGATCCTGGCACAATGAAGCAAGAGGTCTTCTTCCAGCCGGGAACCGCCGTAAAGACTCACGGTGCGCGTTGTCGTCTCCTGAAGATCTTTGACTGGGAGTGGAATCATTTCTGCTATTGAGAA
>JAKEER010000190.1 GCA_022616615.1 Acidobacteriota bacterium
TAGCTAGTTTCTGTCGCGAAACTCGGCACAAAGGCTCCCCTCCTTGGATAAGGAGGGGAAGCCGCGGCCCCAGGCCACGGCGGGGGTGGTTCGAACAGTCACGGAAAAGCCACATCAGTAGCGGGATCGCAGCGACTCGCACCACCCCAGTGGCGCTGCGCGCCACATCCCCTCCTCAGCCGATGAGGGGAGTTTTCTTGCAATCTTCCAGTTTCGCGACAGAAACTAACTAACCAAGGGCTATCGCCCTTGATATCCCAGGCAGATCCCCACTGAAAGCCCGAAGCGCCAGCGAGGGGTCAGTTGCGAGTCACCTCCAGGTCATCCCCCTCGCTGGCGCTTCGGGCTTTCAGGCCTTGGCGAAGCGAGAACAAAATTCTCGTAACATCGTGCATCACGGTCGAATATTGCTTTGTTAGTCTCGGCCTGGGCGATGCACTGCATAGTGCTCTTTTGCGATGCATCCGCGCGGCGCACCTGGCAAACCGCGCCCGGTGTGTGTGCCACCCAAGGAATCGTCAACCGACCCAACACGCAATGCCAGGAGAACTATTTGCTCTTAAGATGACTCTTCTGCTCAGCCGAAAATCTGATCCTTATACTATTTAAGACGTTTCCCTATTCCACTTTTATGAAAACGGAAGAGGAAATTTGGAATCGTTATGGTCGCGGGCAAAGGAGAAAAGCATCGCTCCGAAAGAACCGCAGCACCCATAAGGCCGGCGACGGGTGCGGCCAGGTCAACCGGCGACCAGCCGGACTCTTGCGCTGCCCGCAGAAGTGCTTCCCAAGCTGAGCAGCCAGGCTTGGAAAGAAGCCTGCCAGCAGGCTTTGTCCTACGGTGCGAGCCGGCTGATTGTCTTCCCATTCGAAAAATAGGCTCGAGACTGAAGGATCCCGGATCTTTTTGGAGCTGTTTAGAAACAGGTAGGGCGAGAATCGGCGGTGCTTGAGAGACCAAAATGAGTTAAGGTTGGGTCTTCGTGAAAGTGCTCATCGACAGCGGACTCTATGGGATAGGCGAATCCACTCTGGAAATGCGCGAGCTCACTGTACTGTTGGGGAGGTCGTCAAGGAACCGGGGCGAGGACGGCGGGGACTGAAAGTTTTCCTAGCAGCAGAGTCAGGCTGGAAAGCCTGACGCCTGACACTGGAGATTGGACATCCTCCGGTGTGTTCGAAGCCTGCAGAATGCGGGTTGCAGCCCACCAAGAGAGCAAATCAATATTTCGTGGTTCATGTGCCCAAGGGTTACAACGAAGCGGGGGCCTCCTCCGGGCGCCCTGGATGGGCGCGGGAGAGTAGCCTGGGGCAAAGTATGAGAGACGCCCCAGGTTGGCATCCATCCAATTCGGTTGCGCCCCAGCAGGGGCGCCGGAATGCCCGCTGGACGCTGATCCCACGTCCCTGCCGGGGCGGCGGAGGTTCACGATGGCCTTGGCTACCGTCCATTGCCCCGTCCGGGGCAGAATGCTCAAACTCCAGAGCCAAGCTGGAAAGCCTGACGTACAGATTGGTGCGATTTCTGCCTGATCAACTCAAGACTGGGGTTTAGGCCCTTAGGCGCAACACTTGCAAAAAATGTTTTTCATGTTGCGAAGCTTACAAGGAATCAATGAGTTAGAGTGCCTTAATGGAAAATGAGAAATGGAAAATGGCAAATGGAAAATTCGCCCGGCCGATTCAAAAAACTGCCGTCCCCATTCTCGTCAGTCGTTTGTTCTCTGCTGCCCGAAAGGGCCACGTTTTCGGCGCTCCGTCGCCGAAAACGCCTACACCGTTATACACGGCGAAACGAGAATTTTGTCCTCGTTTTCTGGCGTCGCTTGCTTTGGTAGCCACGGTCAGCGTTTTCTGCTGGCCGTGGGTTTTTCCGGACCGATGTCCACGACCACCGCAAACAGCGCGGTGATCGTGGCTACCAGAACGGGATATCAAGGGCACCGCCCTTGACTAGTAAGATGAAACTGCCTCGAGGCGGCTGTACCACTCGTTCAGAGCCCTCCAGGCTCGTCTTTTCGGGGTCTTGCCCTGTGCGGTCAGTATTCGCAATCGTTAAGTTCTCACGGTTTCTACTTCGCAGGCTTCCATAGAAACAGTACTGCGCTGCCGCTGAACGGGGCAGTGAATGATTGTTTGGCGCCCCCGGTCGCTGGTTGACCCGGTGTGGTGGTCCCCTCGCCCGGAGGCACCCATTCGACCTGGAACGTGCCGGAGGCCGCTGATAAGTCCACCGTCACTTCGCCGCCGTCGGGCAGGTAAACGATATAGGCGACGCCAGGCTGGGCCAGGCAGTATTTCGTCGAGGCCAGATTGTCGTGCGGCAGCATGGCGGCCAAATCCACGCGCCCGGCGAGGCGGCGCGTCTGGCCGAGGCTCTGGCGCAGCGCGTTCCACTGGTCGGGTGAGCCTTTGCCCAACACACGGTTGTCGTACGGGTCCATGAAGATCGGGTTGTGGCCGCGACAGAAGCTCTTCCACACCCACGCCGAATCGCCGATGATGCCGCCCAGATGGTCCGTGTCGTTCAGAATCACTTTCTTCCCGTCCGCCGGGGGAGGGTTGCGCAAGTAATCGCGGCCGTCAGGCGCGTCGCGGTTGGGCGAGATCCAGTCCGCAGGACTGTCGAACAGCAGCTTGTTCGTGCCGCGCTGCTTCGCGTCGGGGGAATACTGAAATGTCATACCGACTGCATGCTGTTTCGGCTTCTTCTTCTCGTACTCCTTGATGAAGCGGATCATGTGGTACTGCCACTCGGTCGAGTACGCGCCGCTCTCGTTGGAGATTTCATACAGCACGTTGTCCAGATCGTTCAAGGTGTCGAGGACTTTGCGCATGTAGCGCTCCTGCAAGGCAGTGACGGCTGGAGTTTTCAACATGTGCGTCTCCACGCCGCGCCCATCGCCGTCCGCATCGCCGTCGATGCTGTTGACGTTATTGGCCGCATGAAACGGATGGTCTTTCCATGAGTTTGCCCCTTGAAACAGCATGACTGAGACGTAGATGCTGCGGTCGCCAGCGGCACTCACGCGCGACCGGAGCCGCTCGAAGTACGCCGGGTCGAACTCTTCGAGATTAAACTTCGGCTTGCCGTCGAGCGCGTTGCCGGGGCCGGTGCGCTTCCAGGGATGCGGCGCGACGTTATTCATCGCGGCCTGGTCGACGTCATTCGGCTGGAGCCGAGTGTCCCACGCAACCTCTTCCAACCGCCAGAGGCGAATGAAGTTATGATTGTGGCGTCGCAAAAAATCCAGGTAAGCGTCGAAGTCGAAGGCTGGCGGCGGATCACTTGGCCCGATATCCGGCAAGTTGTTCCACACGTGCGAGCCGGTCAGGTAGACCGCCTTGCCCGAAACGTCGGTAAAGTAGCGCGGATTCGTCGGATGCGGCTTGAGGGGTCCGGTGGCCGGGGCTGGCTCAGCCACCTGCCCCCAGCCGAGGCCGACACCCACCGCCATCACAACACAGAAGAGAAGCGAAGGTGCGCTGATGGGTCTTTTCATGATGTCAGGCTCCTTTCAAAGCGGTTGGCCTTCTCCTTCGGTTCCAAAAGGGCACAGCGAAACTGTCTGCTGTTTAGCATGTAGCGGGCGAGACAAAGTACTGGGTGTCCTGGGAATGGAGCGGTGAGGCTGCGGCGCTCTTCGCCAGCGATCATTTTTGTGCCGCTTGGTTTCGCTGTGTCTGGATTGAACCACTCCACGGCCAACTCTCCCTTCGCCTCCGCAAGATCAACCGTTACCGTTCCGCCTGAGGGCAGATAGACCAAATACTCAGTTCCTTGGATTAGCCAGGCAATATTTCGTGCAAGCCAAATCATCATGCGGCGTCAGGCCAGCCAGGTTATCCTGTGGGCGTAGGCTCGGGGCGGTCCCAGCGCCCGCCGGATTGGGTCCCCATTTGCTGCCGCTCCACCAATCCATGACGATCCGGACTGGTTACCCCGGAGAAGAGTTTGCCAAGCGAATTCAGGGTCCCTCATGGTCGATCTGATGTAATCCGAGTCCGCGATGACGACCTTCGCTGCCGGAGGATTATCGGGATCGGCACCCAGCGGGACGGCGTCCCCAGGACTGGCGAAGAGGTCCGCATGCGATATGCCCAAACCCCAATTTGTCGCACATCCCGTGGGACTTGGGAGGCGCAGCAAATTTCAACCACGAAGATCACGAAGAAATTCATCACGACCCTTCGTGCCCTTCGTGGTTTTCTTTGTTAAAGGCTGCCCTAGGTCTCGCTAGTTTCTGTCGCGAAACTCGGAAAGTCTTGCGGTGTGTGGCTTTGAGCCGACCTCTCTAACAATTTCGGCTCCCCTCGCCACAACGCGGGAGAGGGGCCTGGGGGTGAGGGGGGATTACCACGCTATGACAGCATAAGCCTTTCTTTCTGCATCTGGCAGGGTTCTTCGGGCTCGGGTTGGGAATCGATGCGGCGTGCCCCGCCCCCTCACCCCCCCCCTCACCCCCCCCTCACCCCCAACCCCTCTCCCCGCTGGGGCGAGGGGAGCCGAAACCGCTGAAGAGCGCGCAAGAATTGGCTCCAGGCACGGCTTCGAGAGTTTCGCGACAGAAACTCGCTAAGCTAAGCTAGGCCGTCAGAACAGGATCTTCAGCCCAAACTGCAGCTGCCGCGGAACATTGGCTTGAGATGTGATCTCTCCAAATCCGAAGTTGAGCGAGCCGAAGTCCGTGTTGGGGACACCAAACTGCGTCTTATTGAACAGGTTGAATGCTTCGGCCCGGAACTGCACGCTCCACCGCTCCTGGGCGCGGAAGTTCTTAAACAGAGAGAAGTCCCAGTTCTGCAAGCCAGGACGGCGTACATCGGGCAAGGTCCGGGGTGCATTCCCGAAGCTAAACTGAGCCGGTTGTGAGAAGACGGATATGTCGAAGTAGCGACCCAGGCGGTCCTTGATTGACCCGCTTAGCTCGGCGCTGCCGCTGATATTCGGGCGCAGTGACGGATTGAAACAGTTGCAGGTGTTGGGTGCCGTGACCGACAAGGGCTGTCCTTTCTGAAAGCTGGTGATGCCATTGATCTGCCAGCCGCCCAGCAGCACGTCGGTCACCCGGTTCCAATCGCGGCCCAAGCTCCGGCCGCGTCCGAAGGGCAGCTCGTAGACATAACTGATCACCAAGCGTTGCGAGATGTCATTGGGCGAAACGGAGCGCTCTGCTCGGCGGTCATAGATGTTCTGCCGGACCGCGGACTGCCCAAACCCAAATCCCCCAGCATTGGACGAGGAGGCGTCTTCGATCAATTTAGCGTTGGTGTAAGCCACCAGAAGAGCCAGGCCCTGGCTGAGCCGCTTTTCCGCCTTCAACTGAAAGGAATGATAGAAGGAGTTCCCTCCTGTGGAGGTCAGCGCAAAAGCGCCATCGAATTGTGGGAACGGGCGCAGAAGGAACCGGCGCTGGAAGGTTGGCGGTGAGTTCCTGCCGGTCGCGATCAAACCGAAGAACGGGTTCGGAACCGATTCCAGCAACTGCGAGCCCAGCGCCAGATGCTCGGGCCCCAACTGACTCAGCGTGAGCCACTGTGCAGTATCGCCGTCATTCAACTGCAATCCACGGTTGCCCACGTAGTCCGCCTCGATCAGAACCCCGCCCGGCAGCTCCTGTTGAATGCCAAAGTTCCATCCCTCGGTATAGGGTGTCACGGTGGTACGGAGTGGACCGGCAACCAGGGTCCCCAGTCCCGTCAAAAGCCCGAGCGAACTGCCTGAAATAGGAATAAACCCGTTGGGGAACGGGTCGCGCAAATAGTGGTTCGGCGTCACACCGTCCAGGCTGGACAACCAGTCAGTGAAGCTTGAGAAACCGTTGAGGCCGACAGTGCCGCGGGCCGACTGCGGCGACGGCGCATAAAAGAGGCCATAAGCGCCGCGCACCACCGTTTTGCTCGTGGCTTGATAAGCGAAGCCGAAGCGGGGAGACCAGTTGTTCTTGTCCCTGTCAAACTGGCTGCGGTCCTGCTCGGTGGCAAAGACCAGACCCCCTGTGAGATTGGCAATGCCGCTCGGACCGGCCAGCGGCGAGGGCGCCTGCGGATCAAAATAGTTCAGGCGGTTGAAGCGCTCCGTGCGGGGTGTCTCCAACTCGTAACGCAAGCCCAGATTCAAGGTCAGCTTCGAAGTGACCTTCCAGTCATCCGCCAGATAGAAACCCCAGTAGTGATTCTGAGTCGAGACGACCTTAAAAAATTTGGTCTGCGTCCCGCCACCCAAACCCAGCAGGAAAGAAGCGAAGCCGTCCCCGGCAGTTGAGGTCGCCAGGAGCGGGTTGGGACCCTGGCTGAAACTCCTGCCGAAACTGTAGTCGCCAACGGTCTGGCCCGCCTCATTGGTGTTGACCCGGAGCAGTCGCCCTTCAAAGCCGAACTTCAACTGGTGCCGGGGCAGCACCTTGGTATTGGCCACATGCAGTGAGTGGGTTTCGAAAGCGTTGCGCGAGATCTGTCCGTTGGAGTGTCCGATAGCGAGGTAGCCCGACGGCGCGATTCTCGGAAACATCAGCGCATCGGCGTTGGCGCGAATGTAAGTGGGAAACCCCAACTCGGTCGGATCGAAGCCCTTGCTGGGCTGATCGATCTTTCGCAGGACCCGGTTAGCTCCCAGGCGAACGTTAAGCAAGTAGGTCGGACTGACCGTGAGGTTGTGATCAAAGGCGAAGCTATGGCTCGGTTCGTCGATTAAATTGTTGGGCCTGGCGGCAACCAGAAATTCCTCTGGGAAAAACTCCGGCGGTCTCAGGGTAACATTACGCCGCGAATAGCGCGCAAAGAAGCGCTGCCGATCCGAGAGGTTCTGATCCACCTTCACGTCAAGACTGTCGTTATCGGTGATGTTCGTCCCCGAAGCCGCATAGTTGCGAAGGCCGGTCACCGGATCGCCCGGCCCGTTCGGCAACGGGTAAAACGGCACGATCCGGGCCGCCACCGGATCGATGGCTGATTGCGGAATGATGTTACCCGGAAACGCCTGGCGGACAAAGCCGCTGCCCTGCCGCACTGTCGTGGTCGGATCGTAAATCACGATCTGTTGTCCAGCCGAGTTACGAAACTGGGAAAAGTCGCCCCGGCGCATGGCCTCGGTCGGCACGGTCGTGATCAGCGTGGCCGCCGAGCGCTCGCGCAAGCCTTCATAGGCAGCGAAGAAGAACGTCTTATTGTGACCATCGTAGCCCAGGGGGCCAAAGAGACGCTTCGGCAGCACGATGGGCCGATCGCAGAGACGTTCTGCTCGCTGGCCGCCGAGCGGCTCTAATGCGCGATTGCGCTTATTTTGTTGACAAAAGTATTCGCGTGTCACCGCCCAGGCTGGCGCCAAACTGGTTGCGCTTGAAACTCACCCGATCGAGGCCTTGCCTGCTACGCTGCCAGCCGTTGGCGTCGAACACCGAATTGCGTAGGAACTCAAACACGCTCCGTGGAGTTCATTAGTGCCCGATTTGTAGATCAGGTTGATGATGCCGCTCCCGCTGCGCCCGAATTCGGCCGAGTAATTGTTGGTCTGGACTTTGAATTCCTGCACCGCGTCCACCGAAGGCAGCGCTGCGAACCCTTGGGCGGGATTGACCAGCGGCGGCGCGGCCGGGATCCCGTCGAGCAGAAACTCGGTGCTGCCCCCGCGCCCGCCATTGACGGCAACGACGTTGCCCTGGCCACTGGCAAAGAGCCCAATATTGCCCGTCACGCCAGGCACCAGGTAAGCGAGGGCGAACGGATTGCGCTGGTTGAGCGGCAGGTTCACGATTCTCGCGTTGTCTACCACGTGGCCCACCGAAGAACTGGTCGATTCCAGCAGCGGCGCCTGCGCTGTCACCTCGATGGTGTCGGTGACCTCGCCGACCTCCAGCACCAGCTCAATGCGCGCCGCCTGGTTAACTTGCAGCGTAATGCCGCTGCGCTGCGCCTTCTTGAACCCCGGCGCTTCCACCGTAAGCGAGTACGGGCCGGCCGGCAGCGCCGGCGCCAGGAAGCGCCCTTCCTCCCCTGTCAGGACTTCCACCACGACATTGGTCCCGGTGTGAGTGATCCGCGCTCGGGCGCCGTTAATCACAGCGCCGGTTGTGTCTTTCACCACCCCTTCCAGGGAAGCGGTGATGGTCTGCCCGTAGCCCGGCGCAGCCATGCACAGACCGAGCACTACTAAAGTTCGTAACATAGTTTTCATGCTTTCCTTGGTCATACGCCCTCCTCCTTTTTGCTATGTCTGTTTCTCAAACCCCGCTTGGGTCAAAATAATCTGGCATTAACCCAGCCAGCACTGCCACTGACAACCATGACAAACCCAGAACTTCGGCTCGATATGCTGAACCTGATGACCTCATACGCAGCCGTTTCTGGTCAACCTAGGGGATGTTCCGCGACCGGCAAGGTCAAAGTTAGCCAGCATCCGAGACAAGCCTCCGTCACAAAGTCAAGAGTCAGCCTCAAAGCAGCGGGCAGTCGGCCAAGTCTCCCTTAAGAAAACTTAAGAAGGGGGCAAAGGCCACAGGCCTTAGGGGTTGTCCTGGCATATTCGCCAACCGGAAGCACGACAACTCCCGCGCGGTTTCTGCGAAACCGCTGTCCCCCCTTTTTTTAGGGGGACTCTAGCGGAGCCCTGACATCCAAGACCGTGCCTCTGTCATTGATTTCTTTCAACCTCCGATCTGGGCGGCGCTCATCGGCGCTTCGTCGAAGCAGACGACCGCGCCAGCCGAGGCGGTCCGCTGAGGGTCCGTTGGTAGTACTTGAAGTGTTCCTTTCCCTGGCGTTCTGCGTAGAACACGCGCACCGATCCGTCGTAGTAGATGAACTTATGCGCATGCAGGTGCTTGGCTTCGTCGCTGTTCTCGGCTCCCGGCGGGGACAGGCGGGTACGCGGCCCCCAGGTCGAAGTCGTGGCGTCGAAGTGGACGTAGTACGCGGCCTTGTCCCTGTACCCGCCCGGCCTCGCCGGGTAGTCCGGATCCTCTTTCGGGTAGCGATTGTCTCGCGACATCCACACGTCGTTTTTGGGTGTCACCAAGATTTCGAGGTCAACTTCCCAGTCGTCCTCGATGACGTGAATGACCCTCATGACATCGCGAGTCTGACGGTTATTGCAGTAGATCCAGCTCAGGGTCTTTTCGTCGAAGCCTGCCACGTGGATAACTCCGTCAGGCCCGATGGCCGCCTTCATGCTGTAGTCGGAGGTCAGTCGAAACCAGTCGTGGACCTTGTCTCCCCAGGATCCGTCTTTCTTGCGGACGACATGGGTGGTTCGCCACTCAGAGCCGTTCCACGAGTCGCAGATGAGGTGCACGTCGCCATTGGGATCGACCACCGGATCGGCAATCGCGCCCCCGCCCTTTTCGTCCTTGCCATGTCTCAGCATCTGGACGGGCTCGAACGCCTGAATAGCGCATGGATGTCGGCGCCGTCGCGGGTCACCAGAATGCTTTCGTCACCCACCTCGCGCGTGATGAAGTCACCCGTGTGTGGAACCTCACTTTCGTGCCCGGCGTACAGCCACTGCCGGGAGAAGATCAGCTCCATCTCGCGCTCGAACCGTTCGGCTGAGAGGTAGTACTCGCGTGGGAAGCTTGTAAAAACATCGCCAGCCGGGCCAACTGGTCGCGGCTTCGACAGGTCGAGCATAGGTTCTCCTTGCGGATAAGATTGTGGGAGCATCGTGATGCTTGGTGCGATGCTCGGAACGACGACAGAACTGACGGCCACAGATAAGGTCACGATATGGGTCATGGTAAGACTGATTCTTGCGAGCGAATTCTTGGAAAAGGTCTTCAGCCTCCTCTTTCGTCAAGCTCAAGAGTCAAAGGTCTCTTCCAGGGACTTAATCAACCAAACCATGACCTGATTGTAGGGAGTAGGAATGTTCAGGCGCTTTCCAGCCTCAACGACGGCACCACTAATGACGTCAATCTCGGTGCGCCGCCGATTCTCGATGTCCTGTACCATGGAAGCCTTGGCGCCGGCATAGTTCTTCTCTGTTTCCACCATGATCTCCCAGTGTTTCTCTTCGTCCAGGTCGATACCTTGGGCCTTGGCTACAATGACGGCTTCATGCAGAAGGCCTCGCATCAACTGCAGAGCCCCTTCATGTTTAATGAGCTCACCCGACTCAAATCGCAACAGGGCGTGGATGGGCAATAGACAAACAGTCATCAACAGTTTTTCCCAGATGTCTTTAGTGATATTTTTGCTCAAAGTGACTTCGATGCCCGCGCTGCTGAATACCTCTCCGATTCTTTCCAGACGGTGACTTATGTCCCCGTTTAACTCGCCAATGATTGTCGGTCCCTCCGCGGTGTGACGAAGATGCCCAGGTCCGAGCACCGTTGAGCTCTGATAGGTTAGTCCGGTCACTATGCGCTCTTTGCCAACGATCTCGGCAAGGCGCGCGGCGTTTCCCCAGCCGTTCTGCAACGTCATGACAACTGTTTCTGGGCCCAACAAGGGTTCGGCGCTTCGGATGGCCGCTTCTGTGTGCATGCACTTGACAAAAACGACCACAAGGTCAACAGGTCCGACCTTCGCCGGATCGGTCTGAGCTTGCACCCGAATCACCTGCGTGCCTCCCTTCTTGTCATCAATGCGTAATCCCTTTGTAGCCATGCTTTCTACCGCATCCCGCCTAACGAATAAGATTCTTTGCCGGGTCTCGCCGCGACGGAGTTGGCGGAAGAGACACGAACTGGGTTCGGCGAGCATCCGGCAAAGAATTCGTTGGA
>JAKEER010000907.1 GCA_022616615.1 Acidobacteriota bacterium
AGCCCATTCCGCTGAATGTAAAAGTGATCCTGGTCGGGGAGCGCCACATATACGACGAGTTGTGTGCACGCGAAGAGGACTTCAAGAACGTCTTTAAAGTAAAGGCGGATTGCGACTCGGAGATGAACCGCACTGAAGAGACCGAGCGCCAATACGCCTACGTGCTCCACAAGTTCTGCGCGGAGGAACAGCTCCTGCCATTTGACAAAGAGGCAGTTGCAAAGATGGTCGAGTGTGGGGCACGACGAGCAGACCACCAAGACAAGCTTAGTACTTCTTTTTCCGATTTGGCGGACCTCGCTCGAGAAGCTAACTATTGGGCGCAGGACGAGAACAGTGAGCTTGTTGGCGCGCAGCATGTAGAGAAAGCAATCAGGAGGCACGTTGAGCGGCACAACCTGTCAGAACGTAAGATTCGAGAGGCGATTGAAGAAGGCAAGTTACTTATCGATGTCGCCGGAACGCGGGTGGGGCAGGTGAATGGGCTAACGTTGCAGGATATGGGGACCTATGCGTTCGGGAGACCCGTGCGCATTACTGTAGTAACCGGCATGGGCCGCCAGGGAATCGTCAATATTGAGCGCGAGGCAAATCTCAGCGGATGCCTCCACGACAAAGGGATAGCGATTCTAAGAGGCTACCTACTACAAAAGTTCGCACGCTCGAAACCTCTATCCCTCGCAGCCAGCATATGCTTCGAGCAGTCCTATTCGGGAGTAGACGGCGATAGCGCTAGCTCTACCGAAGTCTATGCCCTGCTATCCAGTTTAGCTGAGCTGCCAATCCGCCAAGATGTCGCGGTTACTGGCTCTGTTAATCAGAAAGGCGATATCCAGCCGATCAGCGGAGTGAATTACAAGATTGAAGGCTTCTACGATGTCTGCAAAGTGCAGGGTCTGACAGGAACGCAGGGTGTGATTATTCCTACTCAGAATGTGCGCAATCTGATGTTGCGTCCTGAAGTGGTGAAGGCCGTAAAAGAAGGCCGTTTCCACCTTTATCCAGTTGCGACAGTTGATGAAGGCATTGAAATACTGACCGGTGTGAAGGCGGGTGAGCGTCTACCCAATGGCACTTTCGAGCAGGGCACGGTCAACGCGCTAGTGGATAGGCGTCTGTGCGAATTGGCTGAAGGGTTGAAGGGATTCGGACTCCCTTCCTCGTGAGGATTCAATATCTTTGAAAGTGTCGAGACAGACTTCAGTCAAAAACCAGGCCCCGAGGTTGTCTCAAAGGGGTTCGGAATCAGGGCCTGCGAAAACCATGTGGTTTTGGCGTGGATAGTCGACCAGTTCCCAGAGCAGCAGAATCAAAGGCTTGCGCAGTATCTCTGCAAGACCCTTTTGGTAGGACCAATCCATTCCGGGAGGTTCTGCACCAGGTCCCTTACGCACCACCCATCACAATCTTCATCGCGTATCACCAATCCTGGTAGCGGGTGCCGTCGAGCGCCTCACCGATGCTACGCGAACTGACATCAAAGACATTATCGCCGCACCAAAAGCGCGAGTCGGGCGGGTCTTTGACGCAGCGGAAGTTCCAGTCGGCCAAGCCGGTCATGGGGTCAACCGGAATGCGGCGCAGGAAGCGCACCTTGCGGTCAGACTTGCCGGCGAGCTGGACGCCTTCGACCAGGATTTCAAGGCTCTCGGGGTAGCCTTCGCTGTCGGCCTTGACTTCCATGAGGCCAACATCGGAAGCGTCCTTGTAGCGGTCGATGGCGGTGCGCATTTCGCGCAAGGCACGGCGCAACTCGATCTCGCGGTCACGCTTGATCTTGACCCGCGCCATGGGCAGGGCCATGGTCGCCAGCACCAGCAGCATGGCGGTGGCGACCACGAGCTCCAGCAGCGTTAGACCGACCTCACATCTCCGGGTTCCGAAGAACACCCTGGTTTTCTCCTGGAGGCCACTATTCTAACTTGCTGGGTAGGGGTCGTCCAGTTTCACCGCTACCGGAATAGAGCAAGCCTCGGCTCGATCCTTCCCCGGCGGGCGCGGGCCGCAGGAGGCCTCGCTGCGGACCGCCGTAGCTGCTTTACCGTGGCTTCAGGCAGGTTTGCGCGCCAACTCAGAGAGCGCCGGCAAGAGGCCGCGCCGGCCTTCAACCCCGAGCTTGGCGAGGAGGTTGGAGACGTGGAACCGAACCGTGCGTTGGGACACCCCGAGAACGTCGGCAATCTCGGAGTTCGAAAGCCTTCGAAGCATCAACTGCAATACCTGACTTTCCCGGCCGGTGATGCCGCACCCCGCCAAGAACCGTTTGTCAGCCAACAGACTTGTTTGTTGCACATACTGCGCCAAGCTCCGCTGAGGAGCCCACAGATTCCCCTCCAGCACCGACCGCACTGCAGCGGTCAGTTCGCCATCGAAATTCTCCGAGAGCACGACCAAGCCATCAAGGCCGCTGTAGAGCAAACGGAGAATCTCTTCGTCGCCTACCCCCGGTGGCAACAGGGCCAAGAACCTGCTGCCGGAACAGCGGACTCGAAGTGTCCTGAGTAACCCGAAGAGGTCGTTGTTGGTGCCTTGCAAATCCAGGATGAACAGCCGCGCTCCGCCCCGAGGGTAGTCCTCGCTGCTCTGCAGAACAACGGGAGTCGAGATACGGTCTGCCAACTCGGGGTCAAGGGAGAGGGCTTGAGCAATGTACTTGGCGGCCAGGAAGTTGGACGAAAAGACCTGGATCATTAGCGCCACGGATGTTTCCCTCGTGAGACTCTTCGCCCCGTGTTTCTTCGCTGTTTCTTCCCTGGCCTGCGCTTCCCCCAACGCGGCAATAAACCTACCACAAGAAACGGGTGCCCAGCCAGTTTACTCGACCGCCGGTGTGGCTTAAAGTCCAGCCACAATTCGAGTCTCGCAAAGGGGGCCAGCCCATGCGAATCGCTCGTCCAGCCTTGCTTATCTTGGCGGTACTGTCTTGTCTGCCGCTCCTTGGCCAGCAGCCCCCACAGCGGGACGCTCAAGCCATGCTCATCGCCCAGCAGGCGCTGGCTGCGATGGGCGCTTTTAGTGCCCCAAGCGATACGGTCACCCGCGCCAACGTTACCTTCCTCGGAGGGGAGCAACCCACTCAAGGCACGGTGACCTTGAAGACCCGCGGCCTCGGCCAAGTGCGCGCCGAGTTCGCCACCGTCGAGGGCTCCAGCGTGGCAGTCTGGAACGCTGGGCGAGGTTCCCGGCGCGACCCCGACGGCAGCGCCCATCATTACACCCGTGCCGAAACCCTGAACAAGCGCGCCGACCATCTCCCCTTGTTCTCCATGCTGGCAGAGTCTGCCGACCCGGCCGTGGCCGTTCGTTTGCTCGCAACCGAAAGCGTCAACGGCGCGCCCGCGTGGCGCATCGAGCTTCAGCGCCCGCTCTCTCCCGACGAAGACCCGAACGGCCTCTACGAACCCTTTAGCGGCTGCGAGGTTTATGTGGACCAGGCCACTGGGCTGGTTGCCCGCATCCGCTACCGGGTCCCGAGCGTCAACAACCTGCGCGACCACTACCCCGTTGAATTCGACTACGGTGACTACCGCGCCGTGAGCGGCCTGGCCGTTCCCCACCGCATCGTTCAATCCATCGCCGGCCACCAGGTCGCCATCTTTCAGATAACCGGGTTCACGGTCAACAATGGGCTGAGCGATTCCGACTTCTCGGTGCCGAGATGAGGCCATGACCCCGCGCACAACTCTCGGCTCCCCGCTGGCAGGCTTTCTGCTGTTTTCCCTCTCGTTTGCACTCTTCCCCGCCTCTCTCCAGGCCGACAGCCCCACAGCGGTGGACGACCAGACCGCCAAGGGCGACCGGCCCTTCGCCCGCTTCCTCGCCTCCGACATCGACCAGGTGCAGATCATCAGCGGCGCGCTCGACGTCCGCCTCCCCCTCATCTCCCGCCCCGGCCGCGGGCTCACCTACGAGCGCATCTGGCATTACACCAACAAAATCTGGATGGTCCAGGAGATCCCCACCGGCCTCCCCCCGCCCAATGATCTCATCCGCACGTGGGTGCCGACCAACGAGGGAGCCTTCAACGGCCAAGGCACCGGCCAGGTCACCTACACCGCGCAGGAAGTGGTCTGCAACGAACAGAACTACGGCCTCTATAGCAACTTCGTCTTCACCGACCGCTTCGGCACTAACCACTCCTTTGACGCCCAGAAATCATCGCCAGGCCCCAACCTCTGCTACCCCGACAAGCTCCTCGGGGTCTCCCGCGACACCACCGGCATGACCCTCGACATCACCAACCTGCTCACCACCGCCGTCCTCGTGGTCCGGGAAAAGGACGGCACCCAGGAAACCAACTCCTCCTCTTTCTGGCGCAAGGACTCCAACGGCAACTTCATCACCTCCACCCAGGACACCCTCGGACGCACGTACACCACGCAGTCCGTCGCCGGCTGTCCCACCAGCTTCTGCGAGGACTGGTCCTACCGCGACTCGAACGGCGTCGAGCAGAAAATCCGCCTCGAATTCACCAACATCGCCTACTCCACCAACTTCCAGGCGGTCAAGAACGGCCGGTTGATCAACGAATCTGAAGGCACGATTTCGCTCGTCACCAAGATCATCCTCGCCAACGGCCTGGCCTACCAGTTCACCTACGACGGTGGCGGTGGCACCGACCCCGGCCACTACGCCGAGCTCCTCCGCATCGACCTCCCCAC
>JAKEER010000908.1 GCA_022616615.1 Acidobacteriota bacterium
GAAACACACGAAAGACACGAACAAAGATTGCGCTGCCGGGCGATCCTCCGATTCTCAGAAAACTGGGCCTCGATGTTGGGGTTATCCTCTTTCGCGTGTTTCGTGGGCTCGTCTCAACGAAAAATCCTCCACCAGTCTCAGACTGTGTTTGCCTCATTCCCTCAGGCTCTTTCCGGTGAGTTCGATGAAGACGTCCTCGAGCGACGGGCGCTTCAGTTGAACGTCGGCGAGTTCGATGCCCTGCAAGTCGATCCACTTCACCATCTCGACTAGCGTCTTGGCGGGATGAGGCGACTGGACCGTCATCACCTTGCGATCGGCGCTGAGGGTGGTCTTCGACGATTGGTGCCAAGCGGGGAACTCGACTTGTGGCAGAGCTCGCTCGCAGCAGATTTCAATCATGGAATGGCCCAGCGTGCGGGCTTGAATCTCGCGGGGCGTGCCGAGGGCAATGATGCGCCCTTCGTCCATAATAGCAACCCGGTCGCAGAGCTTCTCAGCTTCCTCGATGTAGTGTGTCGTCAGAAGTATCGTGCGTCGCTCGCGTCGCAAATCCTGGATCAGGGCATGGATTTCAAGGCGCGCCTGCGGGTCCAGGCCGGCAGAAGGTTCGTCCAGAAAAAGCACTTGCGGGTCATTCAGAAGAGCTAGCGCCAGCGCCAGCCGCTGCTTCTGTCCTCCGGAAAGCTGGCCATAGAACTGGCCGCGCTTTTCCCACAGCAGGAGGCGTTTCAGCAACCCTTCTCCGTCCACGGTTTGCGAATAGAGGCTGCCAAAAAGCTCGACGACCTCGCCCACCTTGAGCTTAGCCGAAAAATTGGCCGACTGCAGACACACCCCAATACGATCCTTCAATTGTTGGCTGTGAAGGCCCGGGTCAAAACCGAGTACGGATACCTGGCCGCTGTCACGCTGGCGCAGGCCTTCCAGAATTTCAACTGTCGAGGTCTTTCCGGCGCCGTTTGGACCGAGCAGGCCAAAGACTTCGCCCGCTTGAATCTCAAAATCGATTCCCTTGACGGCCTGGAAACTACCGTAACTCTTGGTCAGCGCTAGAACGCAGATCGGAGACTGCGGAATTGCCGATGGTTGAAGGTCGATTGCCGATTGCAAAGTCTGCAAGGTGCTGTGCCGCTTTCCGTCCCGTGTACCGGTTCGCAGAATGATGAGGAGGGAACCTGAATAACGACAGGAAAGCTAGCATGAACTGGGGCTCATCTCAAGAAAGGGGTGGGGTATGAATTCTCGGCCCGCGAAAGCGGGAATTACCGCTGGCGTAAGGCAGCGGCACAAGCGGCTGGAAGCCGTTTCCACTGTGGCAGCGGCGCCCTGCCGCTGAAAGGCGTGCGCGGAGGACACTTTGGCCCCATCGCAATGTCCAATCTCCAGATTCCCGCGAAAGCGAATCCAGACCCGTTCGGTGACACTGGATCCCCAACCCACGCTTTCGCGGGGCAAGCTTTGCGCGGGAATGATGGGCTTCTGCCGAATGATGGCGTACGCACTTTGGTTCTGGCTTATCGGTGTTAGGGCTTTGCAATACGCCGAACCCTAAACTCCTGCTTCTGGTGCTTGCCTTTTTCGTCTCCTTCAACCTCGGCCCGCAAAGAGCCGTCAGCCTCTTTTGAGTAGCGGATGATCTTGGGATGGTCGTGCTGGGGGTTTTCAAAGACGACTTGGTTCTCAGACCGCCGCGTCTGTCTGAACTCGACGGGCGGCCGGCCTTGCGGCTGGGCGACGTAGAAAGCGCCATCCGGACGGGTTTCGATTCTCAGAAACTCAAATGCTACTGTCCGGGCGTTCGCAATGGTCCTGGAAATTCCGAGCATAGTCCCGCCCGCTGGTGAAATCCAGTGTTCTTCGATATGCGCTTTGCCAATGTTCCCTTCCCATCCGCCCGCCAGCCAACCCAGATCGGCCAACGAGTCCTGGCCCTGCGCAGGCAAGCAGAGGCAGCCAGCGACGAACATCAACAGCGAAAACCTTGCGGAAAGTCTCATCATGATCCACCTCCTGAGTGGATGGCCCAGTATCGGTCGCGGCTTGCCCGGTCGTCTTGTAAAAATCCGACTAAATGTTCGATGCTGCTATCCAGGAGCCAGCTCGCAATAGGTGAGGGCGAGCGATTCATGCATAGCGATTTCTATGCGATTGACACTTACGGATTATTGTCCTCCACTGTTTTCGTTTGGTGCTGCATGGTGTATTGCGCCCTCACCCCGTCTTCGGCTCCCCTCTCCCCCATCCTCCCCCATGCGTCCATGCGGGAGCATGCGGGAGAGGGGCTAGGGTGAGGGGGGATTTCTATGGCGTGAGCCAGTTCCCGAAACCCAGGCCTGATAGGAGTCCCATATGGCGCCGCGTGAAATTCACGCTGTTGGCCAGATCGAGCTTCGAATCAATCAGCGTGCCGTCCAGATCAAAAATAATCAGGTCGTAATTCCGGCCATTTGAACGCATCACTTTTCTCAGGTTCCAAAATGAAACGTTCGCCATTATAAGGAGATCAACCAGGCTTAGGAAGGCCGATCGGACGCCTTTCCTCGTGTGCCGCAGCGGATTCGCTCACACCCAGGAGGGTTGCTTCTGCTCGAGCTTCCTCTCCCTGCCACACTTGACGGCCCTGCCACGAGGATCTGCGTGGTGTGGGGTTGCGCATCGCCACCTCGCAGCGTCTTAGAAGCCTCCCAATTCTGTCACACCTTTTTCCATTGCCGGGTTCGCGCGGTGCTTCAACGCTAGAGGGCACTTGGAAGCTGCACGAATTCAGCTGCTTCCCGACTGCCCCCACCCATACTGGTTTCGGACGACGCGATCTAAGGACGAACAAAAAGGAACAAAAGACGTGGAAATTCCTAGTCTGCGTGGCAGCCAAGTCCAAAATAAAACTGGAGCAATACTGAACGGCAATGACTAATGGTCCTTTTTAGAATCAACCTTTAGAAAGGAGTTCCCACCTTCGATGAAATGGTCCTGGAAATTGGGTAACTTTGCGGGGATCAACGTCTACGTCCACGTCACCTTTTTTATCGTTATCGGCTGGCTGGCGTTGTCGCATTGGGTCCGTGAGCAGAGTCTGAACGCCACTCTTGTGGGTGTCGCGTTCGTTCTGGCGATTTTTGCCTGTGTGGTACTGCATGAGTTTGGACATGCGCTTACTGCGCGCAGGCACGGAATCGAGACTCGGGATATTACCTTGCTACCCATCGGGGGAGTTGCCCGTCTGGAGAGGATGCCCAGTGATCCAATGCAGGAGCTTTGGGTAGCTTTAGCTGGACCCGCAGTTAACGTTGTGATTGCGGCGCTATTGTATCTCGGGCTTTACGCAACTGGCGAACTGGAGTCCTTCAGAGCTGTGAGCCCGACAGAAGGATCCTTTCCAATGCGCTTGATGATGGTGAATCTATTTCTAGTCGTTTTCAACATGCTGCCTGCTTTCCCCATGGACGGAGGCCGGGTGCTGCGAGCCGTGCTGGCAACACAGATGGAGTACACCCGCGCTACCAACATCTCTGCAGGAATCGGCCAAGGGATGGCCTTCCTGTTCGGCTTTGTTGGTCTCTTTGGCAATCCGTTTCTTCTGTTCATAGCCCTTTTCGTGTGGATCGGCGCCACGCAGGAGGCCAGCATCACTCAGATGAAGGCCGCACTGGAAGGGATTCCGGTAGAAAGGGCAATGATTACGGATTTTCGATCACTCTCGCCTGCTGACCCTTTAGGCAAAGCGGTGAAACTAATTCTGGCAGGATCTCAACACGATTTTCCGGTGGAGGAAGACGGCAAGGTAGTGGGGGTGCTCAGTCGGAACGATTTGCTGAAAGCACTGGCGCAAGAAGGGCAAAGCCTTCTGGTCGGTGAAGCAATGCAGCGCAATGTGCCGAGTGTTGACTCTTCTGAGATGTTGGAGGCTGGTTTGACAAAACTTCGAGACTGCGAATGCCATACCCTACCCGTTACGCGCAGAGGACAACTGGCCGGCCTGGTAACCACAGACAATATGGCAGAGTTCATGTTGGTTCAGTCTGCTTTGAGAAGTTCGCAGGGACATGTCAAAGCGGAAAGTCTGCTCAGAGCTTGATCGCGTGACCCGTGGAGACTTCTAATAGTTATTGGGGACACCCGCCATCCCCCTTGCGCCAAGCTGCCCGCACCGCAAGCGGTCCGGGCAGCTTGGCGCAGGGGGGAACTTATTGGACGCCCTGGCCACTGGCTTTACGCCAGCGGTCTGGAGATTGGACGTTTCTGTTGGTAGTGCGCCACGCCAGTGGCGCTGAGGCACTCGCGTGCTTCACCACAAACCTGCAGCGCAAGGGGACTACTGTGCTCGGGATCGGCTTAGCCAGACCAAGGGTTTGACCTGTCCCCGGAGGGGACCAATATGAATAGCTGGGGGTTGAGCGCAGCGCCGCGGAGCGAAACCGACGGTAGCAAGAAACGTTTCAGATCCAACCCTGAAAGGTTGAACCAAGGTTCGGCAATCTTCAACGGTACCATTCCTGTTCGACCCGTTCAGGGTCGGTGCCTTTGGCGACATTTACCCCAGGTGGCGCGGCGTGACGCGCCACCTGGGGCTATTCATATTGGTCCCCTCCGGGGACCTCTGGAGATTGGACATTTTGAAAGCCCGAAGCGCCAGCGAGGGACTCGACGATACCCGTCGCTTGCGCTCCGGGCTTTCAAGCACCCCTCTCACGGTCCCAAACTCACGCTTCGTGCGCTTCTAAGTCCTTTGCCGGGTGAAGCGCTGTTCTGACCATCTGTTGAATGCAAACGCACGTCTATCAATAAACTCGCAAGCGTTCAGACGCACGAAAACGTCCAATCTCCAGGGGTCCCCTCCGGGGACCTTGGCGCTGGCGCAGCCAGCGCCCGGGGTGGTGCGATCGACCACAGGAGGGGTTTTCTTCTTGACAGGTGCGGCCCCGTGACGATAGAGTAATAATCAAACCGATTGCTCTGTTTTAACACTGGGGGGAAAAAGCATGCCACCTCATGAATCCAACCTGGAAGAACTTTTTTTGACCCGGCGGGAACTGCTCTGCCGCTGCGGCATGGGCATGGGAGCCACGGCACTGGCTACTTTGCTTGGTGACGCGTTAAGCGGTTCGGCAGAGGCAGCAGCGAGCCTCAACTCTCCTATGGCGCCACGGGCGCCGCACTTCACCGCCAGGGCAAAACGGGTGATTCACCTGTTCATGAACGGCGGGCCATCCCACGTGGATACGTTCGACCCCAAGCCGGCGCTCGAAAAGTACGCCGGAAAAGAAATTCCGACCTTAAAGACGGAACGCAAGACCGGCGGTGCGTTCCCCTCACCCTTCCAGTTCAAGCGCTATGGCCAAAGCGGAATCGAGGTCAGTGAACTTTTCGCCCGCACGGCGGAGAACGCAGACGACATCTGCCTGATTCGGTCCATGCAAGCCGACGTTCCAAACCATCAACCCTCAATTCTGTTGATGAACTGCGGCGAGGCGCGGCTGATTCGACCCAGCCTCGGTTCCTGGGTCACCTACGGTCTGGGGACGGAAAACCAGAATCTTCCCGGTTTCGTCGTGATGTGCCCCGGTGGGTTCCCCGACGCCGGGCCGCAGAATTGGCGTTCCGCGTTTCTCCCAGGGGCTTATCAGGGAACCCACATTGACACGCGCAACACCGAAATCGAGAAGCTCATCGAGAACGTCAAAAACACACGTCTCTGCCGGCACGAGCAGCCCGGGCAGCTCGACCTGCTCAGGCGGCTGAACGATCGCCACCGCCGAGAAAGGGATAAGAATGCCCAGATCGAGGCGCGCATCCACTCGTTTGAGCTTGCCTACCGGATGCAGATGGAGGCGACGGATGCTTTCGACATCAGCCAGGAACCGGAGTCTATCCGGCAGATGTATGGAGAAGGCGTCCAGGCTCGCCAGATCCTGATTGCGCGCCGCTTGCTGGAACGGGGTGTCCGCTTCGTACAGGTCTGGCATTCAGCAGGGGCCGTTTGGGATCAGCACGAAGATCTGGAGACCCGGCACCGGGCCCTGGCTGGACAATGCGATCAGGCGATCGGCGCGCTGCTCAAGGACTTGAAGCAGCGAGGTATGCTGCAGGACACCTTGGTCATCTGGGGTGGAGAGTTTGGACGGACGCCAACCGTTGAACACCAGGCCAAGCGCAACGGGCGCGACCATAACCATTATGGCTTCTCCACGTGGCTGGCGGGCGGCGGCGTCAAGGGCGGTTACATCCACGGCGCCACGGATGAGTTCGGCTTCAAGGCTGTTGAGAAACCGGTGCACGTTCACGATCTGCATGCGACGATTCTGCACCTGCTCGGTTTTGATCACAAGCGACTGACCTATCGGCACGCCGGCCGCGATTTTCGTCTGACTGACGTCCACGGTCAGGTGGTCACAGAGCTTGTTGCCTGAGCTGCGGCCAGCGCCAACGGCCGAATTTTCCACTTGATTCGGGGAGGCAAGCATGAGTTCTGCAAAAGAATCGCGCCGGTCACCGCGAGGCTGGATGTGGATAGCACTTGGGCTGGCTTTGGGCGGCAGCGCCTTGCTGGTCGCTGCTCCGCCCGAGCGCGATGACGAGGGAGTTGAGTTTTTTGAGAAAAAGATCCGTCCACTTCTGGCAGCCAATTGCTATGCATGTCACAGCCAGCAGAGTGAAAAGCCCCAAGCAGGATTACGACTCGATACCACGGAAGGGTTGCTTAAGGGAGGAAACTCCGGTCCCGCCATTCTGCCTGGCGATCCGGAAAAGAGCCGGTTGATCAGAGCAGTGCGTTACATCGATAGCAGCTTGCGAATGCCGCCGGCCAGCCAGCTTCCAGCCGCACAAGTTGCCGTTCTGGAAGCCTGGGTGAAAATGGGTGCGCCCGTTCCGCGCCAGGAAAGACCGAGCACATTAGCAACCAGTCACTGGGCCTTTCAGCCGGTAAAGAGCCCTCCGATTCCGGCGGTCAAAAGCAAGTTGTGGGTACAGTCCCCGGTGGATGCTTTCATCCTAGCCAAACTGGAATCGAAGGGGTTGAGTCCGGCGCTAGCGGCAGACAAACGCACTCTGATTCGTCGAGCCAGCTATGATCTGATTGGGCTGCCACCGACGCCGGAAGAGGTGTCGGCCTTCCTGGCGGACAAGTCTCCGGCGGCGTTCGCCAAAGTGGTGGATCGCTTGCTGGCTTCCCCGCAATACGGGGAACGCTGGGGACGGCACTGGTTGGATTTGGCCCGTTATGCCAATACCAAGGGCGACACGCCCGGTTTGGATCCGATCTCTCCTCACGCCTTTAGTTATCGGGATTATGTCATCCGCGCTTTCAACGAGGACCTGCCTTACAGTCAATTCATCCTCCAGCAGATTGCAGCAGACCAGTTAGACCTTGGTGGTGACAAGGGTGTGCTGGCGGCCCTCGGGTTTATCACCGTCGGCCGGCGGTTTCTGAACAACATCCATGACACCATCGCCGATCGCATCGACGTGGTTACACAGGGCCTGATGGGGCTTACTGTTTCCTGTGCCCGCTGTCACGATCACAAATATGACCCGATTCCCACGCGAGACTACTACTCTCTGTACGGCATCTTCGCGAACTCCAGCGAACCGGCGGAACTTCCCATTCTGAGCATCCCCGATCCGCAAGCCCATGCGGATTACCTTTCGAAACGAAAGCAGCTTGAAGAGAACGTGAGAAAATTCGTAGAGATCAAAGAGGCAGAGGTGTTGAAGGAGCACCGAAAGCGCTCGGGCGAATATTTGTTCATGGCTGCGCAGATGCAAAGTCATTCGGCTCCGACCGAGCCAGAGGCGCCTGCAAACGACCAGAATCCGCCGCCGGTCGGGCCGGTGCGCTGGAAGGCTGCCCTGGAAACGTGGAAGAAGGAACACCACCCAATCTTTGCTCCCTGGTTCGCTTTTGCCGCGCTGTCCGAGACGGAGTTTGCCGTTCGAGCGAAGGAGATAGCGGCCCGAATGGCTGCGAATTCCGATCCGGACCATCCCATCAATCCCCTTGTGGCAAAGGCATTTGCCGGAGAATCACCTGCCTCCCTGAAGGAGGTAGCAGAGCGGTGCGGCAAGCTGTTCCAGGAAGTCGACACGCGCTGGCTGGAGACACTGGAAGCACAGGCCAAAATAACGGTCCGAGAAGGAGAGGCCAAACCCGGCGCCCCGACTGCGCTGCCAGACCCTCATCAGGAAGCCGTGCGCCAGATTCTCTATGGCAAGGATGCTCCAGGGACTCTGTCTAAGGATCAGATCAAGCAGCAGTTCAACCCGATGGTACGGCTCCAGATTCGGCAACAGGAAGCGCAACGGGAGAAGTTGGATGCCACTCATCCGGGCTCTCCGCCAAGGGCTATGGCGCTAGAGGATAGCCCCAATCCAAAGAACAGCCGGGTGTTCATCCGCGGTAATCCCGATAATCTGGGTGAAGAGGCGCCCCCGCAATTCCTGGAAGTTCTCGCAGGAGAAAAGCGGCGGCCCTTCCAAAAAGGGAGTGGCCGGCTCGAACTGGCCCAGGCGATTGCTTCCAGAGACAACCCGCTGACGGCTCGCGTTGTAGTCAACTGGGTCTGGCTACATCATTTTGGGGCAGGGTTGGTGACAACGGCCAGTGATTTTGGCTTGCGTTCCGACCCGCCCAGTCATCCAGAATTGCTGGATTACCTCGCCTGGCGGTTCATGGCAGACGGCTGGTCGCTGAAAAAGCTGCATCGTCTGTTGATGCTCTCCAGCGTTTATCAACAGAAGAGCGACAACAAACTGCGGTATGAGAAGCAGGATCCGGACAATCGCCTGCTGGCAATAATGAATCGTCGCCGCCTCGACTTTGAATCCCTGCGGGATACACTGCTGTTCGTGACGGGTAATCTCGATCGGTCCTTCGGCGGCCGACCCGTCTATTTGGTTCCCCAACCGAGGGTTTCTCCCCAGGATGGCGCTGGCGGCGGCGAGACGATTGAACCGCCACCGCTGAGCACCCGCCGCAGCGTTTATGGATTCATTGATCGGCAGGCTCTGCCCGGGCTGTTTCGGGTTTTCGATTTTGCCGATCCAGACGCCACCACTCCAGTGCGGTTGGAGACCACTGTACCGCAACAGGCACTCTTCTTCCTGAACAGCACATTTGTTATGGAACAGGCCAAACAAATGCTGGAACGCCCTGAAGTCAAACAGCTTCATCCTGGCACTCAGAAGATTCGCCAACTGTATCAATTGGCCTATCAGCGCGATCCCAGCCTGGAGGAAATCAGGCTCGGACTCCGTTTTATCCGGACTCAGTCAGCCTTGTTCGCTGAAGAAAATCCCGTCGCCGGGCCCAAGGCACCTACCAAGACAAAGCTGCCCCATCCCTGGGAGCAATATGCCCAAGTTCTACTGATGTCGAATGAGCTCATGTTTGTCGATTAGGCGTAGTACTCCATTCCATAAATACAGTCACGTATTTCGCGGCTCTGCCGACAGATGTGCGGAAAGTCTCCGACTTTCCGCTCCGCCTGACTTTCATGCCGGGGCCGCGCCCCGAGCTGGAGATTGGACGTTCTCCGCTGTGTTCGAAGCCTGCAGAATGCGGGTTTCAGCCCACCAAGAGAGCAAATCAATACCTTCGTGCGTGAAGCGCTCAAGGGTTGCAACGATGCGGGGGCCTGCTTCGGGCGCCCTGGAGGGGGCGCGGGAGAGTAGCCTGGGGCAAAGCGTCAGCGACGCCCCAGGTTGGCGTCCATCC
>JAKEER010000909.1 GCA_022616615.1 Acidobacteriota bacterium
CCCTAAAACACCGAAGTCAAGACATTTTTTTGACCCCTTCAAAAGGACACGGAAAAGGGTATCACAGCGCCATTTTTTTGACGGGAGCCCTGTTATTTTTCTTGACACTTATTAACTTTCCTGTAGTGTCCCCACCAAAAGCGGTTCGCTTAAAAGGAGCTCACTAATGGCAAACGTGGGGCAACTTAGCTTCGGTCAGGTCCTAAAAGTCTTTGACCGGGCCACTGGTGGGGCAGGTGATGACTTCAACCTCCCTCCCGAATCTGGCCGGTCTCATGGGGCAATGGTACTGCAGGCTATTGGCGTTGGTGGAACCATCACCGCCCTGGTTGTGGATCTTGAAATCTCCCTCGACGGAGGTACGACCTTCAACAAACTAGTGATCGGGATTACCCTCACCGCCAATGCTCAGAAGGTCGATATCGCCGGACTTGGCTCCGGTGCGCGCTGCCGCCTGGTTTCAACTACTTTCACTTTAGGAACTGCAACCTCCATTCAAATCCTGGGTCTTGCCGGGTAACTGGGAGGTCGTAAACGTGTCGGTTAGTCAAAGCCTTAAGCGGGATTGGCGCATGGTGCAACGCCGGCGCCGTTTTCGTCAATACTACCTCGACACCGGAAACGCCCTCCAATCAGCCCTTGCAGCCGGCTACAGCGAAGTCACTGCAAAAACTCAGAATGCGCGCATGGCTGCCCATGTTGAAGAAACCATGCGCGATCAGTGCGATTTGTTGGGTGTCACCAAGCTTCTGTTGGTGCAAACGCTGTTGAGGCACCTGAGAGCCAAAGAGCCTCGCTGGAACGCCAAAAAGGAGAAGTGGGACCTGTTTGAGAACGTGACAGCTCAGCGCGACGCATACGACCGGCTTAAAGCCATCCTCGAACCCGAGGAACCCAAGGTCATCAACCTCAACATGCGCATAGGTGTTGCCGTGAATGAAAAGCGAAAGAACGAAACCCCTGAAGAGTGGCAAACCCGACAAGCTACCCGCATTGCCACGGTTGCGGCGGAACAAGCGGTCCAGACCGTTCTCGGCGAAGTCGTCTCCTCGGGAGGAAACGGGGACTCAGGGAGCTGAGGCATTTGATCGGCGCTGGCACCCGCAAGACGGCCCACAGACTGAAGCGATCTTAGCCAGGTGGGCCACAGAGCTGTTTTTTGGAGGAGCTAGAGGGGGAGGGAAGAGTGACTTTCTCCTGGGCGACTATTTGCAGGATGTTCACGAGTACGGCTCGGCTTGGCGCGGCGTCCTCTTCCGCAAAACCTACCCTCAACTGGAAGACCTCATTGTTCGTTCTAAAGAGATTTACCTCCAGGCATACCCCGGTTGCCATTTTGCGGAGCAAGCTAAGACGTGGCACTTTCCGAATGGTGCCTTTCTGCGAATGCGTTCGCTCGAACGGGACGCCGATGCTGACAATTATCTCGGCCACGCCTATACCTGGATTGGCTGGGACGAGCTCCCCACCTGGGCAACCCTTACCCCATATATCAAACTGTCGGCGTGCTTACGATCCACCCAGCCTGTTCCAGTCAAAAGAATTCGATCCACCGGCAACCCTGGCGGCATTGGCCATGTCTGGTGTAAGAACCGCTTTGTCGGCACCCACAACAAGTTCGCTTGGCTCCCCCAGCGCGACGACCAGACCGGCTTTATCAAGCTGTTTGTCCCTTCAAAAGTCACCGACAACAAGATCCTTCTCTCCCAGGATCCTGGCTACATTTCCCGCCTTCAACTTCTGGCCGGCGTTTCTCAGGCTCTTGTCAAAGCTTGGCTGGAGGGCGATTGGGACGTTGTTGCTGGTGCTTATTTCGATGTCTGGAATGCTGGCCTCATCCGGCCTCAAGGAGAAATACGGGTCCAGCCCTGGTGGCCGTGCTGGCTCGGAATGGACTGGGGCTTCAAGCACTGTTCCGCGATTTACTGGATGTGCACGGACGATGAAGGCAAGGTGGGAGTCTTTGACGAGCTGGTCGAGTCCGGACAGTCACCCAAGGACCTGGCTGAGCACATCGGCTCTCACTCCCAGGGTTACAAGGTCGAGGACTTCTGGCTGTCTCATGACGCGTTCGCCCAGCGCACCGATGCTGAAACGATTGGTGAGCAAATCGGCCAAGAGATGGCTGCCTGGGGCCTGCCATACCCGGCTAAGGCTTCGACAGATCGGATCGGCGGCGCCCAGCTCCTCTACAAGCTTTTCAAGTTCAAGCGCATCTGGATCTCGGACAAGTGCGCTGAGCTACTCAACGTGCTCCCGGCCATTGTCCACGATCCCGACAAGCCTGAGCAAACCCTCAAGATGGATGGAGACGACCCGTATGACGGCCTCCGTTATGGCGTCTACGGGAAACTGGGCCCTCGCGCCAGGCCCGAGAACGACCTGATTATGGAAAAGATCAATCATCCCGATCCCACGATTCGCCACATGCAGGCGCTCCTGGCCAAGAAGCAATTGCAGCAAGCTGGCAAGCTGCAAGGGGTGTCTTACAACCGGAGGTACTAGAATGGCACCACTAACGCAAGTTCTCGAAGGTGAGCTCTTCTACTTCGGCATGGCGCTCGACAAATTTGCCCTCCACAAAGCGGGCCGGGTGAAGGGCCTGGTGCAGTGGAATGGCAAGAATTGTTTTCTGTTGGAGTATGGCGACGGCGAGACAGCGCACGCTGAGTTCGTCGAGGAATCGCAGGGCGCCTATGAACTGTTGACCTATGAGGCTGGAGTGGCAAAGTACGGTGAGGGAGCCTTTCAGTGATTCTCACAGACGATAACCCTTTCATAGGCGACGGCATTTGTAGTTTTTGCGAGGGTAGGGCTTCTGCCTATTGGCATGGTCGGACGGTTGTCTATATTTGCGACAGTTGTTCCACTCATGTGCTCCCCAAATTACTTGCTGACAGCATCGCCGGTACTTACAGGGCGCTAGGGCCACGTCTCCTTTCTAACCAAGTCAGTTGGCATCTGGACCGTTTCATAAGTGAGTTTTGGCGTGCTCAATTTCTGGCATTGGTGACTATTGAACAAGAACGCCGCCAAGCCGAGGCTAGTGTTTTAGATGAAGCCTGAAAGAGAGGCTGGATGTTTGGGCAACAAGAGTTAATTGACCACATGCACAGTGAGCTGGAGTATGTCAAACGCCGGCTGGATGAGACGACCAGCGAGCTCAAGGAAGAACGCCAACGCTGGCAGGCCAAAGAGCGTGAGTGGGAGGCTGAGCGCAAGGAACTCATCGAGACAATCATGATTATTCGCGCCGTGCCCCGGCCTGGCCTCCAGGAGGAGCAAGAGACAGTTGTCAAACCTACGCCCGTGGCTGCACGGCGGAGTTGGCATCAAGCCCTGGGTCTAATGGAGTTGCAAAGTAAGCGCCGGGTCGAGGAGCATCGGCGCCACCTCGCCGAGCTGGCTAAACGGAAACAGGAGGGAGCTGCGTGACTTCCATTCTCGAAGTTGCCTGCCGTTGCCCCCGCTGTGGCTGGACTGGAACCGTCGCTGATTGCGAACCAGACTGTGATGGTGATGGATCTTTAGGATGTCCGGTAGCGGATTGTGGGACAGTGGTTGAACCAGTTAAGGAGAATAGGTTCGGCTCCTAGGCACGCACTTTAAGGAAAGAATATGGCCGACGAGAACTATGTTACGATTCGCGAGGTGTTAGGAGACCTCATCGGTCAAAAGGTCATCGACATTACGCAGCACGATGAGGAGGACTGGGACCCAGAGATTGGCATTGGCTTCGTGTATCTTCAATTTGACAGCGGTGATTGCTTGCGTTTCGCGCTGACCTGTGAAAATTGCGGCTTTGAGCTGTTAGTTGCTGATTATGCTAAGGAGTGAGGAATGGACAAAGAGAAGAAAGAAGGCGACATTTTCGAGGCAATCGAAGGCCTCACACCCGTCGACCCGAAGGCCCTCGCGGATTTCCAGCGCGCGATGAATGAAGAAGTCATTCCAGAAATTGTGAAGATTGTGGAGCAGCGCCGTATGCTGGCGGCGGAGAGCCGGCACTGGCAACTCAACTGCTAATTGGTGGAACGGACCGTCGCCTTCGTCGTTGAAAGGAGATCCATGAAACGCTTATTGGGAGCCATTCTTTTGATTCTTGCTTTCGTTGTGCAAGCGCAGGCAGTGGATGTTACGGTCAAATGGATCATTCCTCCAGATGTCACGGGGATCGCCTTCTATCGCCTGTTCTGGGGCACTACGTCAAGAGGGACAAGCGAATTGCAATCAGCCTACCCGAATGCAGTTGACATCCCAGGCGGAACACAGACAGCCACACACACAGTGCCGGGGTTCAAGCCAGGGACGCTCTACTTTTTTGCGATGAAGTCTATCGGGCCGGGGGGAGAGGCGGGAGCGGGCACCGAAAGCAAGTTTTCTCCTGAAGTCACGCATACCACAGCTTTGTTGCCTCCTTCAGGGGTGACGATCACTGAAGTGGTTGCTTTGAACATCACTCGCAACCAGGCCCGCATTAGCTGGAAGACCAATAAGGGTGCCAGTTGCAAGGTTCGCTATGGGCTAGCAACTCCGCTGAACCTGTCGGTGAGTGGAGCCGGGACGCACTGGACGCATAACGTCTGGCTTACTGGCCTCAAACGGAACACCCGTTACTATTACCGCGCGGAATCGACGCGGGAGGGGCTGACGGTCAGAAGTGAACTGAAGAGCTTTAGGACACTTTCATGAAAGTCAAGAACGATGAAAGAGATCGACTTCGAGGACCAGGCTCGACGGGCAGACGAAAAAGCCCGTAATGACTTGTTTGTAGGCGAAAACGGTATTCGGTGGAAAGGATGGAAGCCAAAAGGTGAGCGCACCGAAGATCAAGCACCAGTCGTGGAAGAAAATGAAAGTTCTTTCACGAGCGGCAGCGGAACTGAACAAGGTGAGTGACATCATCTCGCGCGTCGGGATTCAGCACGGAGACCTGTTGTTATTCAAGCCGCAAGATGGGCAGCGCCTCACTAACGCCATGATTTCTTCCCTGCTGGAGGTCTTGAGCCAGAGAGGTATCAAAGATGTGGTGGCGATGATTCTAGGGCCGGATGACACGGTTGAAACGATACCTCAATCCGCCTTTGACGAGATTGCACGGCAGCGCGGTTACCTTCGAGCCGAGGCTACTGAAGAAATGCGCCGCCGGCGCCTGGCTGGCCGTCGAGACGTGTTGAGGCTCTTGGAAGCGATCCAAGCTCAGAGCCCAGAGGCAGTCCTTGAAAGCGTAGTCACTCGAATCAAAGTAGCTATTGACGGAGGAGAACATGCCAGCCGTAAGCAAAGCCCAGCGGAAAGCGATGGCGATAGCGGAGCACCACCCGGAGAAGCTTTACAGTCGCAACCGGAGCCTGTTATCGATGAGCAAAGAAAAGCTGCACGAGTATGCGTCGGTGAAGGAGAAGGGCCTGCCACAGAAGAAGGCGAACCCAGGCAGCAAGAAGAAACGCCGAGGCTTTGGCCTGAAGCGCCGCCGTTACTAGACGGCATACCAACGGTTTGAGAGGGGGTGAATAAACGATGGCATTTGAACGCTATTTCAGGAAGGGCCTGGGCGCGTTGCGCAAAGGCAAACAGGTAGTCAAGCAAGCCATGGATCCCCGGAGCTCTGAGCGTATCCGGCGTGACGTGGATCTGGAAGAGACGGGCAAAGGGTATGAACGGATTCAAGCTCGGGCTCGCAACGGCAACAAACCACAGCCAAAACCAAAGCCTGTTGAAGAGGAAACGCAACCAATGGGCGGGGGAGCACTAGGAGGACTTCTGAGCCACGCATTGAAGAAGCGAAAACGGAAGATCGAAGAAAGTTACTGATGATTGGCCAAGTCAAAGAGGAACGGTTAAAGAACGGCGGCCTGGCGCTTGAGATCCACCTGAAGCCAGAGCCTCAAGACACGCCGGCGGAGTGGAAGCGGATCACTGAGCGGGTGGAGAAATCACTCCCGACCTTGCGGTTCACCAGGGACGGAGAGATTCTCATCTTGTCGCTTCACTTTCAGCCTGTCGAAGAAGCGGAGTTTGACGTGAACAACATCAGCCGGGAAGAGCTCCTGAAGGAGCTCGATGCCGTGAGCCCGGCGCGAGTGCGAAACAATCTAAACTACTGAGGAAAAAGGCAATGCAACAAGACTTCAAAGTTACTAGCATCCACGAGAGGGGGCTAGAGATTCAGAGCGTGTTTTATCCCACTCTGCCCGAAGAGACAGCTAAGTTCGTTGAAGAGTTCCGCAAACTGGACTACGTCTACGTGCAGGCTGTTGTAGCACTCGATGAAACCAAAGCGACAGCCCAGGTACGCATTTTGATTCCCTGGAAACGGGGAATCCCAGAGGTTCAGCCAACGAAAGAAGACGATGCCACTGCAACCGGATCAGACGACCAGTCCCCAGCCGCTTGAGATTCCGCCTCTCTCGATTCCAGCCGGCAGTGTGGTCGAGAAGGAAGGAGATATCGCGCCTCCGGGAACGACTTCGGAGTTTGGGGAGAACTTCGAGGACCTCAACCTGAAGCGCCCCGACCTGGTGAATTCACTGTTGCAGATGGTTCAGCAATTCTCCACGGAGGACTACCACGCCCGGCGTGATGAAATCAAACGCATCCGGGAAGCGCGAGAGTTCTGGAAGGGGCTGCACTATCTCTGGTGGGATGAAGAGAATCAAAACTGGCAACTGCCCTTCCAGGTTGCCGGCCAGAAGCCCAAAGATTCTGACGAGCTGCCCCGCTACAGCTACGTCACGAACTTCTACCAGGCGTTTGGCCTGTCCATCATTGCGGTCCTCTCCAAACGCCCTCCTAACGTCAAGCTGTGGCCGCAATCCTCGAAACAGCCTGAAGACGTGGCGACTGCGAAGACTGGAACGACCATCATTGAACTCATCCAGAAGAACAACCGAATTTCTCAACTCTTGATTGAGATGAGTTACTACCTGTGGACGGATGGGACGGTTGGAGGCTATGTGCGTTATGTGGTGGACGGTGACCGCTTCGGTTACCACAAGGAAAGCGAAATGGGTGAAGTCATGCGCACGATGGGCATGGACAAATTCACGTGTCCTGAGTGCGGCGCCGAGAATCCCGTTACCGGGCCGAATCGGCCACTGTTGAACTTCTGCGCTCAATGCGGAGAGTATATGGACGATGCTTCGTTCACGCCGGCGCCCCAGGTTCCTGTGCCATTTGTCAAGAACACCGTGGACATGCCAAACGGTCAGGAAGAAATCACGGTCGTGTCCAAGCTGGAGCTGAAGATTCCCAATTGGGCGACCCGTTTCACTGACTTTCCCTATCTGCAATGGCAAACCGAGGCTCACGCTTCCAAGCTCAAAGCCATGTTCCAAAAGGCAGCCAAGGCCATTGCAGTGCAAAGCGGAGGCGTCGGGACGATAGGGACCGACTACCACGAGCGCGAGACTAGGCTGAGCCTCAAGAGTGGCACGCTGTCAGCCGTGCAAGGGGATCCGTCAAACAACTTAATAACTTTTACGCGTACCTGGCTGCGCCCCTGGGCGTTCTGGCTGATCGACGAAGACAGTAAACGAGAAGAGCTCTTAGGCCTCTTCCCCAAAGGCTGTTACGTGGCCTTCGCCGGCGACACGTTTTGTGAAGCTCGCAATGAAAGCATGAACGATCATTGGAGAATCCTTCATGCCTACCCTGGCGACGGTCAAAGTAGGCCCGCCATTGGGGACTCCATAATCCCTGTCAACAAGCGGTTCAACGATCTTTCCAATATCCAACAGGAAACCTACGAATTCGGGATACCTCCGACCTACATCGATAACAACCTTCTTGACCGTCAAGCCATTGGTTCTCAGAAGTGCCTGCCTGGGAGCTTTTACTTTCTCAAGGGCAGGCCGGGAACGTCGATCCGCGAGGGCGTTTACACTCCTCCGCCTTCGCAGATCACTCCCGATATGGTCAACCACATGGCTGACCTGATGGGGCCGATTGCTCAGTTCTTGACTGGCGGTTTCCCGGCTCTGTTCGGCGGAGAGATGGAGCACACCGAGACTGCCTCCGGGTACGCGATGGCGCGAGACCAGGCTATGGGACGCCTCGGCTTAGTGTGGGAAGCGATCAAGTGGTTTTGGTCAGAAGTCATGATGCTGGGGATCGAGTGCTTTCGCAAGAATCGCTCAGATGACGTGGAGATCCCGCTGGAGGGACCCGGCGGACAATGGGACGCGAAGTGGATTCGGACGGCTGACCTGCGCGGTTCTTTGTTTGCGACTCCTGAGACTGACGAGAGTTTTCCTCAGACGTGGGCCCAGCTTCGAGCCACGGTCATGCAGTTGATGGAGAGTCAAGATCCCTACGTTCAAGAGATTCTCGGTTTCAGTCCCAACGTCTCGTTGAGCAAACGCCTTCTGGGATTGGATCAGTTCCAACTTCCCGACGAAGACTCCGAAACCAAACAGTATCGAGAAATCACAATGCTCATGGGGTCGTCTCCACTGGTTGTGCCTGGCCAACCTCAGCTTGACGACAAAGGCAAGCCGGTTCTCGCTGCCGATGGGATGGCGGCGGTGACCCCGCCAAGTTTCATTCCTTCTGTGCCTGTCGATGCGGTCGTCGATAACCACCAGGTGGAAGCGGAAGTCTGCCGGCGCTTCCTGAATTCTCCCGAAGGTCAATTGGCCAAGTATGAGAATCCTGGAGGCTATGCCAATGTCAGGGCTCACCTGATGGCTCACGACGAACAAGCCATGCAGCGGGCTCTCCAACAAGCGATGTTGGCCGCGCCAGCCGGGCCGGCGTCTCTTAAACAACCGAGCCCCAGCGGAGGGGGGCAACGATGAGTCGAATCGACTTGGAAGCGGCTTTTACCTATCATGCACCCAGAGAAGACACCAACCAGCCCCAGCGTTTCAACCAGATCAATCTTGCGGCTCGGGCTTTAGCTGAAGTGATCGAAGCCGTGGTGCCGGACTCCCCGGAGAGAACTTTAGCGATTCGTAAGGTGCAAGAAGCGCGAATGTGGGGCAATGCAGCCATCGCCATCAACGAGGCTTGAACTCAAATGTGTTCTTGCCCCCAGACAATGGCTTTACCAACAATGCGAGTACGTGATTCAGGACAAAAAGGGGTTTTGTTGGGCGCCAGCCGAAGCCTGGGGAATGACACAGGTAGGGGTCTGTCACTTGTGCAGCCAGAAAAATCATGAGTTTCTCGTAAAGGTACTTTTACTTCATCCCAGAGAAAGGAACGAAGGCAGAACGTTATCAACTTAAACATTTTGTAAAAGGGTACTCCCTCGACTCTTGGCCGGGGCGAGGGGTTTAAGCCCAAAAGCACTACTGAAAAGGGTCGTTCTCGTTAACGAGCGGGAACGGCCCTTTTCTATTTTGGGCAAACAAAATTGGCCAGCCCAGTCGGGTTCCAGAGTCCCGAAAAAAACTGCACCAGGGCAAAGGAGCAACGCGATGGCAGTAGTACCAGGAAGTGCAGGAGGAAGCCAATACGACGGAGAACAAGGGGTGAAGATCGCCCCGCCGGCCTCGACCGTCAAGGCCGACTACAGGAAAAGTGATTACGAGTTGTTGGAGGTAGATCCAAGCGCGCCTGACCTGGGCGACCTTGGACCGCTCGATTCTCAAGGCAAACCCATACACGCTCCAGCGCCGAAGGAGCCGGCTATCACGCCGGAAACGGTTGAGATTGACGACGAGAATCGACCCGTCACTAAGAAGGCTCCTGAAGCCGAGAAACCCAAGGCCCCGGAGAAGGCCGAGGATGACGAGGACGACGAGAAGCCAGACGAGACGGACCAAAAGAAAACGGCAGAAAGCAAGGAACCTGAAAAGGAACCGGAGCCCCTCGCTCCGGTCAAAGTTTCAGAGGAACTCAAAGCTCACTTTGCAGATCCCAAGGTCGGGCGAGAGTTGAAGAACGCCTTTTACGGTTTCCAGGCTTACAAGGAAATCTTTCCCAAGGTCGAAGACGCCAGGGACCTCGCTGCCATGTTCCCCAACGTCGAAGAGGCCAGGCAGGTCATGGAGGCTTACGAGGGATTCTCCGAGCTCCAGGATGCTTACGAGAAAAACCCAACTGAGTTTGTCGAGAAGCTTCACGAAGAGGGAGAAGCCGAGTTTGGCGCCATTGCCGAAGCTCTAATGGACCGGCTGCCTGAGTTGGATCGAACGACCTACTCCCGCATTGGTCGTCAGATCGTCAGAGACAGCCTCGGCTATATCTACGAGCAAGCTGAGAAGATTGCTCGCAAGAATTCTCTCGATCCTGAAAACCTCCGCAACGCGGCAGACGTGATTGCCATGAATCTCTTCGATGGCAAGAGCGTCAGCCAGCTCGACACGGCTCCAGACGAGAAAGATTCCCGCATTGCCGAACTCGAAAGAGAGCTTCACCAAGAACGCGAGTCCAAAGTTGAGTCCAGCCTGAAACGCTTCAGCGTTGCCGTGGATCAGCACATCGACAAGGAGCTGAACACGACCATTACGCAAATGGTTGATGAGCTCCTTAATGCGGACGGCGCCAAAGAGGCTGTCAGTACCAAAGCGCGCAAGGAAATGGAGACTCGCATCCATACGGAGGTCTTACGCACCCTCGGAAGTAACCGGCGTTTGCTCGATGAAATGCGCGACCTGGCAGAGGCCCAAGACGGTGACTTCGGGAGTCGCCACCTGAAAGCGACTGCCAAGCCGGCTTTGCGTCTTGCGAACCTGGAGATCCGAAGGGCAGCGGCCAGGATTGTCCCGGAATGGACACGGGAAATCCTGCAAGTCAACGAAGAGAAACTCTCAAAACAGCGTCAGGCGGCCTCGCGTCGTGACTTCGCCAGTGGCGGAGGTCCTCGCCTGGGAGAACCCCTCACTCAGGTTCGGCCTGAAGACATCGACTACTCACGAACCTCTTCAGAAGACATCTTGGAAGGCCGGATCACGATGAAACGGCGGTAGGGCCACCGGGACGCAGAAAGGGCAAGAAGCTTTCATGGCAAGCATGACGAACACCCAAAGCGTTGCCTTGCAGCTTGAAAAGGTGCGTCGGAAGCTCCCGTTGCTTTACGAGCGGGACGACGTGCTTTTTGCGGCGATCAAGGCGCGCGGGGACGTCGAGCGGGTCTCAAGCAGGAATATGAGAATTCCTCTCAAAATGCGTCCCGGTGGGAAGTACGGCCAGGCTGACATGGATGGCGGAGACCTGGGCCGTGGATCTGGAACGACCTACGACGTGGCCACGGTCACTCCCATCTTTTTCCGGTTCGGAATTGAGATAACTAAGCTGGTGGAATACGCGACAAACAGTAGCGAGAAGGCAGTAGCCAACGCAGCCAAGAAAGAGGTCATCGAGGGTATGGCGCAGTTTCGGGCCGCCCTTGATAAACACTGCCAGACCAGCGGCAACGGGGTATTAGCCAATATCACGGCAGTCGCCGGCGGCGGAGCCAACATCACGGCTGCCAAGGCCACCAATCCTCATGGGGTACAACTCCTGTACTTCAACCAGAAGATCAGCGTTTATGACTCTACTCTGGCGACCAATCGAGGCACAGCCACAATCTCAGCCATTGACTACGATGCGGACACCTTGACCCTCATTACCGGGGGCGTGGAGGGAACCATCACTTTGGCCACCATTGTGGTTGGAGACTTGATTCTCCCGGACGGAGTCACCGGCGCCAATCCTACCAGTCTCTTTGGTCTCAAGTTTCACCAGAACAGTGCAGCTACGGGAACCTGGTTGGGTCTCAACCGGGCGAATTTCCCGGAGATTCGCACACCGACGTTCAACGCCGGCGGAGCCTCGCTCACAGTCGGCATGGTGAGACTTGCGCTGAACAAGATCAAAAAGGCTCTGGGCATCAACGGCGTAGGCAAGCTCATGGCCTATTGCAACCTCGAACAGGATCACGCTTATGAGCAACTCGGAGTAGCCATTACCAACATTCAGACGCCAACCGGCAAAGTCAGTGACTTGGACTTGCTTTTCCAGGGCACGAGAACCATGGGGGGAATCCCTTCCATGCTGTCGATTAACGCCGATCCTACCCGGATTGACTTTCTCGACATGACGCATTGGGGCCGGGCTGTGATGCAGGACATTGATTACTTCGAGATCGGCAACGACACGATTTTCCCCGTGTATGGGGCCTCGGGAGGTCTGGCAACCGCTTACCTATTTTATTTTTGCACTGGATTTCAGATTTGGACTGACTCACCGCGCAATGGGTCGTTCATCTCCAACCTCCAGAAACCGTCAGGGTATTAACTTCTAGTCTCGTGGTCCTCCAACCATGAGAACCAAGCGGGAGGCTGGGCGGCAGCGGCCCGGCTCTTCCGCTTGGATTTTTTCACTATGTCAAGAGTCGAGCAAAAATGACCGTGTTACCGTCGAGCAACTCAAACTTACTTCTTCTTAACGACGGCAAGATTTACCTTCCCGATGGAGTCACGCCCTACAAACGCGGCAAGGTCACGGGGCCGCGCATTCAGGTGCTTCGGGAAACTCACCGCCCTGATCCAGAGATTCAGCGACAGATCGACCGCAAGGTCGGCCTCAACTGGCTGGGAGAGCCACTCTATCGAGTGGTGTGGGGATGGAGCCGGCTGGATTGGTGTGCTGGCTTGATGACTCGCTACGATGAGGGCGGGCGCTTCCTGCGCGAAGAATACGGAATCTTCTACGAACCGAAATATGACTATCTGGGCCGCCGCGACGGCCTCAGCCGCTGGATTGTAGAGAAATGGTTCCCGGCAGAGTCTTACGGCAGCCCTGAAACCTGGGCTTACCAGACGAGGGAAATCGACGGTTATCAGGAGTGTCAGGCGCTTGGCCCTTATCCCTCGCGGGGCGACTATGAACTTTCCTTCGTGGTGCAACATCCGCTCAATCAAGCCTTCATTCAACTGACTCACAGCATTGTAGACATGGTGGTCGAGATTGCCGAGCGCAACCGGGAAATCGAAGCCGCTCGCCGGCGTCAGGCTAAGAAAGAAGAGTTAGAGCGTCAGGAACTCAAACGGCGTCAGCTTTACGCAGACGTTTGGGATGAGGCGGCGCCGGCGTTTGGTGGCGTTCCGAACACAACTCAAGCCAATGCCCCGATGCCCAACACCAAATCTGAGCTGAAAAAACAGAAACTTCCGAGGGCGACAAGTCCTCGCGGGATCTCAATCATTCAGGAGGCGTAGTGAACAAACAAATCATTTTTGAAAACGAACAACAGGCTTTGGAATGGGCACGAAGAGTGGGAGGAGAACAGCATCGAGCGGTCATTGTCTCGTTGTGGGATTACACGTTTCACGTGGAACGGACGTATGGCTCTTACACGATCCCGGCCCGTAGCGACAATGGCACGACCGTGCTTGATCCCGAATTCACCAAGAGTTGGGGAGAGCTGGCTGTGGGCGACGCCAAGGAAGGCATGGACATCGGAGACAAGCGACGCATTACGATGCGCGAGCTCGCCCATGACATTGCTTTCGATATCGTCAAAAACGAGGACATGGAAAAGTTTGGAGTCTTTGTCTGTCGAGGAGCTAAGCCGACCTTTGACGAGCTGGAGCTCGCCCGGGCCCGGATCATTGCCCACTTCCGGTTCCTGATTCAGGACGGAGACGTAAAGTGGGCCAAACCAGAGACCAGGCGCGATATCACCGATACCCACCGTAAAGCCGTGGTGCAGCTTGCAGAGAAGCGGGAGTGGGTCTACACCTTTCGCCAGCCTCTGGAGCTGGCAAACTGTCCAGCTTGCGGCATGGAGCAAAAGGTTGAAGATCCGGTCATTTGCTGGAACTGCAAGTTTCCCATCAACCGCGAAAAAGCCCTTGAGCTGGGAATCATCGAAGAGGCCCAACCTGCAATCGTGCGGGGAGCAAAAGGGCAGTTCCAATCTGTCAAGAAAGAGTAACCGATGGCAACGCTTCTTGAAGCTCATGACCTGGCAAGAACGCTTTTGGGGGAGAGGCAGTCTCCTCCAGAAGTCTTTACAGATGTCTTTCTCTTGCCCTTGTCCAAGGAGGTTTACCGCGAGATCCAGCGGCGCCTGGCCCGCAATGGCTTTCCTCGCCTCAAGGACTACGCTCAATTCAACCTGACCGCCGGTGTGCTGAGTATCACCGATGGAGCGGCAGGCTACCCCACAACGGTTATTCAACCTATGCGGCTCTGGGAGCGCGATCAGGCTTCGGCTCTCTTCGCAGATTTCGTTCAGATGGAAGAGGCCGATCCGGAGCTGATCCCACGGGCGACCGTGACAGCCTTGGTCCATTGGGAGTGGAAAAACGACAGTTTGAATTTTGTCGGCGCCACAGGCAATCGCACTATCCGAATGCTGTTTGCCAAGTACCTAGTCGATCTCGCGGCCGTTGGAGACACCCTGGCAATCAAAGACGTAGTGGGAGCCTTGGCAGCCGGCACAGCGGCGGCAGCGGCGCGCTCCCGAGGATCTACTCTAGCGCCAGACATGGACACTCTGTTTACTGATTATGTTCAGAAGCTCATTGACCGCGACTTTGGCCGGCTCACTTCCCCTATTCCGGAGGCAGGGTAAATGGCCATCTATCGCGAAGTTTTCAACTTGGCACAAAGATTTCTTGGCGATCCATCAGGAATCAAGGTCAAAGAGGGATCGCTGTTCCCTCTCATTGTCGAAGCCTTGCACCAGTGCCAGCGCCGCCTTTCCGAAGAAGGCCATCAGGTGCTGCGAGGCATCCAGGAAGTTCAGCTTCCGGCCAACACAACGGCTATTGGCCTGACGACCACGCCGGCGCTTAATGCTGACTTTGTTGTCCCTTACGAGCTGGAAGAGAAGATCGGCGGCACCACCGGCAAGTACACCGAGATGGACAAAGACGAACGCCTCCTACCCGATGTGGACCGCACGGAGAGGCTTCGCCTCTGGAACTTTCGAGGCAATCAAATCCTTTTCATCGGCTCGACACGGCCTGTAGACATTCGGATTAGCTACGAGAAGGAGCTGCCGGCGCCGGCCTTCCTCACCGATACCGTGCCGATCATCGGCGCCACAGGAGCTATTGCGTACTACAGCGCTTATCTCTACGGGGGGCAACAAAAGCACATGGATGGGTACGAGGAAGCGATTCTGGGCGTCATCTCCCCGGAAGTGCGGGCAAACCAGTTCAAACAGGTTAGGAGAATCCCTTATAGGTACAGGTCTGACTGGATTCGCTGACGGCATGGGCGGGGATCTTATTTCAAACAAAGGAGCAACACAATGGCCACTTCAACAGGTTTCACCCTCACCATTAACCGGAGCCGCGTGGAGAAAGGCGTCCAAGAGGTTTGGGGGTCGTTGGCTCTAGCCGCTGGCGATTATGCGACCAACGGTTTGACCTTACCTTTGAACTCCTCGGAGATCAGAAGCCGGAGCCTTCCGCTCCAAATTGTCATTGAAGGCAAGAACGGCTGGGAATATCGCTACGTGGATGGGACCAGCCTGGCAGATGGGAAAGTCATTATCAGGGGACAACAACCAACCGACGCCACGGCCGGTCAGATCCCGCTTTCGGAGTTTGCCAATGCCACGGCTCTACCGGCCAGCATGACCGGCGACGTTGTGAAGTTGTACAGCGCGTTCAAATTCAACGACTGATGCTTAAAGGCGGCCTCGGGTGCGGCATCCTGGCGCTCTACGCGCTAGGGTGCCTCGCCTTCCTCATTCTGGTGCTGTGGGGCATTAACTATGTCAGCGGAAAGCTTTGAACCCATTCCCATTGACACTCTGGGAGGATTGATTTCAATCCTCGACGGTGCCGACGTCCCGTTGGGAGCTTCTCCCGATTGTCGGGACGTGCAGTTCTTCCCTGGAAATGTCCGCACCCGGCCCGGCCTCGATCCCATTCATACATTGACCGCCGGATCGAACGTGCAGTATGTCAAAACCTTCATCACTCCCGATCTGACAGCCCGCCTGTTGATGTTCGATTCGCTGGGCCACATGTGGAAAGAGACGGGCCCTGGGGCGAAAACGGAGGTCTCTCCTAACTTCGGGGCTGATGACGTTTTTGAGTCAGTAACGCTCTTTGGTCGAGAGTGGATTGCTGCCTCGGATGGAACGAAGGGGACCAGCCTGCCCACGGTCTTCGATGATACCAACCTGTATGTGATCGGCAATCAGCCACCCACTCAAAACTCCACGCCTGAAGACCTATCGACGCAGCAAGCCAATCCTACCAGCGCGCCCACAGCAACATTGCTGAGCCAGGCTGGAGCTCTTTCGGCTGGGACCTACTCCTACAAGGTCGTCTTTGTCACCGGGGACGGCACAACCTCAGTGACTCAGGCGGGACCCGCCAGCAACGTTGTCACGGTCGTTACCCCTGGAACCGCCGGGAAGATCGGCCTGACCAACATTCCCACGGGTACTCCTGGAGTGGTCGTCAAGCGGCGGATCTATCGGACTCTGGCAGGAGGGGCAACTTACTTCTATGTGGGTGTGATTGCTGACAACACCACCACAGCCTTTACTGACAACCTGGCGGACAGTGCAGTGGATATCACCAAGGTCGAGCCTCCAGCCAATACCACAGCCGGGCAGATCGTGGCGGGTGAGCGGCAAGTAGTTGTCTACTTCGAGAGTTCGGCTGGGGCCTTGTCTAAGCCATCGCCGGCGGGAGCTTGGGATGCGACGGGAGCGAAAAAGGTCCGCGTCACAAATATCGGGATTTGGCCAGGGACCATCGGGGAGCGCCCTGTGACAAAGCGCCATCTGGCCTTTACAGCCAGCAATGGGGCGACGTTCTTCCACATTCCTGTCAAGATGACGATTAACGACAACACAACCACTCAGCTCGATCTTGACTTCAATGAGGCGGAGCTCCTTGCTGGAGAAGACATCTCAGCTTTGTTCCGAAACGCGATTCCTACTGCCAGCACTGATTTTCAGGGTCAGCTTGGCGTGGGTGCCTACGCGACGCGGTTGTGCTGGTGGGGCGGCAATCCCATGTTTGGCCAGCCATTTCGCTCAAGTCTGGTCCGCTGGAGCGGGGCCGAAGATCCGGAGTTTTACGACAATCTCAAAGGGCTCATGAATGTCTCAGAGAACGACGGCCAGGGAATCAAGGCGGGTTTCGAGCTCAACGAACGTTTTTACTTCGTCAAAGACAATTCGATTCACTCCACCGAAGACGATGGAATCAACGAGCCCAACGCCTGGCAGGTGAACCGAGAATCGCCAGAGTTGGGAACGCCTTCTGTGCATGGCGTGGGGGTAGGCGAGAATTGGGTAGTGATCGCGCATCGCTCCGGCCTCTACTACTTCGACGGTGGCCAACCTCAGAAGATCAGCCAGGAAATTCAGCCCACCTGGGATTCGATCAACTGGACCGTTGGCCATTTGCTCTGGGTGCAAGTCGATACCGACAAGAAACGGATCTACATCGGCGCTCCCTTCTGTACTGCGACCACTCCCAATCTCATCCTCATGATGGACTATCAGGAAGGACTTCTCGTGGATCCGATTGCCAACGCTGGGCGCGGTCGCAAATGGTGTCCCTGGTTCATCAAGGCCGGCCATGGCAACTTCATCCGCCGCGCCAACATGGATGACCGCTTTGTCATTGGGATGGCGAACGCCTCCGCCCTGGTGCATGAGAATCTAAACTCCAAGCTTTCAGACAACGGTGTAGCGATCAATAACTATTACCGGACAGCCTTTGTCAGCCGTGAAGAGATGGGCCGGCAACTGTTTGGGTACTTTTCCTGTCTCGCTCGGGGATCCGGCAATTTGGACATGACCACCATTCGGCAGGGCGGAACAGCTACGGTCTGGAACTCGATGGTCTTGGCCTCGCCGGCGCCGCGAGATCTGGAAAAAATGATCGACGTGCAGAGCGAGCGCGTGAGCTTCAAGCTCGGCACCAATGCTATCGACAAATGGTTTTCGGTGGCCAAGCTTTGCGCGTGGGCGAAGGAACATCCCACGGCTAAACATCGAGGGACCAACGTCTAATGCTGACTCCTTCTGAAATCTCTGACTTGAAGCAAAAGGATCAGGACCTTTTCGACCTTTTCCGCACGTTCCAAGAGGCTGTAAACCGGGTCGGTCTGCAAATGGGCATTGATCCAAAACCGGCCAGCCAGGTCGAAGCTGCTCTCGCCTTGCCTCCTCCCAGGGCTCCCAAGTCGATCCGGGTGACCGTGGTTTCCCAGGCGATCTTCATAGAACTGGAGGCCTCGCCGGATGCGACCGCTTCCGCCTTCTATTTCGTGGAGAAAGGGAACAGCCCGACCTTTCAGCAAATCACGACTTATACCCTCGGGCACGCGCTTCAGATGTCAATTCCACAGCCTGGCGGTACGACCTATTGGCGGGCCTATGCCAAGTATCAGATGAGCGGCAAAAGCCTTTACACCGTTTTTGGTACAGGAGGGGCGGCGGGCGGCGGATCTGGGGGAGGGGTGGCCACTCCCGTTGAGGGCCTCGACCCTCTGACAATCTTGGCTCAGTGAGGTTTTTCGATGGCGACCATTCAGAGCAAATCTCTAGCTCAGGGTCAACTTCCAGCCACCAAGACAGCTTTGTTGACGGCTACCGGGCCAATCATCGTAAAGAACATCGGCCTGGTGAATCGAGACACGCTGGTACGCACCGTCAATCTCTACAAGAAAGTGGGCAGCGTAGAAGTGCTACTCAACCCGATGAATCTGCAACTGGGCGGCGCCTGGCGCGCCTCCTGGGAAGACGAGAATTTCACGCTCAGCATTGGCAATCAGATATTGGGTGAGTGCGACCTGGCCTCGAAGGTTGACTTTGGCATCGACGGCACGGAGGAGCTGTGAGGATCGTTGACGAAAACGGACTAGTACCCACGGGGCCTCCGAGTAACCCCTCGATCACGGTCCGGGACATCGACCTGACTCCAAGCGTTACGGGGGTTCACACGCTCCAAACTTCGAGCAATGTAGTGACAGACCTTGCATTGGGACGGGCGCGCATCTCGAATCCACTGGCTACCGGCGCGAGCCCGGCTTCAAAACTCATTTTCTCAGGAAGGTTCAACTAATGGCAGGCATCAAAGTCAAGACTCAGGACGGGACGACGGAAGTCAACAACGTGACGACCGTTGAATTTACCAACGGCACGGTATCAAGTCCAGGTGCGGGAATCGCCCAAGTGACGATTGCTGCGAGCACTGCCAGTGCGTCAGACAAGATTTTCTTGAGCGAGAACTTTCAATAAGGAGGCTTTCCCATGGCAGTCAATACCGCTCCGATTTTCACTAACGGTGGCGTGGTCGATCAGGGTCAGGTTTCGGTGGCGAACACCGCCCGAGACGGCACGGGCACGGTCGTGCAGCTCTCGGCGGGAACTGTCGAGGGCAAACGAATCAACGCCATTCGCGCCAAAGCCACGGTTACGACGACCGCCGGCATGGTGCGAATCTTCTTCTCTCCAGACGGAGGTACCACCAAGCGACTGATTGGAGAGATCAACATCGCAGCTCTCACGGTGAGCGCGTCCCAACAGGCGGCAGAAGGCGACTGGATTCCTCCGGGCGGCTTCCTGATTTTGTTGACCACGAACGCGATTCTCTACGTGTCCACTCACAACGCCGAGGCCATCAACGTCTTTGCTCTGGGGGGAACGTATGCAGCTTGAGCCGGTTCAAAGAAACTTTTCAGGCGTTCCGCTGGCACGCTGCCGGGTCTATCGCAGCACCAATCAGACGATTAACAGCGGGACGTTGACCCCTGTGGTTTTCGATACGCGCAGCTTCGACACCTTTGGCGCCATGTGGCAAATGAGCGAAGGGAGCAAAATCTTTGTTCCAGTACGCGGGATTTACGCAGCCCGAGCCCATGTCCGGTGGCAGGCTTCGGCTGCCGGGGGAAGCGACAAAGCAACCAGCCTCACTCTCAATGGAGACATCATTGACACTGACAACAAGCCTCTGGATGCAACCGTTGAACGCTCGGCTAAAGTCGGACTGGAATTCTATGCAGAAGCCGGTCAGTACGTTGAATTGAAGGCTTTTCAGAACAGTGGCGCTGGCCTAAATCTCATTGCGAGCTCCACCTACGGGATTTATCTGCAAGTGTTTTTGATGGTGCCTTTCCTATGAGGATTCGGGCTTACCAAGAAAGCGACAAGAACGAGCTGATGAGACTCTATCAGGCTCAGGGCCTTGATTACCTCTACCCCAACTTTGAACACCCGGAGTTTTTCACTCGTCTGGTGTTGGAGGACGAGAAGGGCGAAGTGGTCATGGCGATTATGGGTCGCCTGACCGCTGAGATGTTCTTGTTGATGGATCCCCGAGCCAATGGCCCAGGCGTTCGGCTCAAGCACTTTCTGACGCTGCACCGGGCCAGCGAACACGACATGGCCTTGAAGGGAATTGGAGATTGTTATGCCCAAATCCCACCTGGCATGGAGAAATTCAAGCGGCTGCTTTCTCTATTGGGCTGGGTTCGGGCAGACACCTGGCAACCTTGGACCAAACCAGAACTGAAGCTTTACCCGCAACTGCCGCCGATCTTCGAGCGCAAATTTTTAGGAGGCGACCATGGGACGCAAGGAGCAAGCACAAGCCAGGGAGATGAGTCAAAACCTCTTCAACTGGCAACGAGGAGTCTCTGAAGAAGAGCGCGGCGTCAAGCGTGAGGCTCGGGCCGAGATCGCGCCACGAGCGGAAGCCTTAGCCGAAAGCACAGGCTATTCGCCAGAAGAACAGTCCGCGCTTTTTCAAGAGACCATGGGGCCAGCGGCTAGCGCCTTCGGCAAGGCACGAGAGGCTTTAGGGCGTCGCGTGGCCAGAACCCGGAACACTGCCGGCTACGCCGGCGGAATGGCTGAGCTCGCTAGAGAAGAAGCCAAGACCCAGGCCGAAGCTGGCAGGCGAACGCGCCTGGCCATTGCTGACGAACAACAGCGCCGGCGCGAGCAAGGCATCAACCTTCTGGCCAGACTCTATGGCGAGGATGTTGGCGCCTTCACGGCTGGTCGGCGCGCGGCTGAGGGACCTCTGGCTGAGTATGCAAATCTGGCCAATCAAAAAGGTTTTGGGTCGAAGTTGCAAGATGCTTCCCTCAGATGGCTTTTTGGATGATTGAAGGATGAACCTGTAAATGACAGTTGCGACACAGCCAAACCACTGTTGTGGTTTCAAGTCTTGGCCTAGATCGATCTTTGGCAGGCAAGTAGTTTAGCAAATTCTGAACGAGGATTTCAACCTATGCCACGCCGGCGCGATCCTTACACCGTTTCGGTCGACGAACTGAGAGCCGAAGAGCAAGCCAGAAAACAAGCTCTTTTCGACCAAATGTTCGGTGACTATCCTTCAGATACAGACCTCACTCGTCGCGAAGAGCTCTTGATGAGTGAGCGCGAGGCTCCGGAGGCGCCCTACACCCGCCCGAAGCGTTCACGTAGGAGAGAAATCATTGGATCAATCCTGGGAACTTTGCCAGGGACGCAACGGCTGGGAGAGCGGTTGCTTTACGAACCTGAACTTCGGGCGCGGGAAGAATACGAGCTGGGAGTGGCGGGCCGGGGCAGGCGAGAAGCACGATTGGAGCGCAACGTTGCCACAGCCAGGGCGCAACGTGCCAGAGAAATCATCGAGCCCTGGCAGCTTCGCAATCAGGAAGCTCTCCTGGGCAAAACCGAAGCCGAGATTGGCCGGGCGCGCGGGCAGGAAGAAGCCGCCTATGCTCTCGCGGAACAGCGCCGGCGTCCGCGATCTTTGATTACGCGGCCCGTGGAGGCAGGCGGTAAGATAAAGCTCCCGATGACGGACAAATCAATTCTCGACCTGGGAGAGGCCCCCAAGCGCGTTAGCCGCTTCAGCCCTTTTGGCACCTTCAGTCCTGGACAAGGAATATTCAGCAGGGAGACTGGCGAGATTAAAACCCAAGCCGATCCCCGCGCGGCAGCGCGAGCCAGAGCAGCAGCGGGAAGGGCAGCCAATCCAACTCAAGCGCGGCAAGTCGAAAGTAGCAAGAGTGCTCGTCTGATTGCTCAGAAGAAGCTTTATGACCAACGGCGCGGCCAGATCGAGAGAGATTGGGAAGGCATTGACACGGAAAGTCCAACCCTGCCCGATGGGAAGCCGAATCCAAACCTCGGGCTCAAGCAAAACGCTCTCGATGAACTCAACACCTGGGACACGCAGCAAAAAAATCTGATTCAACGTTCCTATGAAAATGAGCTTGAACGGATAGGCGAGGCAGCCGGAGAAACTTACGAGTATCCGACCACCGTTGAAGGAATCGGCCCGAGCGGCATCAATCCCGCTGAAGTGCCGGCTACCGAAGCAGGTGGAGAGCTTGACCCTGAAGCGATGCGGCTAGAGCTCCAGGAAGGAGAAGTGATGGTCTATAGCCCGGAGACCGGGAAGTATTACGCCATTCCGGAAGAACAGCTAGACGAGGCCCTTGACGAGGGCTATGAACCTGTCGATTAACTCATGGCTCCACAATTACGATTGCGAGAGTTGGGAGGAGGCACGACAATTGAAGAACCGCCGCCAGAACCTTCGACCAGACTCCGCCTTCGCGAGCTCGGAGTAGCGGCTGAAGACAAGCCCTATCGTCCACCGGCTACTGTCATTCCGCCTCGGCCAGAGCTTAGAGTGATGCCTCCGCTGGAAGGCGTAGGCTTTGGCGGCCCTATCAGACGACCCGCTCCCTTTCGAGCGGAAATTGAGCCTCCAGTTCAACCTCCTCTGGAAGCTCAACCGGCGCCGGCAGCTATCGAGGCCAGAAGCCCCTTGGTAGCGCCGGCTCCTCTAAGACCTAAAGGCCCTCAGCCCCGGAGAGTGGTCCCGTTCACTGTGCAGGCCCCGTCGATGGTGACTCCGCCTCGACCTGGCCAGAGGGTTCAAGCCGATGTGCTTTCCCGAACAACTGCCCCCTATGGCACTGAGCTCCCCCGTGAGATCCCGCTGCCGCCTGTAGAAGGCATTCGTCCTCAACCCTTCCGTATCCCTGGAGTTGGCCAACTGCCTTCTCCAGAGCAAGCCTATGCGGCTGTCGCAGGTCCGGGAACTTTGGCCGGAACTCTCCCGGAGCAAGTTACTCCGCAAGGCTTCCAGCGCCAGCAGGCGATGCAGGCCCCGTTGGTGGATCTGTCGCAGTTTGCGCCTGAAGATCAGCCGTTGATTCAAGGTCTGGCTCAAGGGCTGTCGAGTTTTACGAGTCCCGAAAACGTCATGTTCTTAGCAGGTACCGGAGCCCTCGGACGACTCGCCAAAGGTCCTATCGGGCGGGCCGTCAGTCTCGGCTTTACCGCTGACATCCTCAGCCAGTTTCCTGATGAAGCACGCGCCTTCTCGGAATTGCTCAATACCGGACAGTTTGACGAAGCCGAGCGTTTGGTAGGCGAGATGATGGTTCAAGGCGCTTTTGCGGGCCTGGCTGGTGCTCATGCTGCCTTCGGAGGCAAGCCTCCCAGGTATCGCAAAGGAATGCTGCCGGATCTCGTCGAGCGAATGCGGCCAGCTCGAATTCCTGAAGTCGTTGCTCCTGAACCCCGGCCCGTTCGCGGAGCCCTCGCCCCTCCGCGTGAACCTCCGATCATCGAGATCGAAGCGGAAGGAGGACGGCCACGACGGCGTCTACTCGAAGAAGCGCCCACCGTTACTCCTGAAAAGCCGGTCGTTCCCGAGCCCATCGTTCCACCTGGCGGTGTTCGCAAGAAGGGGGAAATGGCAGGGCGGGAAATCTATAGCGTCGATGTGGCTGGCGGACGGGAGACTACAGTCACAATTCCCAAGGGCGGAGACTTGGCCAAAGCCGTCGAGGAGGCGCGAGCTCGCTTTGCTCCCAAAGAGCCCAAGGTAGAAAAGCCCGAGCTGGCCAAATTAAGAGGCGAGCCTGTACGCGATCTTCCGGGAGTCTACGACATAGGTCCTGGCATGGGCGGACGAAGCTACAATGTCGCTTTCCCGAACGGCCAACAGACGACTGTCACGGTATCTGACAAACCCGGAGCTCCGGGCCTGAAACAAAAGGTTCTGGAAGCCTATCAAAAGCGGGGTCTGCGCCCGCCTGAAGAGTTCCAGCCTGAGGTTCCAGAAAAGACCTTCTTGCCGGCTGAACCTCTCAAGCCTAAACCCAAATTGCTGCCGGAGCCCAAAGTGGAGGCGCCCCGTACTCAACTTCTGGCGCGCATTGATGCAGCTCTGGAACGAATGAAAGCGGCTGGACAGCATGACACCGAGAGCTATCGCAACCTCGAAAGTAAACGCAATGCCATTGCAGAAGGCAAGCCTTACAAGATCGAGGATGTTACAGAAAAAGTGATTGGCGCTGCCGGAGCCGAAATCGGCAAGCTTACC
>JAKEER010000910.1 GCA_022616615.1 Acidobacteriota bacterium
AAGTTGACATCAATGCGCGGTGCTCCGCGTCCGTGTTGGGTTTACCGTCGCGGACGCGCAGCAGCGCGTCCCTACCCTTGAATTTTTTCACAGCTTCAGGGTGGACTGCATCAAAGTTTTCGCCCCAACGCCGTCTTTCGTCGGAGTCGGACTACTGAAAGGCCCAAAGCGCGTCAGCAAGGGCAAAATTGCAACTCACTGAGCGAGGCCTTGAGGTAACCTCAACTTCTTCCGCCTACCGCGTGCCAGGCTGGCGACCAAGTGGGTTAATCGCGCCGGGTCGAGCGGCCGTGTTAGGTATGCCCGAAACTGGGCCAGGACAGCCTTTTCGCCGTCTTCGACAGGCGTTTCATCCACAATGGCCAGGGCCGGAACAGCATCCCCGCTGCCTCTGTCCTTGAGAGCTTGCAGCAAGCGGCTCCCGTTCGCTCCCATCATTTCAAAATCGGCGACAAAAACATCTGGTGGCTTCCGCTTGATCAGGGCAAAGGCTTCCGTCGTCGAATAGGCCGCCGTCACCTGAGCCGCTTGATGTGTGAACACGGTCGTCAGGAACTCTCTTTCTACTCCCTCATCACTCATTACCAGAATTTTCACTCCGCGCAATGGAGAGACGCGTAAGCGCTCAGGCTTGTCTTCTTCCAGGTCCGTTCTGGGCTGAGAGTGCAGCGCCAAAGAGCCGTGGGCCTCCGGTTCGCTCAGGAGCTGAAGCTGCACGGCAAACGTGGCGCCCTTTCCTTCGCCCGCGCTTGCGGCGTGCACGGTACCGCCGTGCAACTCCACCAGGTGGCGCACAATGGCCAGCCCCAACCCCAGCCCGCCAAACATGCGTGTGCTGGAGCTGTCGGCCTGGCGAAAGCGGTCAAACACATAGGGAAGAAACTCCGGTGAAATGCCTTTCCCCGTGTCGCTCACAGTGATTTGGGCGAACTGACCGGCACGTTCGAGGCGCACTTCCACCAGCCCTTCGGGCGGGGTGAACTTCACGGCGTTGGAAAGCAGGTTCCAGACAATCTGCTGCAGGCGATCCGGATCGCCAGAGACCAGTCCTGTGGCTGGGTCCAGGGTGCGGACTAAACGGATGGACTTAGCCGCGGCCGCAGGCCGGACCGCGTCCAGAGCCGCCTCGATGACCAAAGCCGGTTCGACGGGGCGCACGCCCAGAGGCAGCTTGCCCAAGATAATGCGCGAAACATCGAGCAAATCTTCGATGAGCTGGGCCTGGAGACGAGCGTTGTTCTCGATGGTTTCGACCGCTCGCGCAGCAGTATCGGCGTCGAGTTCACCGCCGCGCAAAAGCCGTGCCCATCCCAGCATGGCGGTGAGTGGCGTCCGCAACTCGTGTGACAACGTTGCCAGAAACTCGTCCTTCATCCGGTTGGCAGCCTCCGCCTCAGCGCGAGCCGCCCGCTCGCGCGCCAGTACTTGACTCAGCTTCTTTTCAGCGCGGCGGTGCTCGGTAATGTCGGTGAAGAACGCTAGGTTTGCCGGACCATCCTGGAGGCGGATGCGGGCCACATCGACGCGGAAAGGAAAGGTTGAGCCGTCCTGGCGGAGGCCCAGAGTTTCGTAAGTGTTTGGGACAGCCTCTCCGCGCTCACGCCGGAGCACGCGCTCGGCGATCTCTTTCCTGCACTGCGGAGCAATCTGGTTTAGCAGCGGCTGGCCGAGCACTGCCGCCGGGTCGGTGTAACCAAATAGTTGGAGATAGGCTCGGTTGGCATACAGCGTCTTGCCCTCTCGCGCCAGGGTGATTCCCACCGGGGCACTTTCCGACAAAGCCCGAAACAGCGCGTCACTCGGATTTCGTGCTGCTTCAGCCGGCAGCCGTCGTTTCCTGGGAGTGCGAGTGGGCGGAGAGGGCTTTGGAGAACGCATGATGAGAAGCGTCTGGAGAAGGCCTGGATGCAGACGTGACTCGGGAAACGTGATGAGTGACGGGCCTTCGTCGACCCCCTGTCACGTTTCACGTCTCCTGTTTCACGCTGAGGTTTGCAGCATACTATCCCGAATTCTTCGTAGTGGCCGAATCGCGTGCCTTGACGAATTCATCCAGATTCGCCCTGTCCACCAGCGTCGCGCCCGTGTCGACAAACCGAGGCAGAATCGCGAAAGGGTCCTGGCCCGCGGGTGAGCCTTGCGTGCTCGTCTGCTGGTGGTGCAGGTCGTCCAGCATCTTCAGGCCGAAGAAAGCCATCGTGAACGGCTTCTGGGCGATGGTCGCGGCAATCATGCCTTTGCGGATCCATTCCAGTGTTTCATCGTCCGTATCCATAGCGACGACAATCTTTTCCTTGGCGCCTTTGCGGTTCAGGACTTCGGCAACTTCTTTGGCAGACGATGCTTCGAGGCAGATGAAGGCATCCACTTTGGGAGTTCCTTTGTCGATCACCTCCATGGTCCTGTCAAACGCTATGCGCGAGTCGCCATGGATGTCGACGATTTCAGCAATCTTGATCTGAGGATGGCCGGCAAACACCGACCGGTAACCATCCAACCGTTCCTTGAGATTGGCTTGATTCGGCATCGTGAACGCCATGACACTACCTTTACCCTGCAAATGCCTGACGGCCACCTCGCCGCCCATTACTCCGGCCTGATAGTTGTTCGTGCCAATGAAGAGCAGGCGCCGGCTGCCCGGCGAGTCGGAATCGAGCGTGAGCACCGGAATGCCGGCAGCAATCGCCGCATCAATCTCGGGCTTCATCAGCGCCGGATCTGCAGGCGAAACCAGGATGCCCGCGGCCTTTTGGCGGACGGCCTTCTGAAACTCCGCAACTTGGGCTTTCTCATCATAAGAGTTTGGGCCCACGAACTCTGCCCGCACTTTCATCTGAGACGCCGCTCGGCTGAATCCCGCTCCAGCCGCCTGCCAGTAAGGAAGCTGGATGTTGGTGGAGATCAGAAAGTACCGTTCATCCGGGCTGTGTGGAGACTGCGAACAACTGGAAACGACGGACAGAAGAAGAAGAAGAAGGGAAACCCTGAAAAGCCGGGGTGGTCGCAACATAGGCGCCTCCTTTCAGAAGGTCGAGAGGCAGAGGGAATGCAGTGAGACGCGAGCAGGTACTATCTGACAGACGCACACGCGCTGTCAAGATTCGCAAGCTTGAGGGGTGCAATTAAAAGTGGCGGGCAAGGCTCTGCAGCCCTCCCTCACGGTCGGGCTACTGACAGGGCCGGTGCCAGTCAGTAGCCCGCGCGTCAGCAAGGGCTCCGGCCCGCTGCGGGCTGCCCGCCA
>JAKEER010000911.1 GCA_022616615.1 Acidobacteriota bacterium
ATCTCCTGCTGCTGCCACAAAAGTAGAAGGCTTACCACCACTAGCAGGCCGATGAGCAGCGATCCTATTTTCACCGCCAGCCAGTAAAGCCCTGACTTCTTACCACACTTTGGCGGCAACGCAGGCTGCTGCATCACGGGTAATCTTGCAATTACCTCACTGAGCCAACAAAGAGCCGTTGTTTTCACTTCGGGAGGGCGTAACTCATCTGGATTAGACCACTCGATAGCTTTTTCAATAGCGATCGCTGGAGAGCCTGCGCACCGGCGATTTAATACGGGGCTGCCACTGATGCCTCTGCCTAATGGTTGCTGAGATCGAAAAGTCATCCCTAGCCGCAAGACTGGCTCGCCGTGAATCTCTTTGAGATCAAAGGGGGCGACCGGCCAGTTGGTCGGAATTTCGCAAAATAAATGGCGCGCCGCGAATCCGCTAAGTCGGCTGCTGTCTGGTTGAAACCCCAGCACCACTACGCTGTCACCCAACCGCCAATCAGCAGCCAGGCGGAATGTTGCCGGAGCTCTTGTCGGCGCCAGGAGAATGGCGGCGTCCAGTTTTGGCTCTATCAGATTGGGGTCAACCTCTACCAGGTGTGAGTCCGTCCAGTCACGAGTGGCAGCGCTATAGCAACAGACCCAGACCCAGCGCAGAAGCTTCCCGTCAGGAAAACCATCCTCCGTCAGGTTGTGCGCGACGGTGAAGAGCGTCCCACCCTCGGCAGCAAAAAGGCCGGTGCCAAAGTAATCGTCGGGCCCTGGCTGCGGGTTCACAGCCTGGGGATGATGCGGAGTACGTATCAGGGCCAGGGCTGGATAGAACCCCTCAGGATCGAACGGCGCTTTGAGGTAATCTTCACTCATAACAGGTTAAGCTTCCATCCAATCGGAACATATGGCGAAAGTTGGTCACTCCCTCAGTTGGGCTTTGATGCGTTGCGCCCGTTCTTGCTGGCCAATAGCTTCTAAATGTTCATCCCCACCCATCCGTCGCTCGTAGAAGAGTTTTGCCTCCTTGACGTAGCCAGCGCGGACGGTGTGGAAAATAATCTGTTCTAGGAGATCAAGCGTGACCTCTTCGGTCGGATACTCTGTTTGGACACCACGAGGTCCAGCAGCTACACCACGGGTTCGGAGCTTACGGTGAATACGCACCGCACCACGAGTGCGCACCGCGCCACGAATAGATTCTGGCTCTCTTGCCTGTGCCGCGAGTAATTGCCGCCGTAAATGCTCATCGGCGCCCAAATGATAAGCCTCAACGTCGTCCGTGAAGGCGCTGGCAAAATAATTTGAGACTAACAGGTGAGTAGCATAACGAGGGGTTTGGTCAGATTCAACGTAAACGGTCAAGAGTTGCCGGGCGACCAGACCGTCAAAGTACACCTGCAACTCGTCGGGCAGAAGCCCCGCTAGTGGCCCCGCCAAATCTTTGCCCCCCGGTTGGACGAAAATCTTGGCAAAATCCGCTACAGACAACGGCGCTGCGAACTCTGCCAAACGCTTAAGCACCGCTACTTCCCTCTGGGGAAGGCGATCTTCGAAACAGGCCAAGACCTGGAAGAATTTGCGGTTGATCTCATTCTCCTTCTCATCACTCACTTGCTGATAAAACCTCACTTCGGGCAGCTTAATATCGGGATTCCCTTGGTAGAAGTCATGAATCAATTGGCCAAAGTACTGGACCGTAATAGCCTGGCTGCTGAGGTTGTTTTTGAGAGTGGCAAAATACGCCTCGTCGCGAACCCCGTAAGCCCGCAGCACATCAAACGCAGCTTGTTCCTCAAGCTCACCAACCTGAATAGAAACGTAACCTTCGCCGAGACGTTCCTGTACCCCCACGAACCGCCGATCAAGAAGGATCGGCGGTTTGCGATCCCCCAATCGCAAGCTATAAGCTTGCAACCCTACAGGCTCATAGCGCGTTATGAGAATAACGAAAACAGGAAGCTTTCCCGCTATGACCTCCTCCAGAAGCTTCAACACAAATGGTGAGCGTATTTCCCCGCTCTTTCGTTGGTCTTGAATAAATTCCAACCCGTCCAACATCAATAGTGTCCGACGCAATGGCTTCTCAAGCAGGCCCTGACGAATTAACCCCAGACATTGCTCGCTGGTGGCGGCCTTCAGGATTCCGGGGCTGAGATAGTGAGCGAAACCCCATAAGAATTCCTCCGAATATGGCTTTTTATAGAAATCCCAATGAAACAGCCCATCAGCAGGTGGCATCTCCCAATTCGCCTTTTCCAGCTTCCCTTGGTCTTGAGCCAGGGAGCGTTCTTTCAGAAAGCGCAGCGCCAGAGTAGTCTTGCCATTACCGCCAAAACCGATGAGTCCTACCACGCGAGGCCGTTCAGTCTGCCATAGTTCTCGGATCTGACGTTCAAGTTCCGGGCGAGACCTATAGTTTTTAAGAGCCTGATCACTCGGCGGAGGATTATAACTCCGTGGCAGAGATGTGGTGACCCAGGCAGGTTTGACGCTCTCATCTGACTGGGGAGACCAAACAACGATGACCTCTGGAAAGCTCATCCGTCTGACCGCATCGGCTTTCCATTCATTTACCAGCCGCATTCCACGCTGGCGATCCTCTACCGCCAGCACACAGACAGCCCGCGACCATCGCCCTTGCCGATTCATCGCTTCAAACGACTCACCATCACAAAGGAACAAATCCGGAGGTTCCGGCCAAGGCCACAACTCCTCCAATTGCTGAGCATCCTCGACAAGCTGCATAAAGGACAGCCACGACCAAGACAGGAAGTAGAGGTGGGCCGCAAATGAATCGCGCAGATGAGGTGGCGCAATCAGCACCGCATCGGGGCGACGGGGATGGCAGCGATTGGTAAGCTGCGCCCGCAAATCATCCAGGTCCGTTTGGCCGGTCAACCCCTCAAACCGCCAACCCAGATGCGACCCCTTGGGCCTACTTCCGAGAAACCAATTGCTCGCCAGCCCACGACAGGCCGTTGCCAACTGCGGGAAATCGCGTGGATTTAATTCCAGCAGCACTTCGTTGGGCCGGACTCCAGGGTCGCAATCCAGCACCAGCCGCCAGAAGGATTCTTGGGCGGTCTCGTCGTCCGGGAGAGTGTGCAAGACTCGCAGATCACTGAGTACCGCCTCTGGCAATTGCGCCTCACGGATGACCCGCTCCAACGCACCGTCAGGGGAAAGGTCCAGGACGTAGCCTTGGACCCGATAGATCGGGTGCAGGGACAAAAGCGGCGTCAGAAAGGCTCGTTGGAAACTCGCGGCGTTTTGGCCGACATAGATGCGGCGCGCATAACAAACTCGCAGAGCTTCCGGCTCCTGCGGATGTAAGTCATAACTGGTATTCATAAGTCATCTCCTTAAACTCTTGGGAAATTCCACTTCGCCTCGTCTGCCCAGACCTCAAGGATCGGCCGATAGGTCTTATTATCTTTTTTCTTGTAAGGTTTGGGCTTGCTTCCCTCCTGCTGCCTCTGTTTCCGCGCTTCGACTTGCTTTGAGAAGACTAAATCCACCAGGTTGGAAGCATCTTTCACCGGGGGGAAATAACGGGCATCGAGTGTCGTGGGCTGCCACGGCTCGCTCTTCAGCAGGCATTCGAATATGCCCTTGTATTCGGCTGCCACACTCGGGATTCCTGACTCGAACTCTCTTTTTACAGCCAGCTTCCCTGTGGTCAGTTCAAAGTCTCGCGACTGATCTTTGATAGTGATGTTCGCCTCCCCGAAGTTGAAGATGAGACTGAGTTCGGCGTCTTGATCATCGTCTTTGTAGTTGATATCCACGCGCAGGGTCTTTTGCGCGGGAACAAAATTTTTACCGGTGCGACAGTAAAGCGGGATAGAGCGACCATCCACTTTCACCTCCGCCTTAAAGGCTGCGAAGGTTTCGGTTTCAGCGTTGAGTTGCTGAAAGTAGTCTGGGTCATAGTCGTATGGATACCCCTGCGGCGGGTCGAACGTTTCCACATCTTGATCTCGGCCCCAACAAAAGCCCTGGAAAGTCAGGTCGAGTCTTTCTGTGGTCAGGTGAAGGATGGCTCGGACGGCTTGCAGCAGGTGGGGCGCCATGTCGCCAAACGCGCCCCCGGCCCCGTTGTAGAAATTGTAGCGTCCCAATGGCAAAGGGCTAGGTTCCAGCAACTCTACCACGATCTGCTTAATCCGGCGCGGCTCTAAAACATAATCGAAGAGGTGGTACTCCCGGATATGCTCAATGGCTAAAGTGATTAATTTAGCGTTGTAGTGATCGCTGGTAGTGATCTGCGCCTCTTGACGAGCGTCGGCATGGGCGCCATTGACGGCCTCCCGCAAACTCTGCGTACCAGGGTATTCCAGTGTTTTAGGGTTCAGGCCGCTCGCCGGCTTCTCCAAGACAAGACGATCCGCCAGCGGGCGCCATTGATCAATAATCAGCGGATAGTATTCTGGCGGGGTGGCCACAAACACCACCACCTTCCAGCCTTGTTTTTGTAGGTCCTCGATCTGGCCCTTCAAGCTTCCTGGATTGGACGTGTATCTGGTAAAACCGCTCGCATTCGAGATCCCTTGAAACCAGTCAAGCCCAGTGTTCAATTGCTTCGTCAGTTCCTGTTTTTCGGCCATCAAATCCTCCGGCTCACCGGCCAGGCAGGTCTCCACGAAACTCTCCACCTCCCAAGGGAGGGGCGTCATCCCTAGTCTTTTTTCCAGTCTCACAGGCAATTTCTCGGGATCAATCTCTTCGGCGCGAAGACTGAGTTCTTCGGCGCGAAGTTCGATCAAGCGGCGTCCGATGCGCAAGCGCAATTCCTCTCTTTCGCTGAGGGCCCGCAAGTTATCCCGCTCTTGCCACGGCACGTCAACCAGAAGAAGGCCGAGTTGAAGGCCGGGGTTCGACTGGCTCTCCTCCAACGCTTTGGCCTCCTTGAGGAATTTGCGCCAAGCCAGATCTCCTAAAGCGCCGACTAACACCAGTAGGACGCTATCAACCTTATTCTTATCGTTCATTTTGAATCCTCCATAGTTAGCTCGTCAGTTATCTCAGAAGAAAGCGCATAGATGCATACTTTGAACCTGCCTGTCTCCCCTGAGGGAAGCAGGAGGAGATTGCTCTCAACTCCCCGATGGTGGAGATTGAACCCGTCCGTCGGACACGTATAAGGCTCAATGCAGATAGCCTGTCTCGGCGCCGGCGGC
>JAKEER010000912.1 GCA_022616615.1 Acidobacteriota bacterium
CCGGCCTCAATCGCGCGATTGCACTGCTCGATGTGCGCGTTGTATTTCTCGATCGCCTCCCTCGCCACCTCGCGCGAGTGCAGGTCGTGGTTGTACAGGTCGGCCATCATCTCGGCGGTGACCCACATGCTACGCCGATGGTCCAAGTGCAGTTTGGTGTAGGCAAGGATCAGGAAGAGCAGCAGTGCCGTCACAACGAGGCTGTGCCAGAAGTAGGGTGTCTGGACCGTTGCCGCGAGGAACGCCTGCCTTCGCTCCTCGATCCAAGCCCCGTAATCGAAGTTGCCTGGGTTGAACTGCCGGACCAAGAATTCGTACCAAGTCTCACGGGGTTGGTACGGTGGCCGCGGCCCCTGGGGTGTCGCGGCCGGCGCCGCAAGCAACAAAGCTGTCACCACAACTCCCCATGTGAGCGCCGGTCTCATGCTCTCAAATCCCCAAAGGCGCGCCTTCCATACCGCTTGGCTGTGACGTCGGGTGTCTTGAAGCGCAGGTTGGCTCCGACCGAGTTGGCCCGGGAATGCTTGAGCCGTGGATACAACTCGGGCTCGAAATGAGGCACCTGGACATCCGCCGGCGGCCGCACATGCAGGTGTGCGTGCAGCGTGCCCTGCGTGTCGTCGGTCATCAGAATCTCCATTTGCCCCTTGGGGAGATTCTTGATGTGCTCATCGAGGGCGCGTGTCTCTTTGTCCTGAATGTCCACGGCGCGGCCTGTTTCCTCGTACTTCTCGTAGCCGAACAGCTTCCAGCGCTGCATGGACAGGTTGCGCCGTGTAACGGGATGCTCGGCCGAAGCGCGCAGGAAATACCGCGCGGTCTCCTCATCGCGCGTGCGCAGGGTCATGGTTGTGTTCGGTGCCGAAGTGACGTCCTCCTTGAATCCGCGGCCCACGTGCATGAGCTGCGGCAGGCTTTGCATGGAGAAGAGGAACCCGGTGTTTGTGCCCCTGGCTGTTTGCAGGATTTGGGAGAAGTTCCTGTATCCGAATGGCGCAAACTCATCGAGCACCACGCTGAACATCGGACGGTTCGTCCGGCGGCGCTGCTCGTCGCTTTCGTATCTTTTCCCCACAACAAGCTGGAGGTTTCAGCCTCAATGTCGTTGGAGCGAAGGTTTGGGAGAGACTCGAATCAAGTCGAACAGGAATGACGCTCTCACAGTTGGTCGCTGAACTGGCCCCACAGTTCGCCGTGTCCGTGGATCAACTGAAGGCCGACATGAAGGAATACGTGCGGGAGCTTGAAGCAAAAGGATTAATCATGACCAACGGTAGTTCGTCGTTCGTTTCTTCGACGGGCCGAGGAATGTTGTAGGGACCTACGGAGCTATCGTGGCTTTCAGTGAAGGCCAATCGGACATCGGTTGCATTCCAAGCTACGGGCGTGAGGTATGCGTTGCTGCTTCATTCGAGCGGTCCGCCTGCGCGCCAAGAAAGGACCTCAATGCGGATGCCGCCGAGCCTGTCAAAGGCGCGGGTCCAACTTTCCTTTGTGCGACTCCGGCGACTTTCGCGGTGATGGCTCATGGGCCAGTACGCGAAAGATGTGGGCTCTTGGCAATTCCTTGGACGGACCGAGACTCATGAGTAGGGTTTCTTGGCCGCGGCCAGCATCCCTCAAAGGTGCCGTATGCTCTATCAGTCCCCCGAGATCGTCCTGCACGGTAATTCGGCTTCCGTGCTGCGGTCCTTTCAGTCACAGCCACTCACCCCAACTGCTGAGCCTGACCGTAGAGCCAGAAAACTCCGCAGGTTCATAGATGGAAATGATGGGCAGGTCGGCTGGAGCCTCGATGCCGTATGCCAGGCGCTGAGCCTCGGTATCTCCGGCGCCCACGCCGGCCGGCTCTTTAAGCGGCAATTCGGTATCGGTGTCCGGGACTACGCGGCCGGAAGGCGGTTGATGAGAGCCGCGCATCTTCTCCGTACAACTAGCCTTTGCATCAAGACGATTTCTGGGAACCTGGGGTATCGGAGCACGGCGGACTTCAGCCGAAAGTTCAAGCAAGAGTTCCAATCGACACCCACCGATTATCGGAAGAACCGCTTCACGGCCTAACCGCGATGCTGAACCGCTCAAGTACGAAACAAGATCTCGTCTGGTTCGTAGGACAAATCAGGCCGCTCTTTCGATACCAGCTTCTCAGCATGCTGCTGATCGCGTCGAGCAGCCTAATGTTTTTGCTTGACCCCCTCGTGCTCAAGTGGATGCTCGATATTGTTCTGCCCGGCGGGGATTTGCGGCTACTCGCACTCTGTATTGGCGGCCTCCTTATCATCTATGCCTGTCGGCTCGGCCTGTTCTCAGTGGGCCGGATCATCAACTTCAGAACCACGCAGCGACTGACATTTCGTCTGCGCCTTCAACTCCTGGAGCAAATCAACCGCCTTTCTGCTGACTTCCATGAAACCATGCCGGTCGGTGAGAAGCTGTACCGGGTAGAGCAGGACGTGGATCAAGTTGCGGAATTTGGGTCGTTCGTGCCTCACCTGCTTCAAGCCGGCTTCAATCTGCTTTTCGTGGTCTCGGCCATGGCAGCGCTCAATTTCAATCTACTGTTTGTTCTGGTGCCTTTGCTGGTCCTGGCGGCTTACGTTGCGTTTCGCTATCAGAATCAATTGCGGGTTTCCTCGAAGGTTGCCCAGCAACGGGGCGGGGATGAAAGCAGCTTTCTTCAAGAGCATCTAGCATCCGTGATCCAAGTCCAGATCCTCAACCGCGAGGTTGGCCAGACGGAGACCTTTCGCGAGCTCGCAAGCGCCAGAATGAGTGCCCTGAACGACCGCAATGGAGTAGAGGTCTCATTTGGCGCATGGTACATGGCTGCAATTGCTGCCGGCACCCTCGCAGTCCTGGGCTACGGGGGCCATCAGGTGCTCGCTGGTGCACTTTCGATCGGGAGTCTCGTCGCATTCTATACATATCTTGCAAGGCTATTTGACCCGCTTTATTCAACGGTGGATATCTATGCGCGTTTTACGCGCGTCCGGGCGAGTATCGGCCGAATTATGGATATCACACAACAGGTGCCAACTGTTTGTGAACGCCCCAACGCGGTGAGCCTACCGCGTCGGAACAGCGGAACCGTGAGGTTTATCGATGTGTCTTTCGCCTACAGGAAACATCCTTGCGTGCTGTCGAACCTCAGTTTTGAGATCCATTCGGGAGAGAAGGTCGCATTGGTGGGATTCAGCGGCAGCGGAAAAAGTACCCTCGCTAAATTGATCATTCGGCTCCATGACGTCCAAAAGGGCGCCGTGGAGGTGGATGGCCTTGATGTGCGTGATGTCACGCTGGAAAGCCTGCGGGCTAGTGTGTCCTACGTTCTGCAGGAGGCGATTCTCTTTGACCGGTCCCTAGAAGAGAACCTCCTGCTCGGCTGTCCCGAGGCTGCGGACAAAGAAGTTCACGATGCCTTGGAAATCGCTGAACTCCAGGATCTGGTTTGTCGCTTGCCGAATGGGTTGGATACTCGCGTTGGTCCACGGGGTGCAAAGCTATCCGGCGGCGAACGCCAAAGAGTGATTTTGGCTCGGACGCTGCTGCAGAAGCCTGCGGTGTTGCTTCTCGACGAAGCGACTTCGGCGCTTGACACTCCCTCCGAGCGCCGCATTCTCCGCAATTTGTCAGAGTACCCACGACATCAGACCGTGGTGTTCATTTCACACCGGATTTCATCACTTTCGTGGGTAGACCGAATTCTCGTATTACACAAAGGGACCATCGAAGAGCAGGGATCGCATACTGACTTGATTCGTAGAGGCGGTTTGTATGCGAGCCTCGTCAGCAGGAAAGCCGCAGCCGGAGATGGACGGGCATCCTCCTCACCCGCACCGACGCACGCCAACCTCCCTGTTCCGCCTGATTAAGTCCGAAACTGCACACAGAAAGCAAAAAATGCATACACTTCGTCGTTGACCGCAGCACTCCCTCAAACGAAGCTAGGCGCGTGCTCGCTGCGCCATACAACAAGAGGCTCTCTGAGTCGCCCGCCTTCAACCCGCCTCCGTACACACCTGTAGAGCCTGTGGTTGAGCGACTCCACGGCGTAGAAGTCGTAGACCCCTACCGCTGGTTGGAAGATCAGAATTCGACCCGAACCAGGCAATGGCTGGCACAACAGGCCGCATATACCCGCGCGTACTTCGACAGGATTCCGAGCCGCAAACGAATTCGTGAGCGCGTGGCAGAGCTACTCGATGTGGAAGCCGTCTCCGAGCCACGCAAAGTGGGGGATCGCTATTTTTATCTCAAGCGCACTGCGGGGCAGGAACAACCCGTCATCATGATGCGCGAGGGCAACGGGGGCACAGAGATTTCCCTCATGGACCCAGCCGAGATGGGCCTGGGGTCATCAATCGCGGTCAACATTCTGTGTGTGTCGAATGATGGAAAGCTGCTCGCGTACAGCGTGCGCCGAGGGGGAGAGGATTCCTGTGAAATCCGCTTTCTTGACGTAGAACGGCGCCAGGTCCTGCCAGACAGATTGCCCACCGGATTTTGCCGGGGACTCGCCTTCTTTCCTGACGCCAGGGGATTCTTCTACGTACACCGTCCCATTCGGACACCCCGCCCTTACTACCGGGCCGTCTTGCGGCATTTCTTTGGAACGGATCTGGAGTCGGATACCGAGATGTTCTTTGCCGGAGAACACTCGCAGCTACATCTTGGGATGTCCGCATCACCAGATGGCCAGCTCTTGGGATACTCAGTAACCCGCGTAGGTGACAAATGCAAGGCCGATTTCTTCGTTCATGACATAACCAGCAGCCGACCACCAAAGAGAATAGTAGAACGCATGGAAGGGCTGTTCGTTCCGGCATTCGTGCAGAACAGGCTTGTTGCGCTCACCGATTGGAACGCCCCGAACGGTCGCATTGTGTCGATTGGTCTGGATCACCCATCTCTTGACGCTTGGAGACAGATTGTGCCCGAGGTCACCTCGCGCATTCGTGACTTTGTCGTCGTTGGCGACTTGATCTTTGTCGGCTACGTCGAGAATCTGGAAACGCGTATTGCCATATTCACCTGTTCGGGTGAGTGGTGTGGCACCCTGCCGTGCCCGGGCGCGGGAACTGCGCGCTTGCTCCCTGTTCAAGCAAACAGCGATGTGCTGTTTTATCGGTACAGCTCCTTCGCGCACCCGCCCGCAATCTTTTGCTACCGTACTCAAACGCGTGATCAGTGCCTTTGGGCGAACAGCGAGATCCAGTTTGCCCCTTCTTCTTTTGAAGTTCAGCAGGTGCGTTACCCGTCAAAGGATCGCGCCATTGTCCCAATGTTCCTGGTTTCTCGGAAAGGCCAGCAAGGCGGAGGCCCTCTGCCAACATTCCTCACAGGCTACGGCGGCTTTGGTACAAGCCTTACTCCGCAATTCACCGCCTACGCTACGTTTCTTATTGAACGCGGTTGTTTGTTTGCCGTGGCTAACGTGCGGGGTGGTTCAGAGCTGGGGCAGAAGTGGCATGAAGCTGGCAAGAGACACAACCGTCAGAATGCTATCGACGATTTCATCGGCTGATTGCCTGCAATTGGGTGGTGAATGCTGCGGGAGCGGACGCTGCGGCTGTAGCATCATGGGTTGGTATTCAATTGCCCATTGAGAATAGACGTCGCTCCTTGTTCATTACTCGTTGTGCGGACCGCGATTTCCAAACAGGGCCCATGGTAGAAGACGCTGAACTCGAGTGGTACTACAGGGGGCTTGGGAATGAAAAAGTCTTGATCGGTATGGGGCGGGAGTTGAATGCTCCGGCCACGGATGGACCGAACATGGACTTCTTGCCGAAGATAAGGGGAGCAACGACGTATCGTGCGCCGCGTCTCGCAAATTTCGAGTTGATTGGCGGAACTAGCGGAATTAGGCCTATCACACCTGATATCCTGCCGATAATCGGCCCGGTGCAATCGGTGGGTGGTTTTGTGAACTGCTGCGGTTGGGGAGGCGAAGGAATCATGCACTCGCCGGCCGGAGGGGTGATCGTTGCAAATCAAATTACAGGCGCAAGCACTTCCTTTGTTGACACAAGGTTGTTCTTAGCGTCAAGGTTTGTTTGAATCTGCAAAAGGAGGCACTTGTGATCATTGAGAGATTGGCTGAGATGGGCTACCAGTATGAACCAGCTTCATTACAGGTATTGACATTCCACGCCGCAACTCGTTTCGACAAACTGATATTCACGTCGGGCCAAATACCTCGACACGGAAACATCGAGATCCGGGGAAAAGTGGGCGCAGATATCGACTTAGCAACGGCTCAAAAGGCCGCCGAGATCTGCGCGTATAACTGCCTTCGCGCGGCTGGTGCAATTGTCGACGTGGAGTCTCTTTCGCGAGTTGTAAAGATACTAGTGTAGTGCGTCCAACGCTTCTTTACATACCCGCACTTCCGGCAGAGGCCGGATTTTCTTGGGCGGGATGATGCTCCAAAGGCGAGAGATACGCAA
>JAKEER010000913.1 GCA_022616615.1 Acidobacteriota bacterium
GAGTTGAACGTTACGGGCGAGAGTACGGCAGCCCCTTCCTGCTCTGAGACGCCGACCGAGCCGACAACCCCCGAAGTCCTTCGTGCACGCAGATATCGCGAGAAGCCGGAGATCTCAGCAGCGGTGGGCAGCCGTCCCTGTCGCAGCCGCGCTTCGAGATCCATTCCGGCCATGTCACACCAGTCATAGAACCACTTCAGGACTCTCACGTTTCGGAGCAAGGTGGCCGCTTGCTTGGTCTCTCTGCACTCGTCGAGGAGGTAGCGGGTGGACAAAACGACGGGCTGGTATGAGTCTTGATAAAGCAGAATCGGGAACCGCTCGCCGGAATTGAAATACGAAAGGTGGACCACATAGCCGCTCGCTCCTTCCATGGTTTCTACTGTCTATCATGAGACCGGCATCAGGGTCAATGAATAAGAATCTAAGATACACTCTTGGATACACCATAGTTATAAGATCTCCGACCCGATAGTGCACAGCGCCATTCCAAGGTGAACTACCGACCACCAATGGACTTAGCCGCAGGCTGGTAGACACTCCGCAATTACGCGACGTAACGTCGAGAAATGGTGCCGGGAAGCCATTCTGACGATTCCGAAGGTTCGTGTCTTCGTCATCGACGGATTGCGCTCCGTTGGAGATTCCACGGCGCCCAACGGTGTCAATGAAGTGAAACTCCGCAGAGGGAGGATTGTGCGGGAGGGACTCCACACGTCGCTGGTCGATCTGCGCCTGCGTCAGCGATTCCCGACGGCTCTCGCTCGCTGGAAGAAAGCGTTTTGTCCTGGATCGGCTTTATTCGTGGTCGGCCGGGACAGAGCCAAGCTCGGTTATTTCTGGCGGCCCGCCTTTCAGGTTCCTGCCTCAGGGCAATACGCAGGTATGCCCGTGAACCCAGACACAGGCTCTCCGGTTTCCTGCGGAGAAGGGTTTCTTCTGGAGCCAGACTTCCAGAGAAAGCTGCGCCATTCTGAGAGGATCGCGGCTCACAACCTGGACGGCAAGGAGAAAGCGCGACGAATACTTTACAGTCCGCTCTGGCAGGCCGATGGCCGCAGGATTCGGCGCTTTGCTCCCATCGACTTCATCGGCCGTTATCTGGGTGATGGATTCTTTTCGCACGGCATCTTCGATGAAGTCCATGAAGGCTATACGACGAGTGCGCAGGGGAATGCTTTGGGCACGCTGGCGGCTTCAGTGGGCAACATCCTGGTGTTGACGGGCACGGCCAACGACGGCTACGCGGATTCGCTCTTCAACGCCCTTTACCGGCTCGATCCGGCCCGGATGAAATCACACGGATTGGAATGGGGAGCCTCCGGGTTGAGAGCCTTCACTGAGCTTTATGGGGTCATAGAAAAGGTCACGGTGACGGAACCGGAGGAGAATTCCTGTTCGAAATCCCGCACCACGACAACCGTGCGGCGCCGCCCCGGGGCCAGCCCGCTGCTGTTCGGACACTTCCTGATGAACCTAGGCTGTTTTCTCAGTCTGGAAGATGTAGCTGAGAGCCTGCCGCCTTTTGAAGAAACGATTGTCGGGGTCTCGATGGACTCCCAACTTGAGGCCGCCTACTCCCAACTCGAAAGGGATGTGAGGCAGGCTTTACGAGAGAACCGAGGCAACCGGTCGGTGATGAGCACCATGCTGAACGCTTTGCTACTCTATCCCGATCATCCTTACCAATTGGGAGAGCTTTGGGGATTCGACATCAATCCGGGGACCCGCGCCAGGGAAGAGTTCCTGATCGCCCGGACGCGTGACCTCGATCCCGAAATACTTCAAGCCAAGGAACGCAAGCTGGTTGAGCTTGTGAAGGAAGAGCTTCAGGAGGGCAGAAGGTGCCAGATCTTCGTGGTCTACACCGGGAAGCATGATGTGACTGCCAGGCTTGCATCGATTCTTGCCCGCGAAAGCATTCGCACTGCCGTGTTGACGGCCCGAACTCCTCCAGAAAGGCGGGAAGCCTGGTACGAGCAGCAGTTGCGGCAAGGGGTCGAAGTCTTCATCGCTCATCCCAAGCTCGTAGCAACTGGAATGGATCTGCTCTTCGTGCCTTCGTTGTTCTTCTACCAGACCGGTTATTCCACCTACACCCTGAGACAGGCCAGCAGAAGGTCCTGGCGTATTGGCCAGAAGGCCGACGTCCAGGTCTATTACCTTCATTATGAGCGGACGCTGCAGTCAAAATGCATTGCGCTCATGGGCAGGAAGCTCCTGGCGGCGCTGGCCCTGGAGGGAAAGTTCGGCTCGCAAGGTTTGCAAGGACTGGATGAGGACGGCGATCTGCTGGTGTCGCTGGCGCGAGAGCTGGTTTCAGAGAAAGGCGTCGGCGAGTCCGCCGAGCAAGTCTGGCACAACCTCGCCCAACACCAGACCAACCTGCTTTCTCAGACTCGAACGGTGATTCCCAAGCCTTCACAGGTTCTCCCAGCATCCGAGGCAGCCGAAAGCAACGCCTTGCCTCTGTTTTCTCCTTCCAGTCCAGTTCAACTCAGTCTGTTTGATCTTCTTCTGGACTCCCGCTGAACAACGGCCTAGGTCGCTCACCTAAAAAACCGACACCTGCAAGGCATCTTTGCGTTTCGTTCACGTGGCTGGCCTCACAATTCAAGTGAGGCCAGCTGTTTTCATTTTGGTCCACTTATCAAGGAGGTAAGGGACATGCCCAAAGAAAAGATCGTATTTCAAACCAACATCCCGGTTGAGGTACAACTGGCCTACGCGGACGGGAAGAAGGTCACTGGTCAGTACGGTGACTCCTTCATGTACACGCTGCGAGGCGAGCGCGTGATGTTTGTTCCGCCATTTGTGCGGGAGCGTATTCAGGAATTGCAGCCCCATGCGGGCCAGTGGTTCAGCATCTGCAAACGGGAGGTTGCATC
>JAKEER010000191.1 GCA_022616615.1 Acidobacteriota bacterium
CTGCTGGCGCGGCAGTTCTATCTGGCCAACCCAGCCCTGCCGGAGCAGCTGATGACCCGCTTCCGCGGCCTCTACACCACGCTGCTCAACAAGTACTGGGTCGATGAGATCTACGATGCGCTGATTGTTAACCGAACGAAGGGGCTCGGCACGCTGCTGGCACGCTTTGACCTGGGAGTGATCGATGGCGGCGTCAATGGGTCTGCCTGGTTGACACGTTTGACGGCGTCCGTCTCAGGCTTCCTGGATTATTGGGTGGTGGACTTTGCGGTGCGCCGCTCCGATTTGGTCTATTACCTGAGCTACCCGATGCGCCGCATGCAAACCGGGATCATTCAGAACTACGCTGCCTACACGGTCGCCGGGATTCTGCTGCTGGTGAGTTATTTCTTGATGAGGTAACCGCGACCAAAAGGAAACCACAAAGACACCGAGGCACGGAGAAGCAATCGGAGAACTTTGAAGAAGCGGCCAGCTCCTGGAGGTGTTTGCTGCTTTTCAAGCGGACCGTCGGCCTGTTCTTTCGAGAGCCAAGTTACCCCATTGCCACTAACTCAGTCGATGCCTGGTTTTGGTAGTTCCAGTTCTTTTCCGAGGCAGGTTTCTAAAAATGATTCCTGTTCAAGAGTTCTCTTGGGGGTAGGGCCTTGTCCTCTCCTCTATCGGTCGCGGTGACAATGCGATTCAAGGTCCGATCACTCTCCGTGCCTCTGTGTCTCTGTCGTTCGCTTTTCTTGTTGCCTCAGCAGCTTTTCGGCTGATTGAAACCCAAGGAGCTCCGAAAAATGTTTGAAAACCATCCCTTGTCGGTGATTGCCTACACGCCGCTGGTTGGCGCCATCCTGCTGCTGTTTGTAAACAAGGAAAACAAGAACTTCATCCGCTGGTTTGCGAACGTGGCCGGCGCCATTGGGTTTCTTGTTTCTCTGCCGCTACTGAAGCACTTCGATGTCAACGCAGAAGGAATGCAGTTTGTGGAACGGCACTCCTGGATTCCGTCGATCGGCGTGGAGTACCACTTCGGCATTGATGGTATCAGCTTGTTGTTGATCCTTATGACGACCGGACTGGGCTTTCTTTCAATCCTGTCTTCCTGGTCAGCGATTGAAGAGCGGGTGAAGGAGTACTACATCTTCATGCTGCTGCTGCAAACCGGCATGCTGGGTGTTTTCATGGCCATGGACTTCTTCCTCTTTTACGTGTTTTGGGAAGTCATGCTCGTTCCGATGTACTTTCTCATCGGAGTTTGGGGCGGGCCGCGAAAGCTGTATGCCGCCATCAAATTCTTTCTCTACACGCTGCTGGGCTCCTTGCTGATGCTGCTGGGCATTCTGGCGCTCTACTTTTACAACTACAAAGTCACCGGCGTTCTCACCTTCAGCATTCCCGACCTGCAGAAGCTGGCGCTGCCGTGGGAGTATCAGTTCTGGCTGTTTCTGGCTTTCTTCTTTAGCTTTGCTATTAAGGTGCCGATGTTTCCATTCCATACCTGGCTGCCCGACGCGCACGTGGAGGCGCCGACAGCCGGTTCGGTCATTCTGGCGGGGGTTCTGCTGAAGATGGGAACGTATGGATTCGTTCGCTTCAGCCTGCCGATGTTTCCGGATGCAGCGAAAGACACCGCCTCTTTGAATCTTTCCTACGTCACGTTTGGCCTGGTAGATTATCAGTTCGGGTTGCTGCATCTGATGGTGTTTCTCTCGATTGTGGGAATCGTTTATGGCGCGCTGGTGGCCATGATGCAGAAAGATGCGAAGAAGCTGGTGGCATACTCTTCGGTGAGCCATCTTGGCTTCTGCATGCTGGGACTGTTTGCGCTGAACCCGAATGGGATCAACGGCAGCATCATCCAGCAGATCAACCACGGCATCTCGACCGGAGCGCTATTCTTGATTGTCGGGATTATTTACGAACGGCGGCACACGCGGGAAATCGCCGAATACGGCGGCTTGTCGCACGTCATGCCCAGCTTCGCGACGATCTTCCTCATCATCACGATGTCGTCGATTGGGTTGCCGTTATTGAACGGCTTCATCGGCGAGTTCACCATTCTGGCGGGAGCGTTTCAGCGACAGATCAGCTGGGGTGTGTGGGGATGCCTTGGGATCGTGTTAGGCGCCGCCTACATGCTCTGGCTGTATCAGCGCATGATGTTTGGCCAGATTACCAATCCCAAGAATGAAAAGTTGCAGGATTTGAATCTGCGCGAATTCGCGACATTGTTCCCGCTCGTGGTGATGGCGTTCTGGATCGGCATCTATCCGAAGCCGTTCTTCCGGATCATCGAAAAGCCGGTGAACCAGATCGTGGAAAAGGTTCAACCTGGATTTTTTTCCAAACCTCGGCAAGCCGGCTTGGTGAAACCCAAGGATTTGGGATTGCGAAGCGAACTGCGATCTGGGACTGCGGGCCGATAGCTTGTTCCGAATCCAAAACGCTTCTCGTGGCGCCCGATGAGTATGGCAGCCATCAGGCGGGCGATGTGGGTGCGCGTTAAGGCGGGAATGAGGCGTGTTGAGTACAAGTGCCAGAAGTCCTTCCGGCGGCCTGGGTCGCCGATGGTTTTCATACGTGCTTGCAGTCGGCTGGGGCCAAGATTATACGCAGCCACCATGATGAGCAGCGAAGTGTCGGGTCCAAGAATTTGCCGCAACGCGGAAATGTAACGGCAGGCTGCGGCCGTCGACTTTTTGGGATCGAGGCGTTCATCGACTTTGGCATTCACCCGAAGGCCGTTGAGTCGGGCTGTTGTGGGTTCAAACTGCCATAGTCCAGCATTGTTGCCTTGGCTGCGGACCTTTGGCTTGAACTCGCTTTCCACCAGAGTGATAAAAGCGAGGTCAGGCGGGAGCTGGGCCTCCTGCAGTTGCTGCCGAACAGCTTCGTAGATCTCGCGTTCACTTCCCAGCATTCTCGCCATGTCAGAGCGGTCGCGCGTCTGATACAAGCGGGCCCACCGGCGCACCTTCTCCAGAAAGTCTGCAGGAATCCGTTCTGCGTCTGATCCAAACTCATCGACGATAAGCTTGAGCTCTGAGCGAATGAAGTCTGGATTCGTTTGTTTGAGCTGAGATAGACCTTGGTCAAACGCCAGCAGATTTCCAGGCGCTGATAGACCTAAAGCCAGTCCCAATAGAATCCAGCTCTTGCGGTCATGAACAGGGTTCTTTTCCGGGCAGATCATAGTTGAGCCACTGGGTTTCAGATTTGCCACCGGCTCTCGTCTCAGTTCGCCCGGGTCAATTGGCTTCACACTGAGCCGACAATACTTAGGACCTGAGCGGCATAACGAAGGCGAAGTAGCCACGTGGTTCATTGTGCAATCGGCCAGCCACGGCAAACGCCAGAGAGCTGGGCGTTTCAGATGTTGAAGTTAGCAGGTGGTCCGTCCTGAGGGTTATGGTGGGCAGATAGGCGGGGCAGCACGCTTCCCAATCGGCGGATTAATCCTATTGAACATCGCGAATTATAGTGACAACTCCCCTGTTTGCATGTTGGCTGCGGTCGTAGGCTGGATTCGGCTCCCCTCGCCCCAACGCGGGAGAGGGGCTGGGGGAGAGGGGAATCCGATAGAGTGGATCAGCACGCGGAACTCAGCGCTAAATGAGGGTTTGCAGCCCCGCAGGATCAATCAGCCGTGTGCTCGCCCCTCCCCATGAAGCCTTCTCAAGCCTTCATCCTCTTCCCGCGTTGGGGGCGAGGGGAACCGAGTCGATTACGGTTCTCGATAGACAACGAGTTTCGTCACTATACTCTGCGATCCTCAGTAGAATTGGCAGTTCAAACAACCGCAGAGACGCGAAGACGCAGAGAGAAACAGGGGGGAGGACGCGCCGTCCGTTTATCCTCGCTCTCACCAAGAGCGTGATCGAAGAATAGCTAAACCGTCTTCAAATGTTAGAAACTAACCGTCGTGAAATCCTGACTGCTGGCTGTCCTCGCAGGAGGCTCTCCGCATCTCAGCGTTTCCGCGGTGGCTTTCACCGCTGTTTTAGCATTATCAGTGAGGGGACGAGCACGAGTACGATGTTTGAGGAACCGACTTCGGTTTTACACCTTCGGTGCCACCAACTTCAGCGTATAACTAGCGGTGCCTTCCTGCTTGATGTGCACGAGCTGGATGCCCTTGTCGGGATAACTCCACACGGTCGTTGTGACTTCTGGCTTTGATTCAACAGGGTTTTCTCCGAAGCTTTGCTTCAGCAAATCCATCTTGCCGTAAGCCAAAAGGTCGGAGAGGGCGCCTTTCGCCTGCTTGTAGTAATTTGTGTTGACGTAGATGGCGGTCACCTTCCCAGCAAACTTGTCAATCTCAATGTAGATTCCGTGATTTCGATAAGCGCTGCGATAGTGGCGCTGCAGCGTTTCGGTCTTGATGGGATTGCCTAGCAGCTTGTCCACATCGCGCGTGCGGTCACCGAGCTTGACGCCTTCTACCGTGATGTTCCGGCTCGTGATACCGGGAATTTTGGTGATATCTTCTTTGCTGAGGTCGTAGAGTGTTGCCGAAGCTGCCGACTTCTCTGCCGAGGCAAGCGTGGCAGGTGGAGCGCTGGCGGGCTTTGGAGCTTCAGCGCAGCGGGCACAGAACATGAAAACCAGCACGCTTGCGAAGCCGCGCAGGACGGTTGAGTTCATAAGAATCCTCCTCTGACGGTGACCCGGGCTATCGTAGAGAGCGCTCGCCGTGTCGTTCCCCGTGTGTTGGCTAGCGTGACGGGGAAGGGGACGGCGGGCCCGTTCCCTACACGTATTCATTGGTTGTGGCTATTCCGGAATCCGCGCAACCAGCGATCAAATTCATTGGAATGCCATTATCCTAAACCAATCACCGCTTTGAATTCAGCACAAATATGCCGCTCTCGAAATACAAGAACTTAGGCGATCTGCTCTCGGTCGGCATCATGTTTCCGGCTTGCATCGGCATCGGATATGGCATCGGCCATTTCCTCGATCAATGGACCGGCAGCAAGTCGGCGTTTAAAACGATCTGCTTGTTCCTTGGCATCGCCGCAGCGTTCATTAACCTCTTCAAGGTCATTCGTAAGCTGGAGCGCGAGGGAGAATGATTCCCGACAGCCAGGAATTGCTCACTGATCCTTACTATCTCAACGTTGAGAAACGGCTGACGCGGATTAGTGTTTATCTGGGTGCAGCAACGTTCGCCGTGGCATGTCTGTTTGCTTCATCGAAGTTCATCGTGAGTTTTCTGCTTGGGTCGGTCATCTCTTATTTGAACTTCTGCTGGATGAAGCAGGGCGTCGACCGCTTGATCGGCGGCTTTGGAAACGGAGCCAGTCAGCTCTCCCGCCGTTCCACCAAGAGAGTTATCTTCAAATATTTCTTAAGATACGCCTTGATCGGGGGTACCCTGTATGCTATATTCCGCTTTCAATTTTTCGACGTCAAAGGCGCCATTCTTGGGCTTTTGCTCTTCGTTGCAGCCGTCCTGTTTGAATGCCTTCATCTCGTAACTAAGACTCTCCTTGAGGAGTGGCGTGGAAGAACATAGTTTTCTGATTGCCGAGCAGGCAAATAAGATTTTCGGACCGCTGGTGGCGCCGCTGAAGCATGCTTTCTGCTCGGCGGTGTATGGCTGGTTCGGCAAGCAATACCTTCCGGCCGAAAAGGTCATTCCCGACCACGTGGTTTTTGCCTGCATCATTTTCGGTTTTTGCTGCACATTTTTCCCGCTCATGCGGCGCTCATTTTCAATGGAGAAGCCGGGGAAGATCCAGCAGATTCTTGAAGTCAGCGTTGAGTTCCTCAATGACCAACTGGAAGAGCTCATTGGGCACGGCGGAAAGAAGTATTTGCCGATGATCGCCACGGTGGGAACCTTTATACTTTTCATGAACCTCTGTGGACTGGTTCCGGGGTTCCTGGCTCCGACGAGCAATATCAATGTCACAGCCGCTTGTGCCCTGGTGGTTTTTCTCTATTACAACTACCTTGGCATCAAGAAGCAGGGAGCGCTGAAATACTTCAAACACTTCATGGGGCCGATCTGGTGGCTGGCGCCGCTGATGATTCCCATTGAGATCATCAGCCACCTGGCCAGGCCGTTTTCTTTGTCTGTTCGTCTTTTCGCCAACATCTATGGCGAGGATCTGATCATCATTGTCTTTTTCAGCTTGCTGCCGCTGATTCTGCCTCTGCCCATCATGGCGCTGGCGATCTTCACCAGCTTTTTGCAGGCGTTCATTTTCATGGTGCTGACCATGATTTACGTTGCCGGCGCGGTGGCGGAAGAGCACTAACGTGAAGCGTGAAACGTGGTGCGCGAGGTGACGCGGGAACCCTTGCTTCTCACGCATGACGTTTCACGCTTCACGCTTGCCCACCAAACAAGCAGGCGATGACGCTCCTGTGTTTGCTCCACGCGTGAGACCGGGATGCACGAGGGGTTCCCGGTAACCACCTCCGTGGGGCATTTATAACAACCTGCGATTGCGGGTTGATTTCAACTGAAAGGAGAAAACCATGAAACGGTTTTCTGCATTTGCATTCCTCCTGTTGCTGACGCTGCTGGCAGCGTCGCCGGTGTTTGCCCAGGAAGGCGCAGCGGCCGCTGGCGGAGGGCATCACTGGGTTGTCATTACGGCTGGTTTTGCGATGGCCATTGCTTCTTCAGGCTGTGCTTTGGCTCAGGGCAAGGCCATCGCTGCTGCTTGCGAAGGCCTTGCTCGGAATCCAGGCGCGGCGCCAGCTATTCGATTCGCGTTGCTGCTCGGCCTGGTTCTGATTGAGTCGCTAGCGCTGTACACGCTGCTGATTGTGTTCTTGAAGGTCGGATAGACAGGTCTTCTTTCGCTTTGGTTGAAGATTACCCGGTCCGAGCCTGTTCTCGCGCCGGGTATTTTTTTGGCCTGCGAGGTTTCGAGTGCAAAGCTTCAGCTTGCTGTTCCAGAAGAAACCAAACTAAAGTGTTGAACTCCAAGCGCCGCGGTTCAAAGCGGCACTTTTTCTCTCACTCTTTTAACGAACCGCACTCCGACTTCTTTGGCGGGAGCGCTTGTCATCCGTGACACCAGATTGATGCCAATGATAGAGGCTATGCCTCATGCGCTCGATAATGGCGACTTTTTCTTCCCAACTGAGCGCGGCCAGCTTCCGCCTATACTCCTTGTGCGAAGCCAGGAGCAGGGAAACATCAGGGTAGGTTTTGCGCTTCGTTTTGCTTACCATTTTAGCTCTTTATGCGTGGTCTTCCAGCTGAGCGGCCAGAATTGGCTCGCAGCTGATGACGCTCCAAGAATTCTGTCCATTGGAAGCGCAGGCCGTGACGCTCAATGATCCGCTGAAGCTTTGTCAATTTTATTGTTTCGGCCTCGAGAAACTGAATGATCCGCACATGATCTTTCGGGCGTCCGGTTTGGAGCGCTACTGCTACCAAGTGCTCCGCTGTCAGAGTTCTCACCGGTACACCGTCAAAGCTGATCTGATTGGCTTTCTCGTATGCCTCCTCGTAAAGTGGATTAAAGACCGGAAGAAATTGCACGGGCCAGCCTTCGATGTTCACGGCCCCTGCCTCTGCTTCGTAACCCTTTCCACGCAGGTAGGCGTACAGCGGGGAGAGCGAGATTAAACCGCTGGCTGAGACTGCGAGCTGAAAGAAAACGTCCAAGTCGTTGGTGGCGATTGGCTCAAGGTAGTACGAAGCAGCCACGGCGCCGCCAATGACATAGCCCTCAATTACACCATCGTTCACCATCTGATTGAGCGCCTGCAAGGTTCGCTTCATAACCGTTTCTATTCCGCGGGGAATTTTCGCGGCTTTCCCTTCTCGCCTATTGAAACTGTGTACAACTTCCCGTTAGAAGCGACCGAGGCCTTGATGAACTGTCCCTGGCAGTTCTCATCCCAGTTGGCGATCAGTGCCTTGTCTGTGTTTTCACTCTCGCTGGTCTGGACGTTGCGATGTAATTGGTAGGCTGCTTTGAGGCTGGGCAGACTCTTGAGGAGGGCCACGCTCTCCGGAAATCCGGCCTTTCGTGCGCCGTTGCACATAATGCTGACCGTGGGCTGGATGGTTTTGACCAACACGGGGTTATTGCTGGTATTCATCCCGTGGTGCGTCACCATGTACAAATCGACTTTGCCGAGGACGTTATCCGGGCAAACTAACTGATGCTCCATGTTCCACGTCAGGTCACCCAAGTTGAGGAACTCGAAGTCGCCGTACGAAACCAGCAGCCCGATGCTCTTGGCGTTGTCAGACTCGTCTTCAGCTTTCATGGGAGCGTCCTTGCAGTAGAGGTTGACTCCTGCGCCAACGCCTACCGGAGTTGGAATTCCCCGGCCGTCTGAGACAACACAGATCACCTTCAGCGGTGTTTTTCCCGACTTGAGCGGAATCGTGTCGCCCGCTTTGAGAACCTGCCGCTTTCCTTCGGAAACCTTGAGGTATTCGGGATAAAGCTTCTTGTCGTACTCCTGCGACTCTTGCATCAGGGCGTGATCATAGAACTTGCCGATAGGAATCAGTTCCACGAGCTGGCTGAGCGAGCCAAAGTGATCGGTGTGGAAATGGCTTGTTACGAAGTAGTCAATCTTTTTAAGCCCGGCGAGGCGGCTCGCAGTGTCGTGAATACGTTTCGCGTCACGCAAGTCGTCCCGCTTCCATCCGCAGTCCATCAGCAGCGACTCTCCCTGCGGCGTTACGATGAGCGTGGCTGCGCCCCCTTCGACATCAATGAAGTAAATGTCGAGACCCTTGGGCGCGGAATAAGTGTTTGGAGAGATAGCGAATGCCAGAATGAAAATGGCAGCCCTTCGAAACCCGTGGGAGACATTGCAGGCAGTTTCCTTTTTCATGAGTTTTTCCTTCAAATGAGGATTTGTCATTCTTATGGAGATTGGACGTTTTTCGGGCTCCCCTCCTGAGATCAGGAGGGGAAGTGCCGCGCAGCGGCACGGGGGTGGTCTGAAGGGTGACCCCAAATCATCATTCGAGCGTTTCGTGTCGAAGAGCAAGTTTGTGACACGAAGCGCTCGATTGGAGGTTTCCGCAAAGACCGGTCGCACCAACCCGGCGCAGGCTGCGCCAGCGCCAGCCCCTCCTCAGCCGACAAGGGGCGCCAGAATGTCCAATCTCAGGATCCTTCAAAAATGGCGAGCAGCCCCTTGGCTGGGCGAGCCTCGAACTGACGGAGCGGCCACCTCGCGATTCGAGGGGTAGCGTCATTCCGGCGGGCCGGAATCCAGCCACACCAAGAGACGCTGGATTCCCGCTTTCACGGGAATTCGGCTGCGGTCATTCGGTCACCTGCTCCAGTATCGCGAAGTCTCCCGGGTTCCACGCCTGGGCAATGATGTAGAACTTGTTGCCAACCTTGTGAAGCACGGCGTTATGAATATGTTGAAAGTTGGCTAAGCCAAGATCCTCCTTGGGCATGATCGTCGAGATGAGCTTGTCATTTTCCAAGATATAGATGGGAGCACCCTTCTTGCGATCGGGCCCGTGAAGACAACCGACGACGGCATACTTTTCAAGAAAGGCGATGTCACAAGGGAAGGAGCCCTTCGGCAACTCTAGCGTGGAGCGGTAATTCCCGTAACGTGTGAAGCGGTCGATTTCCGAGTTCGGCCGATCGGCGATATCCAGCCGCTTCGCGCCAGGCTGAATCGTGATGCCGTGTGCCGTTCCAAATTGGCCTACGCCCGTTCCTTTGCCGCCGAAAGCCAGATCGTTCCAGGTAATCTTGAAAGGGTTGGTACTGACAATGCGCGCTGTCAGAACGTAGTCCAGGTTTGAGTATCCGGTGGCGATGTAAAGAAGCCCGTCGAGCTGTTCCACGTCGGTGGGAACGAAACTGCCTCTGCCCGTGAAATAGTCGTTCACTGCGGGTTGATCGAAGTCCTCCCGCGAAGTTGGGGTGTTCAGGGTATGAACCAATTTTCCCTCTAGCGTGGTGGTAAAGACCTGATTGGCATCGTTTGCGGGAAAGGTCAGGTAAGGAGTGCCATCGGGCGCATACCAGACCAGTGAGTTGTGGAGATTCGTCTTCTTGACGTCTTCCGGCGTCTCCAGCATGCGGGTTTTCTTCAGATCGGCGCTGATTTGAATGATTCCGGCTCCCGGTAACGCGAAATAGGTTTCTCCCTTTCCGGCTCTGCGATCAATGGCAAAGCCGCCATGAGCTGCTGTGAGGACTTTCACGGCTTCGGGCGGTAGGTGCTGAGAAGTATGCAAAACCTTGAACTTCATCCTTCC
>JAKEER010000192.1 GCA_022616615.1 Acidobacteriota bacterium
AGCGGCTGCGGCTCTTCGCGCCGCGCCCCCGCTCGGCGGGGCGGCTGCTTCTTGGGCTCTTCGCCGAAGCGAGGGATTTCTTTTACTTTCTCTTCAACCTTGGGCTCGACCTTGGGCTGAGTCTTGGGCTCAGGCTTCGCTTCCTCCTTGTAGAGGCTCTTCGACTCGGAGGCCACCTGGCTTTCCGCCACCACCGGCGGGCGGGGAAGCGGCACGCCGGGCAGGTTGCGTACCGCGGAAACCTGAATCGCACCGCCGCCGCCGCTGCCCCAGTGCTCACCGCGCCCGTGCGAGAAAGGAAAGGAGAATAGAGCAATCAGCAGCAGGATGCCGTGGCCGACGCTGGAGAGCATCAGCGGCTGCTTCAGGTCTTCGCGGCGATGGGCGAGGATGCTCACGCGGCTACTTGATGGGCTGGGTGACCACGCTGATGTTTTCGAGCCCCGCCTGGCGCACCGTGTCCATCACGGTGGCGAAGGTGCCGAAGGGCACCGACTCGTCGCAGCGCATGAAGACCGAGGTTTGCCCGGCGGGCATGCGCCGGCGCAGCCGGTCGCCGAGCTCGTGGACGTTGACCAGGTCGTTGCCAACGTAGAGCCGCTGGCTGCGGTCGATGGTCAGCACCAGCCGCTCTTCGGTGATGGCTTTGACCGTCTTGGTCTTGGGCAGCTCGACCTCAATGCCCGACTGCAGCACCGGCGCCGTAATCATGAAAATAATCAGCAGCACCAGCACCACGTCCACCAGCGGGACGATGTTGATCTCCGCGAGTGTGCTGCTGGTTTGCGATTCTTTGAAACCGGCCATGGGAGCCTCCGGATTATGAATACAGAGTCTCGGCGCGCGCCACGAACTCGAGCGTGAAGTTGTCCATGCGCGTGCCGAACTGGCGGATTTGATGCAGGTAGAGGTTGTAGGCAATGAGGGCGGGGATGGCGGCGAAGAGCCCGGCGGCGGTAGCCACTAACGCTTCGGCGATTCCGGGCGCGACCGCGCTCAACGTGGTGGCGCCGGCCTGGCTCAGCCCCATGAAGGCGCCGATGATGCCCCACACCGTGCCGAAGAGACCGATGAAGGGCGTGACCGAGGCCGTGGTGGCCAGGAAGGCCATGCGGTGCTCGAGCCGCTGCATTTCATGGGTCGAGGCCAGGCGCGCCGCCGCTGTGACCGCGTCGGGGTTCGACAGCTTCCCGCCGTGCGGGTTCTGCGAGGTGACTTGCCGCGCCACGGCGCGCATCCCGGCGACGTAAACGTGCGCCAGCGGGCTGGCGGAAAACGCCGAGGCCAGCGGGCCCGGCTCGGGCAGCCGCTCGGTGGAGCGAAAGGCTTCGAGGAAACGCTCGGTTTGGTCCCAGGCGCGCTTCAGGGTCGAATGTTTGCGGAAGATGATGGCCCAGGAGTACACCGAGAAGAACAGCAGGATGACCAGCACGGTGCGAACCGGCCAGCCCGTCTGCGCCAGCAGCCGCGCCAGTTCGGTTTGCAGCAGGAGCCCAAAAACGATTGTGCCCATTCGCCTCCGTTCGGACGTTTCCGGCGCGCAGTAGAAAAATAACACGCGCTCTTTGCGAGCGTCAACCCAAAGCGGCAGGCAGGCCAATCCGAGCATGGATTCATCATGATTGCGGAGGATTGCCCTTCAGTTCGTGGACACAAACCCCATCGCCAAGGCGCGATCAGAGGTAGCGCAGCTTGGCCGAGAGTGCCCGACGGCAGTCGGGGCACACCTTCGAGGACTACCTGCGGCTCGCCTGCGGTGGGCAGGCCTGAAAAAGCCGCGGGTACCCTTCGACTTCGCCCCGACGGCGTCGGGGCTGCGCTCAGGGAACCCGCGCTACCAGCATTCCAATCAATGTTCAGCCCAGCGGCTCCTGCCGCTGGGATTCCCCGTGGCTGGAGCCACGGGGCTGAACATGTGAGGTCGCGGGGGAGGCGGGGGGAAGGGAGCAGGGCCGGTCAGGGGGCGAAATGCGTGCACAACGCGCCTGCCTGCCGCACGCAGGTTGCAACGCATGCCAGACGCATCCCGGAAACGGCCCGAGATGCAAGGAGCGATTCTCAAGGCGCAGGGACAAACCATAGCTACGCCCAATGCGAATGCCCTAGTTTTTGAGGGTTGGGAAAAGGGGAGTCCATTGTTTGCCGTTGAACGATCCCTGTTGCCAAAGAAGGGTAACTGTCGCCGTGGGAACGTTATAAAAGTAGACCACCAAGAGTTGGTCGTCTCCAAATCCGATGGCGTGCTTGGCCCGTTTCGACTCCCACTCACTTTCTGGCCAATTCTTCTTACGGGCGTATTCCTCGAGAATTTCAAAGCCTACTCTCCGGAAGAATCCTTCTGCCTCCGCACGGACTTCATCCTCAAAGGCAATTGAGGCGGGATCAAACAGTTTGCGGGTTTCGAGGCTTTCCATCCTAGCAACCTTGACATGTCCGAGTTGCCGCACCTCCTCGGCGAGCTCCGCAAGCTTGCCGTCGGAAGCCCAGAAATACAACAGGCAAACTTCTTTGCTATTCAGAATCCTCTTCTCTTCGTCCGTGAGAACTGAGCCAAACTCTTCCCCCTTCTCGGAGCCCTGCAGGTAATGTCTAGGATCCCGGAAACCTGCCCGCCGCTATAGGCGGCGTCATCGAGAAGGACGATTCGATCTGCGTCCGCTCTTGCTGCCCAGTGAAGCGCTTCCTTCAGGCTTCCCAAGTGCTCGGCTCCAGTAGACTCCTTGAGGTGAGCGCTCATGTAGTACATCAGGGACGCGCTGCCTCCACCAGATTCCAGTGGACATACCACAGCTTTCGTGAAAAAGGTGGGATTGTGCCTCGTGAACTTGTTGTAGAGAAAATAGAAATCATCCTGGCGGGAGAACTTGATAGAGCGCAACATCCGTATGACACCATCGATCAGTTGTAGAGGGAATTGACGGACGAACGACTCGATTTTCTCTATGGTTGGGGGCACATGATACTGGTCAAATCGTTGTGCGAGTCCCCGAAACTCGGGACGATGCCTGATTACATGCTCATCGACAGCATCACTCACACTTTTTATGAGAAACACCGCCCGCCCTGGCACTTGGGCAAAGAGACGCTGGAAGTGCGACTCATAGGCACCAGTAGTTGCACTCTCGATTAGACTGTCGCCAGTTCGCAATGCGGGTGTAACGACCTAGCCCAGTGCCCTCCTTATGCATGATCTGTCTTGCTAGTACCTCCGGGAACTGGGGCGGGAGGTTCGGTTCGACCTCCACCCGGTCTCTGTTCCCCACCTCCTTCCTTATCCCCTCGGCCAGGCGCTGGGCCCCTCGCGTATCTCCCCCAACGAAATCAGCCGCCAACTCGCCAAGCATGCGGCTGAGCCGCTCATAAGACCCAGGCTTTTCAGACGCTAATCGGGCGAGTTCATCCAAGACGTTTTGGCGGTTTCCCGCTTTCCGGAGGATCTCTTCTACGATGAACGGAATGACGAGCAGACACGAGCCGATCGTATTCCCTAGGCTCAGCGAGGAGCGTGTAGAGTGGGGCAGATAGACTGTGTAGTGCACCCCGCTAAAACTGGACAGCCCACTTGGGTATGATCAGGGCCTCCAAGAGGAGGCAACTGATGAGCCGAAAGCCGCGTGTCGAACGGACCC
>JAKEER010000914.1 GCA_022616615.1 Acidobacteriota bacterium
CCCATCCTCTACGACAATCCGCGCGAGGTGGGGGCGGACCGCATCGTGAATGCCGTCGCGGCCTATGAGACATACGGCGGCCCGGCGATCGTGGTCGATTTCGGCACGGCCACCACGTTCGATGCGATCTCCGCAAAGGGAGAGTATCTCGGCGGCGTGATCGCGCCCGGAATCGGGATATCGGCCGAAGCCCTTTTTGAGCGGGCGGCCAAGTTGCCGCGGGTCGAAATCACGCGCCCCAAAGGGGTCATTGGGAAGAATACCGTGGGCAGCATGCAGTCGGGCCTGTTCTACGGATATCTTGGTCTCGTGGATGGCATTGTGCGCCGGATGGTCAAGGAGATGGAGCGTGAGCCGGCGGTCATCGGCACCGGCGGCCTCGCCCATCTGATCCTGGCCGAGTCCGAAACGGTCCAGCACATTGATCCCCTCCTGACCCTCAAGGGCCTCCAGATCGTCTACGACCGCAACCGCTGACCCTCCGCATAGAGAATTGGCTGAGCGACTTCCCACTTCCGTCAACGCCGGGATATACACCGGGCCAATATCTGGATATACTGCCGCTCCAGGCGGTATATTCAAGGGACGAGGGGCTTGACAAGAAGCCCCAAGTGGCTGATATTACGGCTGTTTTCAATAAGGTTGTTGCGATCCGAAACGGGATACACCGCGTAGTTTATCTCGGTAGCCTGAACAGTTCACTTAATAGATGGCCTGCACTTGAAGTGACTCGTATGTATCGGACGTGCACAGTCAAATCATGAAGTTCAACGCAGTTAATCTTAGTAAGAAGTCAACCTTTGCTGTAGGCTTTGGAGTAGTGGTGTTTGCCATCTCCTCATACGTCTCTTACTCCTCTCCCATCGCAAATACTCGAGAGGAGATCAGCAAAGTAGAAGCGGAACTCTCTGAAGCTTTCGCAGATTATGGAAAAGAAGTTGTTCCGGGATTCATATTCCTAGGCCCGTTATGGAAAGACGTCGAGAAGATTTTTCAACCACTTACCCAGGAAAACCGAAGGATTGCGAAAGCCAAGGTGATGGTTCGTTACTACGACAGAACACCTGACCCATATGACATGGAGATTTGGCAAGATCGAGCGAAACTAAGTAAGATGGACTGGCGTGTTGAAGGAAAGGGCACACGACTTCTCAGGAGTATGGGTATCAGTGCTCTTATAGGGTCGTTTTCCTCGATATTGCTGCTTGGATTAGCATCTGCTGTCTCTTGGGCTTGGTATTTCCTTTTGGATAGAATAAGAGAATTATCCAAAGCGATTAGAGGATGAATTGTCAATCCTGCACTTTAACCAAAGGGTCAATCGAACGCGCCAGGGCAGTGACCAGTCTGTTGCCTAAGAGCTCTCGGGCGCGCGCGCCGGTTACCCTGAACGTTGGCCAGACGAACGGAGCCGGACGGGTAACATAGGCGGCGAGTTTGAAAAGAGCGACGCGATGCGAACCCTGAACCCCGCACAGACAAAGTGGCTCACAGTTGCTGGTGCGGTTGCATTGCTGATGCTCCTATTTCCGCCTTGGCAGACGTTCTATCTCGACGATGCCGGCCAAGAGATGCCCGAGTTCTTCAGGTATGCTGCCGCGTTCGCGCGTCCTACATATCACGCAGCCGATGGGAGCCCCATGGCTGTGAAGGTTCAGGTCTACTGGGGGCTACTGGTGACTCAACTTTGTGCCTTGGGCGTGTGCGCGTTCGCTGGTGCAGTTCTGCTTCGGACCTCTCCAGGAGCCCAGCCTGATCGGGACAAGGCGGAGGCATAGGAGTAGTGCGCAGGCAGCTTGGGCGCTGGCCATCAACGGGATGCAGTTGACGAGCGGCGTTGTAGGAGGCGCGCACATGGGTGCGCGCGTCGTCAGTGAGGCGCCGCTCGCGGCTGATCCCGGTGTTGGGCAGCCAGAAGAGGATGATCGTCAGTGCGTGAAGATATCGTCGGTTCCCCAGGCCGAGCCTGGACTCACCGGCCACGGTCTGGCTGAAGTAGCAGCGCACGGGGTCGTGGTACGGTCGCGGCAGAGATGCGGAACGACTTCAAGGACTTTGAGCGACAGATCCGGCGCATGCTCCGCCGGAGAGATATCGACGCCTCGACCGTCTTGCACCGGTTGGGTCACATGGCGTGCTCGCTCGCTATGTCTGGCGCGGAAGACTACCTTCGGGCCGCGAGGTTGCAGATGCGGCGCATCGACACTGCAGTTAAGGCGCGTTCGCCCGGCGCCCGCGTGTTTCGCGAGATCCATTTCTACATGATCTGCTGGGATGCGATCTGGAAGCGGCTTGAGCTGATCAAGGACACCGCTGGACTCCGTCCGTTGAAGCAGGTGATGCAACAGTACCGCGTGGAAGCGGCGCACTACGTGCTCGGTCGAAACGAGCTCGAACACTACGTCAATTGGCTCAGAGGGCGACCAAAGGTGAAGCCGCTGGCCGCGTGGGACCACGGTAATCTTGCAGGCCGTACCTTCATGCTGGCCGGTCGGCAGTGGGATGTCTCACGGGCGAGCCTGAAGCGGCTGGATCGTTTACTGCGCGACTTCCGGGTAACGGTGAAGACCGCAGGGGAAGCACAACTGCACGCGCGGCAGACGCGAGGGAGGCCGGATGCCGGAAGTACGAGTAACTGACTGGCGCCAGACGTCGCGAAAGCCTCGCAGGAACGGCACGCCCGGCCCCTCACGCCATCCAAAGGGACTGCCCAACAACCCGCTTCAGCGGTCCGACTTCGCCGGGCGCTGAGCGGTAGGTTAGCCTTACCTGTCATGGCATGGGTGAACGTCGAAGACCTGTCTGCCCGCACTCCTCCCAGCCGTCGCGAGGTTCAGCAAGTCTTGGAGTACCTCGCTCGTCGAGCGAAGCCAAGATTCTACGCCGACGAGAACTTCCCGATTCAGGCCGTCTCGATTCTTCGGAGAATGGGAGCCAAAGTCACGACAGCGCTGGAGGTAGGGCGGGGTCGGCACCCAGATGAGAATCACGTGGGGTACGCCTTGAGGAAGGGGCTGGTTCTTGTCACCTGTGACAGAGACTTCCTGGACGAGGGGCGGTTCCCGCTGGTTCACTGCCCAGCGATCTTTGTTTTCAACTTTGGGAGCGGCACCACTCGAGAAATGTGGCAGGCCTTTCGCTGCTTGGCGACCGTCTTCAGAGGTCCTCAGTTCTACGACAAGTGGTGCAAGGTCGACGCGCATCGAGACTCCTGGATCGAATTGTCGCGTTTTCAGAACGGGACGACATGCAGGACTCGATATCGTTTCTGGAGAGGACAGCTCCAAGAGTGGGTGGCGTAGGGAAGGCTAACAAGCGTTTGCAGCCGGCGGCGGCTGGTGCAATCATGAGCCGAAGGCGATAAAGGGAAGGCGATAAGGGGGTCGGGAGTCTTTAATCAATACACCGAGAATGAGAGGGGGACTCCATGGACTCTGGGGACACAGACTCTGGGGACACAATACTGATTTCTGCGTGACTTCCTGGGCCGGATGGGGGCCTGGGCCGGACGAGGGTCTGACATTGATATTCTTATTTGGACGTGGTGGACCGTTGAGGGCGCTGATTGCTCTTGTCGCTCTGGCTCTTCCTGTCATCGGGTTGACAGCGGAGCGGGACGCGAAGTCCTTTGAAACGATTAATGAGTTTGTGACTCGGGGCTGGGCGTTCGACTTGGGAACATCTCTCGCGGATCTCTACGAGATTGGAAAGATCCAACGTGAAGTCGTTTCAACGGTGAAGAACCGGCATGTCGAAAACCAAATCGATGAGATTCGTGAGCTGTATTACGACGGGCTATACGTCAGGGCGTATTTTCCGGCGAAGGATCACAAACACTTCCTCATTGAGGAGGTCGAGATAACGAGCCCGATGTTCAGAATCAAGCACGGACTCAACGTGGGGGCCTCGATCGCTGAGCTGAAAGCCGTGCTCGGGGAGCCAGACGAAACCAAGGGAGACATTTACTCGTATTCCGGTGAGACCGATACGGTCCGTTTCGTCATACACAACGGCGTCATTGCTAAGGTCAAGTGGGAGCTCTATCTTGATTGAGTCTCCGAACGAAGCAGCGATTTCCAAGCAGGAGATTTTGACGGCTAAGCATCAGCAGCATACGAGCGATAAAGGGGTCGGGAGTCTCTAATCAA
>JAKEER010000915.1 GCA_022616615.1 Acidobacteriota bacterium
ATTTAATTTTTTCACAGCTCCAGGGGCCGGGGGGGATTCTTGTCGGCTGAGTCAGTTCCCGAAACCCAGTGCTGGATGAGGTTCTTGGAACACTGGCCACAACGTTCCACCGTGTGCTCACCCCCTCACCCCTAGCCCCTCTCCCGCGTTGGGGAGAGGGGGACCGAAGTCCGTTTCGTTTGTGGGGACGGAGGGTCTCGTCGCTATATTCCGCAACCCTTCATAGTAACGGATTTGACTCTTTTGTGAACTTGAGCGGCAGCAAGCGATCCTAGAACTCAACAAAGTGAGGTTCCGCGACGTAGGTGACTATGAGCCGGATGTTGAAACAACGTTTTGGCCGGTAAGGCATCTACTGAGCTTGCACAAGGAGTGACAGTTTGCTTTCGGAGCGGCGATTCAGTCTCCCGCTCCTGCAGTTTCGAGTTTGGAGTGGGACTCTTGCAGCCCGGCCAGACCCGGGAGTGTTTGAATTTCATGCGCGAATCGCTCGTAAGTGATTTTTTCTTAGAACTTTTTGAGTGGTTCGGCGTCTAATTGAACGATTAGCTTTTCAATGCGGAGCGCCCTAGCGTTGCTCATGAAACGAAACTTCGTAGTAGTGCTTTTGGTAGTCATGTTTCTTATCGCAGGCGTCGTCTGGCGGCAGCGGAATCGGAGCCAGTTGGATGCCGCTGCCGCAGCAGCAACCACCCTCAATACTGCGAAGGCAGAACGCCGCGACTTTGTGCGCACCTTGCGTATTCATGGAATCGTCGAAGCGGTTCAAGCTTATATGGTTACTGCGCCGCGTCTGTCTGGTTCGAGCCCGACGGGCCAGGGAACTGGCGGCGGTGGTGTTGGCGGAGGCGGGGGAGGCACAGGGCCGCTCGTAGTGACCACTTTGATTCGTTCGGGAACTCTGGTGAAAAAGGGTGATCTACTGGTTGAATTCGACCGGCAGGGACAGATCAAGGCGGCTCTCGACCGGCAGGCGGAGTTTCTCGACTTCGAACAGCAGATTGCCAAGAAAGAGGCAGAGCATCGGGCTGCCCGCGCCAAAGACGAAGCTGAGCTCAAGCAGGCAGAGAATTCAGTTGAGAAGGCTTCGCTGGATATGCGAAAGAACGAAGTGATCTCGAAAATCGACGCCGAGAAGAATCGTCAGTTCCTCGAAGAAGCGAAAGCAAACCGGCAGCAGTTGCTGCAAACCCTGGAACTCAAGAAGCGAGCGGCGCAGGCGGAGTTGAAGGTGCTGGAGATTCAGCGCGACCGGTCCAAGGCTGCCATGGTCTACGCCCAGGGCAACTCTGAGAAGATGAGCATCCGTGCCCCTCTAGAGGGTCTGGCCGTCGTCAGCCCGATATGGAAGGGCGGACGGATGGATGAGGTGCAGGAAGGCGAAGAAGTTCGGCCCGGATCGCCCATTCTACAAGTCGTGAACCCGGCGCTGATGCAGGTGCGCTCGCGCGTCAATCAGGCCGATCTTTCCTACCTCAAAATCGCTCAGCCGGTTCGGGTCATCCTTGACGCCTATCCTGAGCTTCAGTTCAAAGGCAGGCTCGAGCAGATTGCTCCTATCGGCATTAAGAGCAACTTCTCGCAGAAAATGTACACCTTTATATCGCTCTTCTCCATCGAAGGTTCTGACCCGAAGCTGATTCCCGATTTGTCGGCAGCCGTGGATGTGGAACTGGAGCGCATCCCACACGCTGTGGTATTGCCCCGCGATGCCGTCGCTGCTGAGAACGGCCAGTCGTTCGTTCGCGTCAAGAATGGCTCTGGCTTTGAGTCGCGTAAAGTCGATCTTGGAGCCGTGAGTGACGCTGAGGTGGTGATTCAGTCTGGCATTGAGCCTGGCGCAGTGGTCTTGCGTCACGCACAGTCCCGGGAAGGCAGGCCGTCATGAATGCACTATTGCTGGTGCTAAGCAAGCGCCGCCGCTGGGTCTGGCTCTCGGCTGGCTTGCTGGTCCTTGTCGGCCTCGGCGTTTTTAGGGCTCGCATGCCTAAAGCTGCTCCCAAGATCAACACGGCCGAAGTCAAGCGAGGAGAGTTCGTAGAAAATGTGCACGTGCGCGGTGAGCTCAAGGCCCTCAGATCGGTGGTGCTGACGGCTCCTTCGGGAGCTGGCGATGTTCAGATCGTCCGGCTCGTGAAAAATGGCGCCCAGGTAAAAAAGGGCGACATCGTGGTGCAGTTTGACACGACGAATCTGCAGCGTACTCTAGATCAGAAGCTTTCGGAACTAAAGACCGCGGAAGGCGAAATTGAGAGAATCCGGGCCCAGGGCCGGCTCAAGGACGAGGAAAATAAGACGCAGTTCACCAAGAATACCTATGACGTCGAGCGGGCCAAGCTGGAAGTTTCCAAGCAGGAGATTCTTGCCGTCATTGAAGGCGAAAAAGCCAAGCTGGCTTTGAGCGACGCTGGACAAAAGCTGCAAGAGATCGAAATCAAGCTGAAGTCCGACCAGTCTGCCACGACGGCTGACGTTGAAAGCCAGAAGCAGAAGCGAGAGAAGGCCTTGTTTGAAGTCAGGGAAGCCGAGCGCAGCATCGCCTCCATGTCTCTGAAAGCACCCGTGGACGGGCTGGTGACGCTGATGCCAAACTGGCGTGCCAGTTCAAACTGGGGCAGCGCACCGGAGTTTAGAGAGGGTGACCGCGCCTGGCCGGGCGGGGCCGTCGTCGAACTGCCCGATTTGACGAGTGTTCGTGTTTCCGGACGGGTCGAGGAAACAGAGCGGGGGCGTCTTAAGGCTGGCCAGACGGCAGTGGTGAAGATTGACGCCATCCCTGCCAAGGACTTCAGCGCCACCGTTGTTGACATCAGTCCGCTGGCCAAGCTGGACTTTACAACCTGGCCGCCGCCGAAAAACTTTGACACGGCGCTGCAGCTGGGAGAAAGCGATCCGAAGATACGGCCCGGAATGAGCGCGACGGCCCGTGTGGCTGTCGAGCGAGTGCCGAATGTCATTCTGATTCCCGCCGAAGCTTCGTTCCAAAAGAAAGGCCGCAGCGTAGCTTATGTCCTGGAAGGGAGCGTGTTCGAAGAGCGGGTTATCGAAATCACCAAGCGCGGCGGCGGGCAGCTCTGGATCGCGAAGGGGCTGAAGCCCGGCGAAAGGGTGGCACTGAAAGATCCGACGCCCGAAGAGCAGTCTTGAACCTTGTTTGCAGCGCCGCGGCTTGACGACACCTTTCGATCGATCTCAGATCGCCCAATGCGGGCATCGCGCCGTCATTGGAGAAGAGGCGTCATTCCCGCGAACGCGGGAATCCAGTGTCACCCGCGAGCTGGATTCCCGCTGTCGCGGGAATGACACACAGGGGACTTAGGTTCGACGCCTCGTTGCATTCCTGATCCAAGAGCGCCGTCGAGCCGAAGAACTCCAAATTTTCCCTATGAAAGTCCGCAAGGCCATTTCCATTATCTTGGGCCTGCTCGTTCCCATCGCTCTCGGAGCCGGCGCCGTCGTCGCACTGAATCAGATGAAAAAGCCTGAGCGCGACATTCCGACCGTGGCTCTGAAACGCGGCAACGTGGAGATGAAGGTACACACTTATGGAGAGTTACGCGCCGTGCGCAGCGCCATGCTGGTGGCCCCGCCTGTTGGAGGAACCCTGCAGATCGTGCGACTGGCCAAAACCGGTTCGCATGTGAAAGCTAATGATGTGCTGATTGAGTTCGATCCCAGCGAACAAGAACACATTTTGGAGCAGAATCGCTTCGAATTGAGACAAGCGGAGCAAGAGATTGCCAAAGGAAAGGCGGATGCGATTGTTCAGGCGGCGCAAGATCAAGTAGCGCTTCTCAAAGCCAGGTATGAAGTGCGGCGGGCGGAGCTGGAAGTGAGCCGCAACGAGCTGGTGAGCTCGATTGATGCCAAGAAGAATCTGCTCACCCTGGAAGAAACCAAACGCCGATTGGAACAACTGGAACAAGACATTCAATCGCGCGCGGTTTCGAACCAGGCCAGCCAGAAAGTGCTGGAGGAAAAACGGAACAAAGCCCAGTTGCTGATGCAGCAGGCGCAAAAGAACATTGAGAACATGCGGGTGACGACGCCCATTGGCGGACTGGTCGCGGTTCAGCCAAACCGTGACATCTTCGGTGGGCCGAATTTTGGCCTTCAGATGCCTGAGTATCGCGAGGGCGACCAAGTGGGTCCGGGACGGCAGATTGTTCAGGTGCATGCCGTCGATGAAATGGAAATCTCAGCCAAGGTGAACGAAAGCGACCGTGCCAACTTCAATGCGGGCCAGGCGGTTCAGGTACTCGTGGACGCTATTCCTGGAAAGACTTTCGGTGGCAAGACAAAGACCGTCGCCGGAATGGCTTCGCGCGACATGTGGAGCGGCGACATGCTGCGCCGGTTTGATGCGACGTTTCAAGTGAGCCAAGCCGACCCGAACATTCGTCCTGGCGTGACGGCGCAGGTCACGATCACGGGCGAAGTGATCAAGGATGCACTCTACCTTCCACGCCAGGCGCTTTTTGAGAAGGAAGGCAAGCCGTTGGTCTACGTGAAAAACGGCGGAGACTTCCAGGCCCAGGAAGTCAAAATTAAGGTTCGCAACGAAAGCCAGGTGGTTGTCGAAGGGTTGAACGAAGGGACCGTCGTCGCTTTGGTGAATCCCGATGAAGCAGTGAAGAAGACGGGCAGTGCCGGAGGTCCCTTGACGCCAGGAGTGAGCCGATGATTCGCAAACTGCCGGCCGCTCAGAAACTGACCGTGCCAGGATGGCGGCAGTTCGTGCCTGATCTCCGGCTAGGCCTGCAGAACCTGGTCGCGCGCAAGCTACGCACGCTACTGACCATGCTGGGGATGATCTTCGGTGTGGCGGCCGTGGTGTCCATGCTCTCGATTGGCGCCGGTGCACAGCAGAAGGTGATGGCATTCATCGAACAGCTGGGCGTCCGCAACCTGATTGTGGAGGCGCGTGAAGCCAACACTTGGCAGGAATTCCAGAAAGTCCGAAAGATTTCTCAAGGTCTGTCCTTTCAGGACCTGCGCGTGATTCGCGCCAACGTCAACGGCATCTCGGAAGCCACCGGACGTAAGCGCTTCGTTCCGTCAAAGCTGCTTCCCAAACCGCAGCGCGATTTCCCGGCGGTGTACGGCGTGAGCGCAAACTACCAGCGCATTGGCGGCCTGCGTGTGGCAGAGGGCCGGTTTTTCGAGCAGGACGAAGATGACCGGGCCGCGCCGGTCTGTGTCTTGGGTGAAGGCGCCAAGACGAACTTGTTTGGATATGAAGAAGCCCTTGGAAGGTACATTAAAGTCAACGAGCAATGGTATCGCGTGATTGGCGTCGCCGGGCCACAGCTCAGCGCTCAGACAGAGATGGCCGGCATCCCTACCCAGGATAGAAATAACCTCATTTACGTTCCGCTGTATTCAGCCATCTTCCGCACCGAAGACAACATGAGCTGGTTCAAGGACGAGATTGACGGTCTCTATCTGCAGATGGAGCCGCAAGCAGATAGTGTGTCAGCTGCCGATGTTGTGCGCGGTATCTTGAATGCCTCTCATCGCAACGCGGGGGATTTCAGCGTGATTGTGCCGGCCGAGTTGCTGGCCGAGCAGCGGCGCACGCAACGAATCTTCGACATGGTGATGGTGGCCATCGCATCGATCTCGCTGTTGGTGGGTGGCATCGGCATCATGAACATCATGCTGGCCAGCATCCTCGAGCGAACTCGCGAAATTGGCATTCGCCGGGCGCTGGGTGCTCGGCAAAAAGACATCATTCGCCAGTTCTTGATCGAAGCGACGCTCATCTCCTTTGTGGGCGGCTTGATGGGCATCGGCTTCGGCTTTGGCATCTCCCGGCTCATTGCGCTGCTGGCTGGCTGGTCCACGATCGTGACAGCCACGTCGATCATTTTGGCGTTTCTCGTCTCCGTCTCAGTGGGGCTGGTGTTTGGCATCTATCCCGCAAAAAAGGCTGCCCGGCTGGATCCGGTGGAAGCCATCCGCTACGAGTAACTTCCCAGAATCGTTTCACCGCGGAGACGCGGAGACGCAGAGAAAAGCCCTTAGAGTCCGCCAAGACCATCCACTTCCTAACTGAACCTTCACGTACTTTCTATGACCAACTCAAATCGGCAAGTATCGACTCGTGCGCTCTCACTCATTCGTTCAATTCAGAAGCACCTGAAAGCCCGCTCGCTGCCTCTGCGTCTCCGCGTCTCCGCGGTGGCCTTTTTGTTGCCGAGTCTCAAGGCCACTGATGCGGTATCCCAAACCTTTCCCACCCCCGACTATTTCCGTCGCGTTTGGTCGCATCAACAGATTCCTGAAGCAATCGCCGGCCCTGAGAAGCTCCGCGACTATGTTATCAGCGGGCGACTAAGGCTGACGCTCGAAGATGCCATTCGGCTTGCGTTGCTGAACAACACAGAGGTGAAGCTGAACCAGTTGCAGTACGAGGGAACCAAGTATTCGATACTGCGGGCCCACCAGCCTTTTGATCCGTTTGTGTTTTCCAGTTTTAACGCCACTCGCGCCACGTCTCCGACCATTTCACAATTGGAAGGCGCGCCGACGTTGAGCAATTTGACTCAGAGCTCGCAATCTAGTTATTCCCAGCTTTTCCAAACAGGCACGCGCGGCAACATTTCTTTCAACGCCAACAAGCAGTCGACTAACAGCATCTTTACGCTGTTCAATCCTTCCGTGCAGACCAGCATGAATGTTTCTTTGGCACAACCCTTGCTGAGGAATCGCGGGCTCTTGCCAAATCGCGCGCCAATCGTGATTGCCCAGCGCAACGTCAAGCGGTCTCGGGCAGACTTTGAGGCTTCAGTCAACGATTCGATCTTCCGAGCCGTGGATCAGTACTGGAGTGTCGTGCAGATGCGCGAGAATTTGAAGGTGCTGCGCAATTCGCTGGAGCTGGCGGAGGCAACTTTCAAACAGAACAAGCGGGCTTTGGAACTGGGCGCGCTGCCGCCGCTCGACATCTATCGTTCCGAGTCTCAAGTCGCGACGCGGCGGGTGGCCGTGATTCAGGCGGAGTATAACTTGAAGCAGGTTGAAGACGCGCTGCGTCGAATCCTGGGCGCTGATCTGGATTCGACCATTAGTCCGCTCGATTTGGACCTTGTGGAGCCGGCCGAGCCGGGCGGCGACCTGTTGACCCTCGATGCGACCGAGGCCCTGGCGCGCGCCATGCAAAAGCGCCCGGAGCTGGAGTCGGTGCGCCAGCAACTGGCAAACGACGATACCACCATCCGGCTGGCGCACCATGCGCTTCAGCCCGATTTGACACTCTCTGGCTTGTACTCCTCCAGTGGCCGAGGCGGCAACCAGATCGATCCCAACAGCGTGCCGCCAATTGTCGTCAGCCAGGGTGGTCTGAGTGACGCGCTGCGGCAGTTGCGGAGCTTCGATTTCCCCACCTATGGGTTCAGCCTGCAGTTGCGCCTTCCCGTCAAGGATCGCGGAGTTCAAGCCGACCTGGGGAATGCGCTGGTTTCCAAACGGCGCAGCCTCTACCAAATGCGCTTTGTCGAGCAGGCTATCACGCTGGAGGTGCGCAACGCAGTGCATCAACTGGAACAGTCCAAACTGTCCATGTCCGCTTCGCGCATCGCTCGCGACCTGGCCCAGAAGAACTTGGAAGCAGAGCAGCGCAAATATGAGCTGGGAGTCCAGACGATTTTCTTCGTGCTCGAGGCCCAGACGCAGTTAGCACAGGCCGAGCTGAGCTTGGTGCAGGGGCAACTTGGCTATCAACGCGCCCTGTCTGCCGTCCAGACCGCCACCGGAGAACTGCTCGAACGGCACAGGGTGGAGATCAACATCGATTGAGGAGAGGCACGTTCGAAGTACGAAGTACAAATTATGAAGCAGAAGCAAGAGGTAAGAAGGGCAAACCTCAAAAACCCCTCACGCCCACGAAGCCCGACCCACCGCCTTTTGCCATTTGAACTTCAACACACTAGGTTCACTTGGCGGCAACGAAGTTCAAGATTCGGTCCGTTTGCATTTGTTTGAACTGCCAAGGACGCCAAGAGCGCAGAGGGGAATCCGGGCTGTCAATTGGAATCTAAGAATCTCAGTACTGCGTTAGTTATGGGGGCCAACCGCTGGCGTAAGCCAGTGGCCAGGGCGTCTAACAAGTTCTCCTTGCCCTGGCGTCAAGCTGCCGCGCCGCCAGCGG
>JAKEER010000916.1 GCA_022616615.1 Acidobacteriota bacterium
GACCAACTCGAGCAGGTCGCTGCGTACGCCGTGCGCCTGAACATCTCGCTACTGCTCGTGCTGGTCGTCGGCGTTTTGGCGTTTCTCGCCTGGAAGTACGTACGCCGCCAGCAGAGGCAACGGCAAGGGCTTGCCTCTCACGATCCAAGTTTGACCGCAGACACCTCACCTGCGGCTGGGAGAGGGGACTGGACCCACCCTCCTTCAAGACCCCCTACAGTGCCCTCTCCCTCTTCTCTTCCAGCAGTTGACCACCTCCAGCGAGGGTGAGATGGGTTGGCCAGACACTTCGCGCCGCTGGGGACAGCACCCGGAGATTCAGCTGGGCAATCCCCCAGTCTGCATCGAGATCTTGGGCGGCAACGATGCGCGCGTTGAGGCGCTGGTGCTTTCCGGTCTGGAAATCCTTCTGGTGGCGTTCCCAGCGTCTGGGGGCTCAGGCGGCGACATCTATTGCCTGCATTCGTGCAGCGACCGAACCCTGGTGAAAATGGCGCTGGTGGACGTCACTGGCCATGGCCAGCGCTCAGCCTCCGTGGCCCGGGACATCCACGCGCTGTTCCACCAGCATGAGTCGGAAACGAGTCCCGGTCGGCTTTTGAGTGTCGTGAACCGCCGATTCAGCCAATTGGCCCCGCCGGGCGTCCTGGCCACATCGCTCTGTGCCGCGTACGACTCCCGGCTGGGGGAACTTCACTACGCCTACGGAGGCCAACCGCGGATCCTGTCCTGGCAGGCACGCCAGCGCCAGTGGCTGACCCTGGAGCCATCGAGGGACTCTGACTGCGGCCTGCCCTTTGGTGTGTCTGCGTCGGGCTGTTATGAGGAAGAAACAAGATCTCTTGACCCCGGCGACATCGTGCTGATGTTCTCCGACGGGGTTAGCGAAACGCGCAACCCTTCCGGAGCGTTGCTGCAGCGACACGGTGTCCTCCGACTCGCGGAGGAGTGCACCAACGCAATGAGAGCCGGCTTGTTTCCTCTTCCTGCCCTGGCCCAGGGGTTTCTCAGCCGCCTTCAAGAGTTTCGTGGAAGCCCCAGTTTTGAAGATGACATCACGCTGCTTTGGGTCCGCCGCCTGCCGGGAACCGCCGCTGCAACGCCCAGGTTCGGGAAAGGAATCCCACAGAAGGAGAAGCTCTGACTATGACGGATCCAGCTTGCCCATTGCGGCGAGACCAATTGGTCTCTCAATTCTGCGAGGTCGTCCCCAGCACGCTCTCTGCGCTGGATACCGTACTGGAGAAAACCATGGCGGCCGTGAAGAACATGGCCTGCACGCCGGAAGAAGAGAAACTGGGGGATGTCGAGCTGGCCCTGCACGAAGCTCTGGCCAATGCTGTCCTGCACGGGAACAGGAGCGATCCCAACAAGAAGGTTGTAGTGGCCTGCTTCTGCGAATGCGGATCCGACGCGGGCTTGCTTCTGGTGGTGAAGGATGAAGGCTCGGGGTTTGATCCAAAAGAAATCCCTGACCCGACTGCCGCCGAACTTGTGTATTCGAACCATGGGCGGGGCATTTTTCTCATGCGGCACCTGATGGACGAGGTTCGCCACGTCGAGCGTGGCTGCGAGGTTGAGTTGCGCAAGCGCCGTCCGGGCCCTTGCTCGTCTGACCCTGCCTAGCTGCCGGCTGGAGAGTTGAAAGAAAGCCCGTAGCCCCGCCCTGCACTCCTTCCCTGCGCGATCTACAATCCACCACTGACCAGCAAAGGCTTTCCGAGCTGTTCTCGACGGATCAAGTGAGCTTGAAGTCGCATGATTTGCTACCCTTGCCGCCGCTGTGCCTCTTTCCGTTCGATGGGGGTATCCAATGTAGAGAGTAAGGAAGGTGCAGACCATGACAACGAAACGCAGCACGAGATGGCTCCCGCTCATTGCGCTCCTGTCGCTGATTCTTCTGGCTGGCGGCACCACCGCCAGTGCCCAACACCACGGCTATGGCGGGTACGGCCACGGCTACAACCCTTACTACTATTCCGGGTACGGGCACGGCTACAGCCCTTACTACTATTCTGCGTTTGGCCCGTACGGCTACCGAGGGCTTGGCTACGGCTCCTATCGAGAGCCGACGACAGGTACGCTGAAGTTCCAGATAACCCCGAAAACCGACACCAAGGCGCAGGTGTACATCAACGACGCGCTGGCCAGCGAATTCAAGCACAAGCGCAGCCTGAACCTGGCTCCGGGCGAGTATCAGATCGAGGTGCGCAAAGAAGGGTACCAAAGCCAGAGTCGTACCGTGCGCGTCACGGCCGGCGAAGCTCTCCAGCTCAACTTCACCCTAGTGCTGACCGCGCAGCAATCGAACTCAGGAATGGAGCCTGCGAAGAGCAGACACAGGACGGCAGAAGGGACGCTCTCCCGCGAGTCGGCGGGACCCACTTTCTTGGCGACGCGCCTCTCACCCTCGGGTTCCAAGCTGGCTATTGCAGCCTGGTCCATGGAGGAGAACTCCGGCAACCTCCAGGTTTATGATCTGGGGAAAGGTGAACAACTAGTCCTCGACAGGCCCGCAGGGACTTTCCAGACAGAAGAGGAAATTCTGACGCTTGAGTGGACGGCGGACGAAAAAAGCCTTGCGGCACTTACCAAGCCCGCGTTCCCGGTCACGGAGCCCCCGCAAGACACCGTCGCAGGAATACGAGCTTTGGATTTGCAGACGGGTGGCTGGACAACTGTTGGCAGGGCGAATCTCAGCCGTGGACCTGTAGAAGTGTCCTTGGTTGACACGCTGAGCTCGACTGAGAAAGCCTTTTTGCTCAACTGGATCAACCATGTCCGCCTCTGATCTGCGGGAACACGGGCTCAATCCTATGTATGGCATTCGACGGCATTCCATCCATTGCCTGCGAACCGCCTAGCCTGCTCCGGTCATCCAATAGGCCACCATGGGCAAAAAGGTTGTCCGGATCACGCACCGTCCGAGCGGGGTAGAGATCGCTGAGGGACCGCTGGGGTGGGGAATCACTCCCTTTGAGGGGAACCTCTACATCGGACGCAAGTACCTCCGGACCCGCGGCTTCAAACCCAACTTTCTGCCGGGGTTTTGTCCGTACAAGTTCCTCTACGTCTGGTTGGACCTTGAGCTGCCAGATGGTGAGAAGGTAAAGAATCTGGGCTGGATGTACTGGTTGCCGAACCCTTTGTTTCCCTTCATCTGGTATCGCGTGGGCCTGCCGCAGGATCATCCTGAGCTTCTCGTCGAGGAAGTACCGCGCCCGGCAGTGTAAGAGTTGGAAGCTGTCGGCTGCGCGTTGACTCGCCTGCAAGTGGGACATAAGATGGATAGTCGGGGATCTGCTCGCTCGCACGGGTTCACCAGACACCAAGGAGTTCTTCGCATCCATGGAGCGTGAATCATGGCCAAGACAAACCACTATGACGCCATCGTGATTGGCACCGGCCAGGCCGGCCCCTCTATGGGGGCCCGATTGGCGGGAGCGGGAATGAAGGTGGCGGTCATCGAGCGCAAGTTGTTCGGCGGCACCTGCGTCAACACCGGCTGCATTCCCACCAAAACTCTTGTGGCCAGCGCCCGGGCGGCCTATGTGGCGCGTCGCAGTGCCGATTTTGGAGTCGTCATCAATGGCCCCGTCGCGGTGGACATGAAAAAAGTCAAGGCGCGCAAGGATGAGGTGGTGCGGAAATCCAACCACGGGGTGGAAAACTGGCTTCGGAATACGAAGAACTGCACCGTTTATGAGGGTCACGCGCGTTTTGAGGATCCCCGGACGGTGCAGGTCGGCGATGAGCGACTGGAGGCCGACAAGATTTTCATCAACGTGGGCGCGCGGGCTTCCATCCCTCCCATGCCGGGGCTGGAGACGGTGGACTATCTGATCAACTCCAGCATGATGGAAGTGGACTTCCTCCCGGAACACCTAATCATCATCGGCGGCAGTTATATCGGGCTGGAGTTTGGTCAGATGTATCGGCGCTTCGGCAGCCAGGTCACCGTGGTTGAGATGGCTGACCGCTTGATCCCGCGTGATGACCCAGATGTCTCCGCCACGGTTAAGGAGATTCTCGAAAGCGAAGGGGTCAACATCCGGCTCGAGGCCAAGTGTGTAGCCATGGAAAAACGGGGCGACCGCGTGGCGGTGAAACTCGACTGCGAGGTCGGCGGCAAAGAGGCCATCGGCTCGCATCTACTGCTTGCCACAGGGCGTCGTCCCAACACCGACGACCTCGGTTTGGACAAAGCCGGCATTGAATTGGAGCAGCGCGGCTACATCGTGGTGGACGACCAGCTACGCACCAATGTGCCGGGAGTCTGGGCTTTGGGGGATTGCAACGGCAAAGGGGCCTTTACTCACACGGCCTATAATGACTTTGAGATCGTTGCCGCCAATCTGCTCGAC
>JAKEER010000193.1 GCA_022616615.1 Acidobacteriota bacterium
AATTATGTGCTTTTCTGCAACAAAATTTTCGACAGTCCCCGAAGGCTGGCTCCAGATGAAGGTTTCCGGCGATTTCGAGCGCGCCTCAACTCTTTGCCAAAGCCTTTTTCCGGTGCGCCTTTTTTGGTTCCGGCTTGTCCGGGTTAGGAGTATTGAGGGTGGGAAAATGTGAACTGTCGAAGCGAAGTTTTCCGGATCTTGCTGTGAGTGGTGGGCAAGATGGAAAATGAGACACGTCCTGGGATTGCTCAGGAAAAAACGCTGAGCCGCATGCTATTGCATTATCCCAAAAGGCCTTATTCAAGGATCGGCCCATGCATCAATAGGATGAATCCAGACTTTGGCCTGCTCATCGTGAAGCAGCGGGAGCTGGCCCCGAAAACATGAAGGGGCCACGAAGCCTAGGCCAGTCCGCCGCATGGCGGAGGATTTGAAAAGTGGCCGTCCCAAGAGTCCACAGGCCGAGCGTGGGACTCCGAATAGCCGCCGTTGTCGGGAGCAGGTAGAGTTCGGTGCCATCTGCGCTTGAAGTCATGCCATCCACGGCGAAGGGTAATGCCAGCTCCTTCTGGAGTGTACAGCTTCCGAATTCGTGGCCCAGAGGCGCCTTTCCCACGCAATGTAGGAGTTTTGCCACTCGGGGAAATCGCGAGATAGCCGCCAGTGCCGCGACCAATCGTGGCTACAGGCACTCTGATCGTTTGCGGGTGACTTGTACCCGGCCTTAAGGGTAGGGACGGCCCGTGTCGACTTCGGGATGAAGGCCATACAAAACGCTTTGGTCGTTCGGAGAAATGACAGGGCCCCGCTCTCTGCTTTTGGGAATAGATCGTCGTGCCTGTATGCCAAGCCGACAAGCACAAACACAAATGCTGGATGCGATCTCGGCGCATAACACCTCCCGTTGTCACCCGAAACAGCCGTTTTATTTCGATTCTTGCGTACGTCAGATTCCTTGCCCGGGGCTTTACGTTGCCAGACCAGTCATCCAGTTTCTTGCCATACGAAAGAGGGCAGCCAGGCACGTTTAGCAAGAGCGCGGTCGGGCAGAATCCACCAGTGAAGAACGAAGTCCGCCCGAACGCGCTGTTGCGTGTGCTTGGCTGGAGCCACGTTTGACACCGGGGAAAGAATCTTTCCTGCTTTTCGAAAGGCTCTTTTCCCGGTGTCGTGGCCTTGAGGGGCGGGGTGTGGGAAACGGAAATTGTTGCGGTTCGGCGCTAGCCTTTCAGCCTCGCTGCGTCGCGTCCTTAAATGTCGAACTAGCATAGGAAGTCGCGTGAATTCAACGCACCCTTGGAAAGATTGCAAGGCCTGCAAGCCAGTCGAAGATTGTTTAGATGATTTGTTCCACCGTTAGCACGGCTGCATGAATGGTCAATGTGGCGTGAGGACCGGGTTACTCGTCTGCCACAGTATGTGCAGCGCCAACCATCTCTAACCGAAACGTATTCTCTTTTCCATTCGTTCACGCGAGTCTGATTCGCCGGTCTTTTGCGACTGGAGCGATCAGGATCGAACACACCAGTCAACAAGCAGACTGCTCCTACGAAGAGACCCACTCCCAAGACGGCGCCAAACGCCTCCGTCCTGCCATCCCCGCGCGCGTAGTGATCCGCAAAACCTCCCGGGTATCGCGGAATCGAATTCGGAAGCGTTTCAGGTTGCTGACGATTTAGAAAGTGCCCCCGGGCGTCATTGTGTTGTGCTTCGGAACGGCTGAAATAGAACATAAACCCTCCAGACTGACGACTTCGAAGTCCTTGCCCCTTGAACCATCACCGTGGAAGCCGAGCATGGGCGCAACTTGTCTCCTTCCTTGTTCAGCGTTGTATCGAGAGCATCTCTCTTTGGAGCTCTACCGGCTGATTTCTTCCTTTCTCAAATTCCCATAGTCGAAGCGCCTTGCGCCCCACAATGAGGAATAGCAGGAAATTCTGTTCGTACTTCGAACGTTCTGAAATGCGCCGCCAATTCTTGAGATCTTGCCCCGAAGGCTCAGGACGGTCTTCCGGATGGCTGTGCCACTCACCCAAGTAAACGCGGGTAGCTGCAGACTCAGACCATGCCCGGGTAACATCCCGCTGACTACGTTTCCGGTCACGGAAGAATGCAAACCTGCTACAGCGATCGGTCGGGCCGGGCACCGTGACACTATCGATCACAACATCATCTGCCTCGGAGATGAGCCGACCTAAGAGCATTCCTCCTGCTTCGGGATCTTGGGGTCTGAGCTGGCGGTAGCTCAGCACTATTGTAATAGCATCGTCGGAGATTCGGATTCTCCCACCAGATTGTCTCGTAAAGGTCATCGGGCCGATTCACAGTCAGAACAGACAGGGTTGAAAAACTGTGTGTCGTAACGACATTGACCTGTCTCAAAGTCGACTGCTCGCCGAGACAGCTCAAAACCCTGAGACCGAAATTGGTCAGAATCACCAAACCAACTTACAAGTACATTGTCTTTGCGCTTACCGATAAGAACTTCGACTGCCAGTCTAGCGGATTCAATTGCTGTTCGATCGGCATCAATGGCTGAAAAAGGGCTGAAGGTCCCGGAGCAGCCGGCGAGAGATCGTTCGAAATGCTGTCCAGGAAGCGCAAATGATGCCCGATTTGCCAGACCATGATGCTCGTCATTGTGGAATAGACAGCGGAAGCACCCTTGACCGCCGCTGACCGCTGTGACGAGCACATGGCCTCCGATTCCGAGCGGCTCCAACCAGGCGTGCACTCGAGGCCTTATGTTTGCAAGAAGAGAATTAAGTCGAAGTTCGAGCGTCTCATCGCCGAGAGCGACAAGAATCAAATCAGCCGACAGCAGGAAATCAGGCTCGTTTTCTAGGACTGAAACGACGTCTTCATGGCGAAACTCGGCCTTGACATGCGGGTAGCACGTGGAAACTTCACGGCTTATTCCTTCTGCTTTGTTGAGTCGGACATACTTGAGGCCGAGCGCGTGACGGTAAAGGTTGTCAGCCTCCAAGAGTTCCTTGTCCACTAAGCGAAAGAGTCCGACTCCCAAGGAAGCGAGCCGCTGAATCAAATGTGAGCCGATTGCTCCACATCCAACCACGGCGACTGTCTTGTTGCTAATCTGCTCCATGGCTCCCCCTCGCGGGAGTAAATACCCGGCGTCATAACGATCCAGATGGACCTGAGTCACTGCCTGCTGCGCAGTGTGTTTGAGTTCTAGTGATGCTGGGGCTTTTCCTCGTCGAAAACCCGCTACATTCCGCCTCGCAGGACCAAACATAAGTGCGATCAGAACATCGCCACTCTCATTATTGAGAGGCATGCCCAAGACAAGTACCAAAGGCAGCCTCACATTCCGAAGCCAGTTCTCGAAATCCTTCCACGAGGCTGAGCTGCAATTCTGCTTGATTTGTGTGAGCCATTCCGCGCAAGTCAACCGTTGACCAAAGTCAGGAGGGAAGAGGGGTTTTTCCAGACCCAGGAAGAAACCGCGGCTGTGCCTTTCAGCTATGAGCCCCATCCGAAAAGCCAAGTCCTTGGCGGTCTGCAAGCTGTCAGCCAACAGTATGGTTGGACTGGTTGCTGCTCCCCGCTCATCATCTCCTCTCAGTTCGGTGACACAGATTTCGCGTGGTAGTCCCTTGGGCGTACAAACCGAGCGAAACGTAACATCCGCTCCCCAATAGGCTAAGAACTCCCGGTAGAAATCCTCATCTAACTCTCCGTTAAGCCCGCTCTCCAGCAACCCGCGAGCTCTGATGAGAGACTCCCTAACAATACCTTCCGGGTTATCCGCATCCAGAAGAGTCCCGGTGGATGGGGCTAGGCACAATTTGCCATCGCGTTCTATGTGTGGGACGCGCCGAATTAGGGCTTCATGCTCGGCGTAAATGTTTGGAAGGGAATCAGGAAATTCAGGCGGCAGCACCACTGTCAATGGAATGGTTCGTGCTTGGTTTAGGGTGATCTCGCCAGTCCATTTCCCACCATGAAGCTGGAAACCGCAATCTTCCAGTGCCCGCGCCGCTCGCTGAAGAGCAAGTCCTCTAATCTTCTGAAGCTCCGCCCGGAACATGTTTGCACTAAGCCGATGAACTGGAGGTGACAATGGCTGGAGCTGACGTTCTTTTCGCCGTCCTTTCTGGTTCCGGAACCGGAAAGTCGGCACCGAGGACATCTTGCAGTCGCTGGCACGCCTTCACGGGGTCAACCTCCAGCTCTGCGTAAGTTAGGGCGTTGCCAAGACTCTGGAAACAAGATTTCAGGTCGCCCATGTGTTTGTCGGACAGGGATGAAAACATGTCTTCATACTCAGGTGTTGGCTTGAACGCGGTCAAACGTCTCAAGATGATGCTGGAGTAGTTGGCCACCTGCCAGAGCGCCTTTCGATCGTCTGGCCTACCGTCCCAGGACTTAGTGGGCTGAAGGTGGTCGATGGCGAGGAGCAAGAATGCGAGGCCGCTTGGTTTGGCATCAGACTCAACGGGAATTGCTTCGTCATACCAGCGCTTGAGATACCGTGTAATCCTCCGCAGTTGATCGGTATTGGTTCTCGAATCCTCGGTGTCTGCAAACAATTCCCTTGCTCGCTTGATGTGCTTTAACAGAGCAGGTGGATCCGCTGGTCTCCATCCCTTTGTGCGGTGAGCAAGGCGAAACTGCTCAACTCCGCCAGCATTCCAGACCGCATACGGAAACAGGTCGACGTGAAAGCCATCGGCGTAGCCCACTCGAATACATGGCCCTTTGTCTTCTACTCTATTCGTGTGCCCTTCGACCGCTTTAAGTACCCATTTACGAACGTCGGATGCTTCGTAGTCGTTCGCTGAGAAGCCGAAGCGAAGACCAACGTCGATATCAAACTCCAACCCGGCGATTGGGCAAACTCCAGTTCGGACTGGCTGCGAATAACTCCCCTGCAGAAGCTCCTGAAATGCTGGTCGATCCTCTTCCTGGAATCGTCGTCTCAAAAGGGTCACAATGATGTCCTTCTTTTCGCGAAGCGTCCGGTTCATCTCATAGTCTGTGCGGATGGTGTCGTGAAACTGCTCGAAGTATCTCTGAACATCAGCCATTGGATTCTCCTTTGTTCTGAAAGAAAGGATTCAACCGAGATCGCATATCAGTTTGGCGAGCGGCTTCCACCCCGATGCACCGCAAGGTATGAGTAGCCGAAGGATTAACCACGTCAAGTCCCAGTCCTGGGGGCTTCTGGAAACATACCCTCTCGTAAAAGGCAGGATTCGGACCGCCGATTCGCACGAGGCGTCTCAATGCTTGGTCGGCAATATCGGAAAGTAGAATCAATGAGAAGTGAAATCAGTTTTGGCCCACCCCAAAAAATCAAGCCTCGTCTCAATGTAACCTTGCGAATAAATCCTGTCGAAGACAAGTGCTCGGCGCTATCTGATCTTGGCGTGGAGACCGACAAGATGTGGATATCGCAGGGGGCAATCCCCAGTTCAGAAGTTGCCTCAGCATAGGCGATGAGCGCCGGATGATTAGCAAAAACCCCGCCATCGCAGTACCGCTCTGGGATGCCTGTTGTAGGTGACTTCAAGTCCACGGTTGGTAAGAAGACCGGCGCCGCAGAACTGGCCAGCGCTATGTCCCGCAGTAAATAGTGATCGTCCGTCGTAAGTCGTGGTGAGTGGTCAGTCTTGAAGACCCTAGGCCGCCCGGTTGTAAGGCAAAATGCTGGGACGAGAACTTGCTTTCCTTTTTGCCGAAGATCTTGGAGAGTCAAGTCTCCAAATGTTTCGTTCAAAGTGCTTCTGAGAGCCGAATTGTCGTACATTGACCCCAACATGGAACGAGTGAGGCGATAAGCCTTTCTACCGGGGAACCGGTTGTCAAATACTTTGGGGCCGAAACTTTGATAGAGGTCGCAAATCTTCGCTGCCGGCATACCCGAGGCCAGTGCAAGGGCAATGATGGCACCTGTACTCGTGCCGCAGAACAGATCGAAGCGAGAGTGGCATGTTTGATTAAAGTGCCGCTCCAACTCAGCGAGGAAAGAGGCGGTCGCGAGACCCAGGTAGCCACCTCCATCTAGACTCAGAATTCGCAAGTTTCCTTCTCCTGGCGTGGAATGACCTTCCAGTTTTCCCGTCAGGGTAAAGAGAAGTCGACGCAATGTCAATGAATCATTGTCATTTATTAATATGTTTATGATACAAACAGTTTCTAATATTGACATCATTTGATGTGTCGACTAAAGTCAGCTTGTCGAAGCGACAAGAAATGAAACCGAATCTCGACTTTGGCGACAAGTGGCCAACGACAAGACGTTTTACCTCGAAGTCGGTCGGCGAATCCGCGCAGCCAGGAAGGAAATTGGGCTAACCCAGGAGTCTCTGGCTTCTTTGGCTTCGCTGACCCGTACGTCGATCACGAACATAGAAAAAGGGCGGCAGAAGCTCTTGCTGCACACTCTCGCGGACGTTGCTGCTGCGCTTAGAGTTGATCCAGCCAGCCTTATTCCAGGTCGCGACGCGACCCCAACCAAAAATCTTGCTGAACTGCTCAAAGACAGTCCACCGGGAGCCCGTGCTTGGGTCTTGCGGACAGTCAAGTCTGCCCTAAAGGAGAAATAGCATGGCAGTTCGAAGAAAGCATATTCGCGCGGTGGCTGAACGAATCCTCGTCAGCCATCAGATTCACAAGGCGCCAGTCCCGATCAAAGAAATCGCCCAGGCGATGGGTGTTCAAGTGAAGGAGGCGCCCACAGAGGACAATCTGTCAGGGTTTCTTTTTCGCGATCCGCAACACCGACAGGCGATTATCGGTATCAACAAGAGGCACCACCCCAACCGGCAGAGATTTACGATGGCTCATGAACTCGGGCACTTCCTTCTTCATGAAGGCGAGAGAATCCACATTGACAGTCTGGCAAAGGGATTCGAAGTGAATCTGAGAGATGACGCGTCAAGCCTGGGGATCGACGAGGATGAGAAAGAAGCTAACCTCTTCGCTGCAGAAATCCTGATGCCGGCTTCCTTCCTGGAAAAAGATTTGGCGAGGCTTGACCTTCTCGATGAAGATGCCAATGGAGAGATTTTAGAGCCCCTCGCGAAGCGGTATAGAGTCAGCGTTCAGGCATTAACGGTTCGGCTTTCATACCTCGGGTACGTGTCGATTTAGACGAATCCCTCCTTAGGCGTATCAGTAATTCTCGAAGCTTTTGCCTTACTGGAGTCACCGCCAGATGCAGTGTTCACGGAGCTTGCGGCAAAGGCCGTAACAGAAGCTAAAGACGAGGCCACGACCTCCCCGCTGCTGACTTGGACATCATTAAGCGCGGGAAGGCGCTGGAATACTTCTCACGGCATTATGGTAAGGTGTTCATAGAACAGGGACGAGAGTTCACACTCAAAGATGTATTGCCTGCCATAAAGCTATTGGTGGACGAAGAAGCCGACGCCACCTCTGGCATTGAAGCACCGCTCGCCAACGCCGAGCCTTATACGCGCCAATTCTTCCGACTCTTTTATGAGACTTGCCAGGTGCCCCGCGACCAGATCCAAAAATTTCTGCGTGGCACAGGCATCGCTCCCAGCGATTTCGAGGACCGTGGTTGGTGTGAGGAGATTGAGAAGGTCTTCCACCTTACCCCACCTGTTGAGCTGGCGCGGGCGTGGAAAGGCGTTTCGCGCAAAGGTATGGCGCGGGACTTCGACCAGACGATGTTCCTCGTCGGCGCGTGCATCGAGGGGGGCGGCATCCGAGTAGAAGACACGTTGAACAGTCCGAACTTCGCGCCACACCCGGCCACGGTGGAACTTGTGGATTGGCTGGAGCGTCATGGTGGTTCGCAGGAAATTCGCTGGGCGGCTCAGCGCGCCCGTACCCTCTATCGCGCCTGGTTGGGCCGCAACAAACGTAAAGCCGAAAAGCAGCTAAAGTTGTTTGACCTGGAGGGTTAGCCTGGTGGCGATTCCTGCCTTCAACGAGCACGGCCTGCTGCCAGATGGAATTTATGAGTGCACGCTCGAGGAAGTCGAGGCCCGATTTGGGATGCTTCAGGACAGCGATCGGCGGTCCACATTATGGGCCAAGTTTAGAGAGTTCATGGAGGATGCGACGTTCTGCAAATTAGTAAAAGCCGTGTTGGTGGACGGGAGCTTCGTGACTGCCGATCGATCCCAACGACATCGATCTCATCCTGGTTGTTCCGGAAGACCACGACTTTTCCGTTGATCTCAGCATGGCGGAATATAATGTAGTTTCCCGGCGCCGCGTGCATCGGCGGTACGGTTTCAACCTGCTGGTCGCCCGGTCCAACTCGGAAGAATACCGGCGCTATGTCAGTTTCTTTCAGCAGGTGCGTTTCGAACCGGAGAAAAAGAAGGGCCTATTGAGGATCCAGCGATGATAGAAAATGAGGCACAACTCAGACAAGCTATTGAACAGATCGAGGGACTCTGCCGCGCCGTCGACAGCCTGCGGGCTGACATTTTCTCGAAGAACCCACGCAATTTTGCCATTCTGGCCGAGGGGCCTTTGGATGAAATCGGCAAACTGCAGATGGACATTTCTTCATACATTACCAAACTGGAAGGGGTGCCGGCTTGACCTGAGTTTGTGCAACGCCGGCTGTGGCGGGCACTTCATTGGGTATCCACTGCAATGACCCCCGATCTTCATGACAACGCCTGGATGCAGGGCGGCACCTCCCTTTTGTGGGATGCCTCGGCCTTGAACAGCCTTTGCGCTGCCGAATCTGTTCGCAGCCTCCGGGAGCTCCTGCGCTTGCATCAATCCGGGTGGCCGGATAGCGAGCTCAAGCTCATCAACAACCGCACTCTGGTCGTTGCGGGCTTGGAAGCTGCCATGGATACTCTTCACCCCGAGTATGCCGAGGAGTGGCTGGAAAAGACTGTGTATCCGGCTGTGCTCGATTTTCAGGAGAATGTGGCGGATGGCGGCCGTGAAGCCGCGTTGATCCTCTGGCTTGCAGAACCCAAGCGTATATGGCACCGACCTGCAGACCATACCTACCACTGGCACTGCACGGGCGAACATCGCAACCACTCCATCCCCATTGGACGTTGCCTTTGGAACGGCGCCGAAGGCAGCGCCCGCCGCATCATCACAGTCAATTCCGAGAAGAAGGAAGTCTGCGTCGGATTGTTCCACCCAAGAATTTCCTGAGTCCTTCAGCATGGAAAATCGAAGTTGAGTACAACAACGACTAATCCTGCGGACGGCGGGCACCCACCCGCTTTCAAACCGGGCGAGCGCGTGCGCCATATCAATCTTGGCGAAGGCGTGGTTATTACGCCGCTGGCAGACGGGTTCGTAAAGGGTTTCTTCTCCTCAGGGGAGCGGCAGGTGCCAGCAACGGCGCTGGGCCTGGCGCTGAGCCGCTCTGAACTAATGGTCTTGAATGCTAAAGCCGATGCAAAACGGGCGCAGCGCGGCTGGCTGTGTTACCAAGCTCACGCTTTACCATTGATGGAGAACGTCAGTGCGCTGACTTCGGCCAAGATCGATTTGCTTCCTCATCAGGTAGTATTGACCCATCGGGTTGCCACGGCCTCACCGCGCCGGTTTCTGATTGCCGATGAAGTGGGCCTGGGCAAAACGATTGAGACAGCGCTCATCCTGCGCGAACTGATCAGCCGCGGCGAACTGAAACGGGCTTTGATGGTTGTGCCTGCGGGCTTGGTCAACAACTGGCACCGGGAGTTGAATGAGGTCTTTCACCTCAACTTTGAGGTGTTCGGCAGCGAAGGGGATGTAACGGACCGCAAGTCGAATGCTTTTGAGAAACACCATTTTCTTATCGCCAGCATCGATACTCTGAAACTGCGCGCGCGCTTGGCCAGACTGAAGGCGGCGCCTGCATGGGATTTGGTGGTGTTTGATGAGGCCCATCACCTGACCGCCTATCGCCGGAACGGAAAGCTGGTGAAGACGCAAAACTTCAAGCTGGCCGAAGTGCTGAAGGAACACACCCGCGACTTGATCTTGCTTTCGGCCACACCGCACCAGGGCGACCACTTCCGGTTTTGGATGCTGGTGCAAGCTCTCGACCCTACCTTGTTCAATTCCCCGGCTGAAATGGTGGAGCATCGGCACCGGCTGAATTCGGTGGTGTTCCGGAGGACCAAGGCCGATGCCTGCAAGCGGGACGGGTCTACGTTGTTTGCAAGACGCCAGGTGCATACCGAAGCATTTGGTATGTCCAGCATCGAGAAAGTGTTCTACGAGGCGCTGGTGGCGTACCTGCAAGATGGCTTTGCCCTGGCGAAGCGACAGGGGAAGAGCGGACAGGGCCTGGCGTTTGTGATGACCATCTTCCAAAAAATAGCGGCCTCCAGTTTTTCGGCCGTGCAACGGACGCTACGGCGCAGACTGATAGCACTGACGATTCAAGAAGCATTGCTGCATGACCAAAAGCTCGACGACCAGCGCAACGCGGCACTGGACGAAGCGCGGGCGATGATTCGAGAACTGCACGGCATCGGAGAAGGGAGGTTGGGGGATGCTGAGGTGGATGGGCTTCTTGCCGACTATCGCTACAGGATTCTTCGCCAGCAGCGTGATGAAGAAGAGGCTCTGGGAGCAGGCGCCGATGAGTTTGGCTCGGAGACTAGCGCGGCGGCTGCTGAAGACGCCGCTATCAGCGTTTCCTATGCGTTGCCGGAGGAGCGACGGCGCATCAAGGAGCTGCTGGGGAAATATCCACCGGACCGGGAGACGAAAGTGGAGAAAACTCCTTGGTGCGCTGGGCGTGCTGTGGCGGCAGAACGCGCAGGAGAGAATGGTCGTCTTCGCCACCTATCTGGGCAGTGTGGAGATGCTCGGCGCGGAAATCGAGAAGCGGTTTCCCGGGCGGGGAGTGACCGTGCTCAAGGGCGGCGACCAAGGGGCTAAGACGGCCGCCGAGAAGCGTTTCAGGTCACCAGATGGACCTCGGGTGTTGATTTGCACGGCGGCTGGTCGCGAAGGCATCAACCTTCAGCACGCCCGGATTCTTTTTAACTTCGACCTTCCCTGGAACCCCATGGATTTGGAGCAGCGTATCGGCCGTATCCATCGCTATGGTCAACAGGACACAGCCCAGGTCTACAACCTTGTGCTTTCAGACACGATTGAAGGTTCGATCTTTCTGTTGCTGGATCAGAAACTGAAGGAAATTGGCCGGACGCTGGGAAAGGTCGATGAGCAGGGCCAGATTGCCGAAGATCTTCGGACACAGATTCTTGGGCAGCTCTCCATGCAGTTGAACTATGCGAGTCTCTATGCGGAGGCGTTGAGTGATCCCCAACTGAAAAGAACCCGCGTGGAATTGGAGGCAGCCATGGCCAACGCCGTTGAGGCTCGGAAGGCGGTGTTCGAGCTGTTCCAAGAGCTGGACGGGTTCCGGCTCGACGACTACAAAGCAATCGGCAGTCCCGAGGAAGGGATGGACGCGCTCGTGCGCTTTACGACTGATGCTGCCCAAGCTGAAGGTGATGCCTTCACGCGCCGGGATGAGAAGCTGTTCGCGTTCTTCAACAGGCACACAAGCACCGAGACCCTGCTCACAACGGAACGCGAGCTTTCCTTGCAACAGGAGAGCGTGCAATTGCTGGGACTCGACCATCCACAGGTCGCCACGTATCTCCGGAAGTATCGCGAGCTGCCCCCAGAAGAGCTTGGACTTTGGGTTCAATCGCCAGATGGACAGCAGGGGATTCTCACTGCCTGGGCCGTGGAATCTCGTGGTAACAAGGGACAGGTGAAACGACTGGTCGCGGTGTTGGCTGTGGATATGGATGGCCGACGCCTGGCATCCTGGGAACGCCAGCCGGAGATGCTTTGGCGTCTGCCACCGATTGCCAGTTCGCAAGCCCAAGTGGAGAGGAAGCTCGCCGTTTTGCACGAAACCTTGGAACCCATGCTGCAGCGCGAACTGGAGTATCGCGGCCTGGCTCTAAGCCAGGGCGGGTTTGAGGCGAAACTGATTGGGTGGGTGGAAGTGGGTGTTTGAAATCGTCAGAGCCTTATCTTGGACCGTGTTTGGCAAGACTGAAAACGAGTGAACTAGAGTAAAAAGCAGCGATAAGTGAGAAGGATTCTTTCACAGCAATAAGATTCAGGGAGCCAGGTTCAGCAGATGAACGGGCCAGAATTTGTCGGGCGCATCAACTGGCGGCTATCTTTCGATCAGCACCATGCATCTTGCCAAAGGACTGGGGTTTCGAGCCGTCGTGGTGATGGCCTGTGACGACGAGATCATTCCCCTACAACAACGAATCGCGACGGTAGGCGACGACGCCGACTTGCAGGAAGTCTATGACACCGAGCGCCACCTGCTCTACGTCGCCTGCACGCGGGCCCGCGATCATCTGCTCGTCACAAGCGTTGCTCCGGCGTCCGAGTTTCTGGACGATCTGCGAAGTTAAGCGAGGGAGTCCTTGCAAAGTTGTGGTCTGTCCCAGTGAAGAACTGCGAGGACAAAGATGCATGTTAGCCGATCGCAACTTTTTCCTACCCGATCAGACAGTCAACTAATCTGGATAAAGAACCGCCAAAGTGTCGCTGAAACGCATGAGGAGAC
>JAKEER010000194.1 GCA_022616615.1 Acidobacteriota bacterium
AATTATGTGCTTTTCTGCAACAAAATTTTCGACAGTCCCCGAAGGCTGGCTCCAGATGAAGGTTTCCGGCGATTTCGAGCGCGCCTCAACTCTTTGCCAAAAGCCTTTTTCCGGTGCGCCTTTTTGGTTCCGGCTTGTCCGGGTTAGATTAGGCGGCCCCCTTCTTGCGCAGCACCCGCTCGCGCATGATCTTTTCCTGGAGTTTCATGATGCCGAAAAGAAGTGCCTCAGGACGCGGAGGGCAGCCAGGCACATACACATCGACCGGGATGACATGATCGACGCCGTTGAGAACGTGGTAGCCATGCTTCCAGTACGGACCGCCGTTGTTCGCGCAGCTTCCCATGGAGATGACATACTTGGGCTCAGCCATCTGTTCGTAAAGCCGCTTGACGCGCGTGGCCATCTTGAGCGTGACCGTGCCGGCAACGATCATGAGGTCGGCCTGCCGCGGGGTGGCGCGAGGAATCAACCCAAACCGTTCCCAGTCGAAGCGTGAAGCGCCAGTGGCCATCATCTCGATGGCGCAGCAAGCCAGGCCAAACGTCATAGGCCAAAGCGCGGAAGCTCTGGCCCAGTTGAAAAGATTGTCTACGGTCGTCACGATCAAATTATCGCCAAACCGATTTTCGAGTACGCTCATAGAAAATACAACCCCGGGGAATCAGGACTTCTGAGGCCCGGGAACAATGGGCTTCCAAAGTAATAATGTGCCGGCTTCCATTCCTTCGATACGCTGCGAGCAAATCGCAGTTCGGCTACATTCCGTTAGCTGCGAAAATAGCCAGCCACAACCGGCAGATTCATATTTTAAGCTGTTTTAAGGATCTTGCGAAAGGCCATTCCAGCGTACGCCCCAGCGAAAGCAAAAAGCAGCGCCAGCAGCGAACCGTAGGTTTGTGTAAAGGCGATGCCAAACACTGGTATCCACAACCCAACGGCCAGCGCCCACAGCCAGGGACGATGGGTCTCAAAACACCGAGCAGACAGCAACTCAGAAATACTGCCATGGCGCTAACGCTGGTGTCATCCCAATTCGGACGTGAGTCCACGTAGGTGATAAGGAAACCGAGACTCAGAGCAACGGATAAGAGAAGATGTTGCATCTGGAGATTGACTCCATCAATCCGTTTCTGAACCATCCATGAGTCAGCACTTCCAGAATCACTCGACGTTCCCCCGCTCCTCAGACCGCACCCACTGCAGATCTCCCTTTGCCCAAACGTAGGCCAGCCCAACGGCCAGAATGGCTATAAAGATGAGGCCTTCCACAAAGGCAAACATTCCGAGCTTCTTGAACACCACAGCCCAAGGCACCAAGAACGCAACTTCAACGTCGAAGATGATGAAAATCAAAGCAAAAACGTAGAAGCGGATGTTGAACTGAATCCACGGGCTGCCCACTGGATTCTCGCCGCATTCATAAGAAGTATACTTTTCAGCGCTGTATTTGAAGGGACGAACCAGACTGGAAAGAGCCAAACTAATTAGAAGAAAAAGGATGCCCACCACCAGAAAGACCAGAACATTGGCAAACTGGAGCATCATGGGCATGCTGCCGGAACCTCTCAGCTTTAGAACGCTTGCGAACGCTTTTTGTGAGGCAAGTGTACGGATCGGAACGCGGGGATACTACCACAAGGAGATCGAGAATCAAGCGAGAAATTGGAGTGGGAAGCCACGAAAGTCACGAAGAAACACGAAGGAATCAGACGTTTCGGGGCTCTCTCGAAAATCCCCCTTAAAAAAGGGGGAAAGAAGGCGAAGCCTTCAGGGGGTTGTCTGATGGGTTCCGGAAAGCCGAACGGACAACCCCCTGGCGCTTCGCGACCGCTGTCGCTTCGCGCCGCCCCCTTTGCTAAGGGGGAATATTTTCATCGAATGTGGCGCCGCACACAGCGGCATGAAAACTCTCACGAAAATCGTGCTCGTCGCCGGCCTCGTGCTCGTCCTAGACGAATGCCGAGTACGACGACGAGCACGATGAGCTATCTTCATCCAGTAGTGGCAGCGCAGGGTGTCAGCGGATCACTTCATGGAAGTTCTAGGCGAGGAAGTTCCTAAACTGATCTTGCTTCATCTTGTAGTTCGGAAACACGGCGTCGAGATTCGTGTTGCTGAGATGCTTCAAAATGATTTCGCTAAAGACGCTTCGGAAGTCTGTAGTCAAAGCGAGGTCACGCCCTTCGAAGAGCTGCTCAGGCTGCAGTCCCGGCCATTGTCCGAAGACCTTACCACCGCGAACCGGGCCGCCGAGAACGAACAGGCTCGTGGCGTGCCCATGGTCGGTTCCACGGTTGCCGTTTTCGCGCACCGTGCGGCCAAACTCTGACATCGTGACTAGGACGATGTCGTCCATGCGACTCTCCACGTCCCTGCAAAAGGCAGCCAGCCCCTGAGCCAAATCGGACAAGCGCGACGCCAGCTGGCCTCGCACTCCGCCCTCGGCCACGTGATGATCCCATCCGTTCGATTCCACAAAGGCGACTTCCAGCCCGACATTGGCTTTGATCATCTGCGCGACCTGCTGAAGGCTGGCGCCAAAAGGACTGCGCGGGTACTGAACGCCGCTGGCAGGCTGATATTGCGATGGATTGGCTTTCTTCAAAAAACGGATCGCCTCAAACGCGTCACTACCTGCTCCGGCAAGCACTGTATCAACCGATTGCTCATACATTGTTTCAAAATTGGCTTTGACGGCGGCGTTCTGGCCACCCGTTTTCAAGTCGAAGTCGTTCAGGCGGCTCAAAGCCAGAGCTGGCGCGCTGCCTCGCAACGTTCTGGGCAAGTTCGCGGTGAGCGCAACGGCTCGGAACGGATTCGCACCGGGCTGGCTCTTGGTTTGAAGGTGGCGGTTCAGCCAGCCGTCACGTGTGCTCTTAACGCCCGGGGTTCCCGATTCCATGAAGTCCTGAGCATCAAAGTGCGAGCGTGTGCTGTCGGGCGAACCTACGGCGTGTACGAGGGCCAGGTGTTTCTCGTCGTAAAGCGGCTTCAGAGCCTGCAGCGAGGGATGAAGACCAAAGAACCCGTCAAGGTCAAGTAGAGAAGCAGCGTCTCCTGATTTTGGCTGGGGTATGGCAATGGATGGACGCAGGCTGTAATAGAGTTTTTCTCCAAAGGGCGCCACGACGTTGAGGCCATCGGCTGCTCCGCGCTGGAACACTGTCAGCAGGATTTTCTTGTTCCCAGCAGAGTTCGAAAGAGCCAAGCGTTGTAAGAAAGGCGGAACGGCGCCCAGTCCCAAAAGGGAAAGCCCGCTGCTCTTTAGGAAGACGCGACGGTTGATGTTCATGGTGACGCTCCTTTTGAGAATCCGACTAGGCCGTAGGGAACGCCCGCCGCGGCGTTCCCTGCTGAGTTATCCGAAATCGCCGCAGGGAACGGCACGGCGGCCGTTCCATACCCACACTTTTTGTTGTGGCAAGTGCCAGCAACCCTGTAGCGCAGACCTGCTCGTTTTGCGGGCAGGTCTGCGGTTGTTCGTCGTATGTACGCCCAAAAAGCCGCAGACCGCCAAAAGCAGCGGTCTGCGCTATATTTACACCCCTTACTGCCGTTGAAACTCGGGCGACCCGAGCAGCAGCCCCACGATTTTTGCCGGACCGATCGAACGGTCGCTGTCGGGATCCGCGCTCTCATCTGCTGCGGGCGCCTGCATCTGTTTTTTCAAGGTTTCCAACGTTTTGGCGCTCAAGCCACCTTGCACAATCACACTGGCAAAATGCTCCAACAGGAGCTCAGAGTCGCGGGCTTGGCCAGCTAAAGATTCCAGATCCACACGCGTGCCTGGTAATCGATTTCCAGCTAACGCCAGCCCGAAGTTCAGCCGGTTCACTAGGGCTCCAGTGTTCACCCAGGCTTCGGCTACGTCGGCATAGCCGGTTGGAGGCTGGCAAAGGAACAGAGGCTCGCCCATCTGCGCGACGGCTCGGAGCAGAGGCACTCCACCTTGAGTGTCAGCGCCCAACGCTCGAACGGCACTGGCCACCAATTCAAAGGGAGTCTTTATTTTGGCCCGGTAGGCCGCGGGAGAGTTGAACTCCGGAGAAGTGAAGATAGCCCTGAGCATCGCTGTGATGTCGCCGTCAGTTTTACGGAAGACATCCGCCACACGGCTTGTCAGCGACGCTGGCGGTTCGTCGGAGACAAAGCGCCGTGCCAGTTTCGTTGCGATGAACTTCGCAGTTGAGGGATGATGGGCCAAGATTTCGAGCACCCGTTCACCGTCGCGGATTCCGCCGCCTGCCGCAATCCTGTGACCCAGGACGGTCTTCTCGCCATCGTCATGCAGAAACCTGACGAACGCGAATTCCCCGCCTTGCCGCGGCCTGGCAATGGTCCAGCCCGTAAGGCAGCGCGCCACTTCGATAATGTCTTGCTGCGTGTAACCGCCATCGACTCCCAGCGTGTGCAGTTCCATCAATTCGCGCGCATAGTTCTCGTTCAATCCTAGCTTGCGCTTTGCTTTGCCCTGTAATGCCGGGTCTTCGTTCATCATCGGGTCGCTGGTTTCCTTGCCGCGCAATCTGCCAAGGCCTCTGCGCGGTTCAAACCGATCGCGCCGGGCTCGGAGTTCCCGCAGCCGGGACAAATCCAATGAAACGCTGGGATCCGCGCTCATCCAGTTGTCCAGGTAAAAGAGCATGGCCGGACTCTTCGCCGTTGCTGAGAGCAAGTCTTTGAATTTGCCCATCGCGTGCGGCCGAATAACCTCTCGATCGTAGGAAGTGGTCAGCCACTTGTTTGCGCCCTTGGCTGCAAACACGTTGAAGTGATTTGCCCAAAAGTCCACCATCACTTCGTGAAGCTGTCGCTCGCTGTAGATAGCGCGCAGAAGTTTGGCTTGGGCCAGCTCTCCAATAATGCGTCCGGGGCCGTTCAATGCCATGCCTTTGGTTCGCGGACGATCCTCCGGATCTTCCACCGGCTGCTTTTGCTTCGAACCATGAACTCTTTCCTCTTGGGCGGCTTTCTTCTGGCGCGGCGGAGGATAATGGTCAATCAACTCAGCCGAACTCATCGTCAAGGTCTTAAGTCCTTGCAGCTTTGACTCAGCTGCAGAATCGTCGATCCGGGAAGACTGGAGCTGCAGCTCGATATATTTCTGAATTCCAAGGTTGCGCACCCGCTCAGCATCGCCTGGCCGAGGCCCAAAACCCGTGCGACTAAGAACGTGCACAATCCTCTGTTCCTCGCTCAGAGAGGGTGCTGCTTGCAGCCTTTCGCGTGCTGGCAGATACGGGGGGATCCACAACAGCTGAGAAAGAATGAGCTGCAAAACCAAGGGCAGCCGGAGGCCCTTTGTCTTTGCCATTTCAAACCTCCGTCAAGATACGTTGGACATTGAACACACGAAGCGGGTAATGGTTGCGGCGAGGAAGGAAAATTGAGCTGTCAACCACGGGCCGAGACTGCAGTCGCCCCCTGGGAGCGGACGTCTCGTCCGCCAACGGCCACGGACGTGGATCCCCGGCTGCCGGCGGCAGCCGCTGGCGGACGAGACGTCCGCGCTCCCAGGGGTTTGGTTCACCTCTTCACCTCCACGACGTCGGCTCGAATCAAGTCTATGCGCCCTTTGGGCTTCTCATTGTCAAACACCGGTGCAGCCCCCATTTTGTCCACCACCTCGAGGCCGGCAACCACCTTTCCGAACACGGTATATTTGCCGTCGAGGGACGGCTGCGGCGCCAGGCAAATAAAGAACGACGTGCTGGCACTGTCCAGCGCTTCGCCGCGCGCCATGGAAACACTTCCCTTCTCATGTTTCAGGTCACTGAACTCCGGCTGCAAGTTTCTTAAATACTTTGCGGCCTGCTCGGCAGTCAACGGAACGGTGCGTGTAGCCACGTCGCCGCCCTGAACCACAAAGCCGGCTACGACGCGGTGCCAAACCGTGTCGTCAAACAGGCCTGCTTTGCTCAGCTTGAGGAAATTGCGAACTGTCTCTGGCGCCTGGTCTGGAAAGACATCGATGTCAATGTTTCCCAGCGTCGTCACTAATCGAACACGATAGCTCCTCATCGCTTCCGGCGTGGCGTCAACAAAAGGAATCGGTTGAGGTGGCGGGATGGGCCGCAGAAAGGCCTTTCGGATCTCAATCCGCTCCTGCGCCATCTGATCCGAGCCGGCAGGCAGCGCCGAGATCTTGTCGACCACATCCATTCCCTCGACAACGCGGCCCCAAGCCGTATACTGACCATCGAGTTGTGCCTGGTCGGAAACACAGATGAAGAATTGCGATCCAGCGCTATTAGGGTCGCCGGGCAAAAGCACGGCCGACACAGTCCCGCGAACGTGCGGTTGCTTACTGAATTCAGCTTTCAGCTTCTTCAACCCTCCCGTTCCGTAGAGAGACTTCTTCAATGGATCCTTCGACAGCGGATCGCCGCCCTGGATAATTCCCCGCAGAATGACTCGATGAAACGTGGTGCCATCATAGAAACCCGTCTTCACCAGCCCGGCAAAGTAATTCACATGCATCGGCGCCAAGTCGGGAAAGAATTCCAAGACAATCTGGCCCATGGATGTTTCCAACACCGCCTGCAGTCCCCTCAGCTCTTGCTCGGTGAAGAAAGGCAGCGGCGGTGACACCGCAGTTGCGGGTTTAGGAGGAGCCGGCGAGGCGGCGCGAGGCCGTGTGGATCGTGGTTGAGTTTGCGCAAAGCCGTCTGGCGATAGGAAACAGGTCAGCAAGAGAACGCTGCCGCCTACCCGTCTCCATTGGGCAGACCACTTGCGCAGGAGCGCTTTCCCCTTTGCCTCGTGGAGCTTTGAACAAATTGAAAATTCGGCTCCCCTCGCCTCCCGTGAGGCGGAGAGGGGAACTGTGAAAAAATTGAAAATCGGTTCCTCCCGGCAGGAAGCGTGCGCAGAGGGACAGCGGTCCGGCGCGCCCGCTCCACCTCGGTGGAACGCGCGCTCCGCGCGCGTCTGGAGATTGGACATTTTGAAAGCCCGAAGCGCCAGCGAGGGACTCGACGATACCCGTCGCTTGCGCTCTGGGCTTTCAAGCACCCGTCTCACGGTACAAACATTCATTTTTTTCACAGCTCCTTTTGAAATTTATCTGGAATTGAGTGTGTCGCATCATCTGCAGTTTTTGCACTTCCTTTCTCGTGAATCTGCCAAAACAGCATTTGCAGGCAGCGTGGCTTTCTAGTGTCGCGTTGCGTTGTCTTGAAGAACTATAGCAAAAATCAAAGGATTCCTTGAAGACGCGACTGCACCCTTGTTTGGAACCATTGTTGCTAAGACGACCCTGAAAAACTGCAGGAAGAAAGCAGATCAAAAAATGAATCCATTAATCGAAAGGATGATAGAAACTATGAGAAGACGAAAGCTCCTATTCTTCTCTCTGATACTCGCCACCCTCGCCATAGGCGTTGTCATTGGCACGGTGATCAATCGGTCCGTGAATGCAGACAAACCGGGGATCGCGCCTGGCGCGACAGCGATCGCGATTCCTTCTCCCACGCAGCTCTCGTCGGAATTCACGAGGATTGCCAAGATGGTTGAACCTGCTGTCGTAAATATCAACACAGAAACCATTATCAAGTCGCAGAGCCGCGATCGGCGGCAGTCTCCCTTTGGGAGCCCGCAAGAGGATCCCTTCGATTTCTTCGAAAGATTCTTTGGCGGGCCAATGGATGGGCCGCGACGCGACATGAAAACCCGGGCCCTCGGTTCGGGCTTTGTGGTGGACAAGGCAGGCTACATCATCACGAATTTTCACGTCGTTGAGAAGGCCGATACAATTAATGTGAGTCTGGCGTCGGGAGACGAGTACAAAGCGAAAGTCATCGGCAAGGATCAAGGCACCGACATCGCCGTGCTCAAGGTTGAGGCCAAGAGAGATCTGCCGGTAGCCAAGCTCGGAAACTCGGATGGGATGACGCAGGGCGATTGGGTTCTCGCTATTGGCAGCCCATTTGGCCTTGAGCAGACGGTTACGGCCGGCATCATTAGCGCCACTGGGCGCAGTGGGTCGCGATTTCAGCGGTTCCTGCAAACAGATGCCGCTATCAATCAAGGCAACAGTGGCGGCCCCTTGGTGAATATGGCCGGTGAAGTCATTGGTGTGAACACGGCCATCCTCACGTCTACGGGTCAGAATGCAGGTGTCGGCTTTGCCTTGCCCTCCAGCACAGCCGCCAACGTCTATAACCAGCTTATCAAAACGGGCAAGGTAACCCGCGGCGCCATCGGTATCCAGATGCAGACCGATGCAACGGCAGCCACACTGCGTGCTCTTGGCGCGCCGGATGGCAAAGGAGTCGTAGTCAGCAAGATAACTCCTGACGATGGACCGGCAGCTCGGGCTGGCTTGAAGCAAGGTGACGTTATTCGCGAAATCAATGGCCGCAAGTTGAACGATAGCCTCGAACTGAGTTCTGTGGTAGCCGAGCTCACGCCCGGGAAGAGTGTGACCCTAAAGTTCCTGCGTGACGGCAGAGAGCAGACGGCCACGCTGACAATTGATGACCGAGCGAAGATTCTGCCCAAGGATGATACTGACCCTGTCGAAGAGTCTGCGCCGGAAAGAGGCGGGACCAAGCTGGGCATGACGGTTCAGGGCCTCACTCCGCAACAGGCTCGCGATTTCGACATGCAGCCTGGCGAAGGTGTTCTCGTCACTAACGTCCAGGTTGGTGGCGTGGCGGATGATGCGGGTCTGCGGGCGCGTGACGTCATCCTGCAGATCAACAAGATGCCGGTTCGCAACGCGGAAGAACTGCGTGACATTGTCGCCAAGCTGAAGCCGGAGTCTGAGGTCCTGTTCCTGATCAAGCGCCTGGATCGGCAAACCGGAGACATCGGCACCTTGTATCTGGCGGCAACGCTTCCGTAATCAGCGGCGTGAGAGGCGCGCTCGGTGTGGTGACCGTGAATGCAGAAATGCGGCTGCCGCGACTGGCGCGCCACTTTTGCGTTCTTCGAACTCCGAGTAATGAATCCTGATTTCTGCTGACCTGCCTTCTCTTGCTCACGGCGCCCTCAAAGTCAGGAGGTATTTGTTTAGCGGAGTGGCACGGCCCGTGTTGGTGGCAGGCTTGGTCGGGCAGCACTGTGCGAGGACCCGCTCGCTGCCGCTCGCGGTACTGTCAGCGCCCGGACCCTGAGGCGAACAGTACCGCGAGCGGTAGCGAGCGGGTCCTGAGGTGCGCAGAGGCAGCGTCACCCCGCTACGTCAGGAGTCAAGCCCGAGGCAGCTTTCGTGAGAGCAAGTGCCCTCAAATAGCTTTCCCTCTCTTTTAGGTGGAGCTGTGAGAGTGGCGGGCAGCCCGCAGCGGGCCGGAGCCCTTGCTAACGCGCGGGCTACTGACCGGCACCGGCCCTGTCAGTAGCCCGACCGTGAGGGAGGGCTGCAGAGACCGGGCCCATGATTGACGCGCTTTCTGCGTCAATCGTGGGCGAAACCGCCTTAAGTTGACATCAATGGCCACCGCGTCCCTATTGCTGAATTTTTTGACAGCTCTAGGATTTGCCAGGCCCCAGCTCCCGAGCT
>JAKEER010000195.1 GCA_022616615.1 Acidobacteriota bacterium
CCACCCCTAGAATGATTTCTCCCCGTGCCGGGGTAGCTCACTGGTAGAGCGCGGCCCTGAAAAGGCCGGCGTAGGCGGTTCGATTCCGTCCCCCGGCACCAACCGAACGCCCGCCCAGTAGGTCCCAGTCTCCATTGATTCGGTAGGTGTCCCCCTCGGGCGTAACATGGATGGCGGCGCAGTGTTTGGCGAGTTCCACTTTGGCGCGAGAAACATCTGCCAGAAGAGTGGAGCGCACGTCCTGAAGTCGCCGACGAACAAAAGCATCGATCTCTTGTAGCTTCGCGTCTAGCCCTTGATTGTCCGCCGCCAACAGTTCGTCGTTCAGTGCTTCCAGTTCCTTTTCCCGCTTAGCCAGTTCAGCCAGCAGCGTCGGCGAGCTGTGACCTTCGGCAATGATTTTGACGATGTTGGCAATCTGGTACCTGAGGTCCTCCCTACGCCGACGAGTTGCGGCAACCTGGCCGCGCATTGACTCTAGCCGCTCTCGCAATTGGCGCTTGAACTCCTCGACCGCGTAGGCGGCCACCTCTTCTCGAAGCACTTCACGCTGCAAGCCCGACAGAATCTCTCGCTCGAGCGTGTCTCGGCGCACGAGCAAGGTACTGTCGCAAACGCCGCGGTGGTGGTGCAGCGGGCAGCCGTACTTGTCCCGGCTCGCGTGCCCGCGTCCCGAGCCGGCCACCAATACCAAGTTTGAACCACAGAGGCCGCACTTCACGAATCCCGAAAGTAGGTAGCGCGCTGAGTAGGCCCGTGAACACAGACCCTCCCGGCGATCAGGGGTGAACGCCGCCCGCACCGCAGCTATTCGCGCTTGAACTTCGCTCCAGAGTTCATCGGGCACGATCCTAAGCTCTGGTGCCTCCATAATTCGCCATTCCGACCGTGGCCGTAGACGCTGGATTCGCCTGCCAGTCTGCGGGTCGCGCAGCTTTTGTGTCCGATTCCAGACGACGGTGCCGCTATACCGTTCATTGTGCAGGATGACCGAGAGCGCCGCAGGCGACCAAGAGGCGTGACGCTGGCCTCGATACGGTGCCGGCGGCGGTACTCTTTCGCTGTTCAGGCGCTTGGCTATTACCTTGAGAGAATCGCCGGCCGCGTAATCGGCGAAGATGCGCCGAACCGCGCCCGCCTGCTCGGGGTCGACCTCCAGCCTGACGCCGTCATCGTCCCGCCTGCTGCGGTAGCCAAACACACGCCCGCCAGTATGCAACTGGCGCGATACCAAGCCACTCATTCCACGATGAACGCGCTTGGCGGTGTCCGCCAGGAAGAGTTGGTCTATCATCCCACGTGCGTGCAGGAGCAACTGAAACGTCTCATCCGCGCTGTCGATGCCCTGGGCTATGAACACAACGCGCACTCCGGCGAAGTTTAGCCGCTCGCACAGGTTCAAGATGTCGGCGGTCTTTCGTGACAAGCGGCTGCTGTCCTCGCAGAGAAGCACGCCGAAAGGCCGCGCCGGTGACTCAGCAGCAGTTAGGAGTTTCTTCAACCCCAACCGCGCAAGTGTGGCCCCGCTGACCTCTTCGTCGGCGAAGATGCAGGAATCGAGGAGATTCCAGCCACGAGTCGCAGCAAACTCCTTGCACTTGGCAATCTGGTCCGAGATGGAGAGAGGATTCTGCTTGTCGGTTGAGTAGCGTGCGTAAGCGGCGCATTGGAGGGGGTCGCGCACTCATTCCTCCTCGACGGGGGACGGACTCTTCGCCGCGCACTCTGCCACAACAAGCTCAGGCTTCGCAACTGGCTTTGTCTGTTTTTCGGACAGCCACTCTTCGACCAACGCCGGCACAATCGCGCGGCCGAGCCATTCCCTCAGTTCTGGCGTCAGCGCCGACTTGTTGGTTCTCTCCAAAGTCTCTACCCGTCCCGTTCCGAGAGCACATCCTCTTTCATGGAGCTCACTCAAACACCACCAGCCCTAAGGTTTCAGTTAACCGACTCGCCATCCGTCTCGTCGATATTCTCGGCCGCGTCAGCCTCCTCATGACTATGCTTGTCGAGGAAACTCCGCATAACCTCCAGGTTCGCTCGAGTTCGCGGGCTGGCAAGATCAAGATACGGATCGATTCCTTGCTCAGCGAGTTGCAGGTGCTCCTGGAGGTCCGGATCGCACAAGAAAACCGCGAGCGGAAAGCGCAGTCGCGCAATGTCGCCTTCGCTTAGGCTGTGCGCCCATACCTCGACACCTCGCACGACAATCTCACCGGTCCACTTGCTCACGAGTTCATTCCAACGACGGGCATACTCCATGACCTTGGGATTGTTGCCGGCCAAGTTGCCAAAACGGCGGCCCGTGATCTCTAGATACCGAACCTTGGCCCTCTGGAGGACGGCCGCGGCAGCTTCGTCCAGCGGCTCAACCTCGGGGGTCAAGCTACGCAAAGCCTGAAGCTGTTCACTACGCGGAGCCTGTTCAGTACAAACTTCAACTGATAGTGTGCAGTCCGGCATCCGCGCGGATGTCCCATTGGGTCTGCGCGCGGTCGTTGTCTTCGATGTCCGTGCGGATGCCGTGCGGATGCCGTGTGGACTTAGAGATGCGCACGGGTCGTGACCAAGCTCCAGCCATTTCCTTGACCGCCATGTCTTGTGCGAGACCGCGCGATAGGACGCGGCTCTCCAGGTGCCCTGTCTCTCGTCCTGTACGAACCCGAGAAACTCGATCCAGCCGTCTACAACAAGCTCCCTCTTGACGCGCGAAAGGTAAGCCCCCGGCCGCTTCGTCCCGGGGGCCGAGGGATGACCAATCATCTCAGCAACCTTGGGATTGGTCAGGGCAACGCTTCCGTCCGGTGTTTTCTTTCCCAGGCGATAAAGAAGGTTGTAGAACTTCAGCTTGATGCCGTTGTGGTGGCGTTCATGGTGGCACGGAATTGGTTGTTCTTGACTTGAATGCCCTTTGGATTTATCCTTGTTCACGGCTGCACCTCCATAGTCAGCCTAACGAAAAGCTCTGGGGCCCGAGCTTCCACTCGGGCCCTATTAGTTTCTCGCCTCCTTCTGCCGAATAAAACGGTCTTGGGTGTTGTGGGACAGAACGGTCTGCGTTCGAAGGAGGGTTGGGGTTCGCGCATTCCGACCGGTTTCGTTCTGCTTTGTATTCAGCGAGTTACGGACCGGACTGCGAGAGGCGAGTCGTTGAACCCAGGAGAGTTGACCGCGCCGTAGGACACCTCGTGTTAAAATCTTAACAGCCGTGGAAGAGACTCTCACTACGTTCCGAGCTCTGTGGAGTGAGTTTGGACTCAGCTTCAGGCTTGCGGAGGAAAAAACCGGCATTTCCAGACAAACATGGTCGAGCGTTTATAGAGGGCGTTCAGCGCTTAGGCCTTACCATTTCATGCTGGTGAAAACCATGGTCGCTGCCACGGCAGACATTTCCAAGCGGGAGACCAAACCGCACGGCGTGGCACTCCACAGGCTCGGCACGATTACTGGTGTCGCGCGTCCCAAATGTCCTCGGTGTGAACGAAGAATGCAATTCATTGGCAAGGAAAGTGGACACCCGTTGTTTGGTTCAATATGGAAATGGCGCTGCACTGGTGCCGCTGGTGACCGCCACAAGGCAAGCGAAATACGTACTGACTATCGGGGCAACCGGGTCAAGCTACCGAGGATTAGAAACTGGGGCTGGCAGATCCTGCCGTTTGAGCGAAAGCGACTCAGTAACCTGTCTGCCAAGGCCACGCCCGGAGAGCGGATGGCAGCCCTAGAAAGGTGCTCCAAGTGTGACTCAATACTCCATGCCGACCGTCGGGGTCGAAACCGTTGGCGGATGTCGTGCACGAACCGGTGCTTAGAACCGTTTTTCGTGAACCAAAAGGGCGAGAAGTGCGAACCAACCCAAAGGGCCAAACCACGCGTCGGCTTGCCTCGAAAGGCTAGGAAGTGCCCAGTTTGTAGAAAGCGATTGACCCTGTCACGTCGGCGAAAGCCGAGAGAATCAATCAAGGCCTTGGGGGAAAACATAATCCCACTTGTATGTGTTGAGAACGGCAAGAGTCGTCACCGGAACGCCACCTTCTATTTTGACCTGGATAGCAACAAGTTCTTGCGGCGAGAGCAAGTAAGAGTGGGCCAACGGCCGCGTGAACTTCCATTCCCCCGCCCGCGCTGTTGCAGGAGAGAAATGCACGCAACCCGAGTACCAGCAAGCGCAAGGGAACCTGAGCACTACTTTTTCTGGTGCGCCACCCTGACATGCACAAAAGGCAGAGGCGGAAAGAAGCGCAATCTCAAACTCGACCTCGACGGGAAGCGCCTACGCTGGCTCAGACCTCCCACGCGACGAATCAATGGTACGCACGAACAGCGTAAGACCTGAAGAAAGGCTCTTGGCCAATGTTCGGGGACAGAACATGGGGTTGTGGCCAGGCAAGGACGGTGACCGAAGGAACCCGAAATAGCACCCAACATGTGCAGTTTGTTCTGAACCCCTACAAGCAGGGGCAAGAGGAAGGAGGTCCTGGCTTTTTCGCCTACCTATCAGGCGTTCATTCTTTGCTATGTTCTGTCCCCGAACCTTGTTTGGATTCCACACCTACCAACTGGTAGGTGACTGGCTTGGCGGCCTCTTTGGTGCGCAGCAGAACTTGCATTGCCTTACCCTTCTTCGACCAAAGCAGGCCAGTACGATACTCCTTCTCGTTGAGACAAATCTCGATCACTTGGCCGACGGTCAAGGGCTTCTTGCCGCCTGAGATCGTGTAGACCGTATCGCCCTCGGCCCGCAGCCGGTGCAGGAGAACACGGACTGGCAGAATCACACTCCCCGCCGTCATCCCGGGCCGCGATTCCTGCGACCACGACAGCACCGTAGCGGTTTGCCAAGTTTCGCAACGCGGCTCGGCGGCGCTCAGCGGGAGAGCGCATAGGGCGAAGAGCAATGCTAGGCGGTTCATCATGGCCGCCCTCCCTCCATCCGGCTTCTATCCCTAAGCTGGTGCCACCACCGCAAACGCTGACATCCCGCCGTGAGCAACTGGACTCCTGTACTGCCCTAGTTCCCGCGCTGCAAAGCAGGCACATCTTCGAACGGCTCCAGCTTTCCTTCTCTTTCCAGTTGCAGCAGAACATACATACCGTACTGCAGCAAGTTAGCCCATGACTCCGCGTCTCTGCGGGGACCAATCATTTGCAAGGTTTTTCGTATCCCAATGGCGCGGTTGGTCAGAGGATTGGATAGGGGGATTGGGGCAAGATAGTTGGAGTTCAGCCTAGGAATCCGGAACCGCTCTTTCGTGATGCCTTGCGGCGGTGGGTCCGGGCTCCTTTCCCTTCAACGGTAGCGAAGATTCTGGCCTCCACCCCGTTACAGGCCACTACTTCCCTTGACTGGCAGGGCGGAGCACAGGCGGCCGGGGTCCGCAATCGGACGGCGGGCGAGACCCACGCCTAGAATCTCCACCAGATACAGTGAGCGAGGCTCGTCGTCGCTGGAATCCCGGGTGTATTGCCAACTGTGTGGGCGTTCCTGTAGGTGTGAAGGGGGTGGGAAGGGGGGAGACCATCGGGGCAGGTACAGGTCCCTTAGGGTGCGACACGGGACAGCCAAGTGGAGTAGGAGCCACGGTGGCCGGAGAAACCTGCCTTTCTAGGGGGAGGCGGGGCCAGTTTGGCGGTTTTTAGGGGGGAGGAGGGGCACTGGGCGGCATATGAGAGGGTCCCAAACAGACGCGATTGCCGCCCGTGGCCGCACGGGCCCTGATGGCCAGGATGCCTGGGGGTGGCAGCATCCAGACTACGCTTCGATGTGTCGATTATCGTAAGAGCGTTATCGTGAGAGTGTTATCGTGAGGGTAAGGTGTCTCTACATGCCGGGTGCCGTTGGATTCGCTCTTCAGAATGCGATGCTGGTCCTGGGGTGGAGGCCGCCGTTTGCAATGGGCCATCGCGTGGGGCGAGGCTAGGCCATCTGGCGGTAGGCGGGGGCAGCTAGGCGGCCGCCCGGGGAGGGCACAGCCTGCACGATGCCTCCCGCTTAGGGAAGCCTTACGGCGGGAGCGGTCAGTCGAGGAGCAGGAACCACATCCAGCGGCACCCAGGCGGCTATATGCGCTTGCCTAGGCGGGGCTGAGGGCTGGTCGTTGGGGCTTGCCCACAGCCCAACTTCACGCCCTAGGACCCTCAGGGTGCACGCAAGGCGCGGGGAGTCGCCTGGGTACGCACCCTAGGGGCATTCGCTAAATGTTCGCGGACAGAACATTGCACCCACACCGCAGCCGAAACGGCTTTGGTAGCCGGAGGACCGGTTTCGATGGGCCAGGTGGAGCCAGCCGAGGCTGGGGGATGCCCTGATCGGGGTGGGGCGCCTAGGGTCCGGCCTGCCGAACCAGCCTAGCTTACCTCAACACCGTTCGCCTGGAAGTGCTCTGGAGGCTGAGGGTGTCCCGTAGGATAGCCTCGGCGGCCCTTAGGAGGCATTGCCTACGCTCTGGCCTCCCGCCATCTGCGACTTGGGCTGCAAGCCATAGGCTACGACAAGAGTCGGCCTTTGAGCGGCAATGCGGGGCTGCTTGGGAGCTACCAAGGGTCACGTAGGGCTTCCCTCAGGTCAAACTCGTGCCTCGGAGGCCCAGGGTGAACGCTTGCCACTGGGGCCCGTCAGAGGTGCGTACCGTTGGCCAGGAGCCAGCCTTCCGGCCGCGTCAAAGCATGTGCACCCTAGCTAGAGAGCCGACCTCCCGCCCTTATGTTCGGGGACAGAACATGAGGCTACTCTACTTCTACGAGCTGGTGTTCACGACTCCGGCCCGACCCCGTGATGGTCTCTTCGACTTATTTCTTTGAGCGGTCAATGGATCCAATTGGACGGGTTTTCTAACACGATTCCTAGATGCATGGGGCAAGGGGACTCGCGCGGAAGGCTGCAGGCTGGGTCGCTGTGGAACCAAGGCTCCTCGTCGCACTCAGGGCACCTGTGAGGGTGTGCCGCGGTGCTCGAAAACGAAACGCCGCCACCGCACTCGGGACACCAATCCACATAGGGCAACCGGCAGTAGACGTCGTCGTGTCCCCAGGCGGTTCCACACCCTGGACAGCTATGGTCGTGGTCGATTAACCGCGCTCTTGATGCCCTAGCCCGCACGACAAGCTCATTTGGATCAGGATTCAGGGTTAGAAGAGGGATAGAGAATTGATAAACGCAAACCCCTCGGCGTCTCTTGGCTCCGCCCCGTGTACTCCAAGTTTAAGCACATAGCCATTATGCATCCGAATGAAATAGCAATTGGCGGGGAAGCCTTGGCCAGCTTGCTGGGACTTGCACACCAAGTATGCCCTGCCCCCTTGATGTCCGACTTCTTCAAATACGTCAAGGCTTTCCGTTGAATCTCGTACCACGCTCGCGTTGCGCGCTTCGCGGGCATCGCATTCCTGATACGCAGGACACGTCGCGTAGTAGAACGTGTAATAACGTGTCCCGACTCTTTGTATGTAAAAACCCGCGTGAAACGTATCCTTTCGTTCCTCACGAACCTTGTTCGGTCCGTCGCTTGACGCAGGAAACGTAACACAAGCCGGTATCTCGTCCACGCACACAACTGGCGTCCCTCCACCGAGAGGTCCCTGTTGATGCGGTCCGTTTCCCTTGGAGAGTATGGTGGACTCAACATGGCGCCGGAGAGCCCACGCCCCCAGCTCCGCAAGAGACCCAATGAAAAACAGGATTGACAACGCCGAAAGGAATCTCCCCGTTTTCTTTCCCGTACTCACCCAAATAATAAAAGCTATCGTACCCAGAACCAGGAACCAAACAGAAACTTGAACCGCAAGTTCGACCAGTACATCTGCTAGGCGTCCCGTGCTTCTCACTAGCGCGAGGATCGCAATTGACGCGGTGAGGAGCCACACGCTCCAGAAGCGGCTCATTGGTCAGCGCTCCGATTCAGAGGTTGTCGGGCGTTGTAGGGTCCTTGTTTGCCCGGAAAGAGTATATCCTAATTTGGGATATTCAAGCACGGCCCGGAATAATCCGGACCGCCGTGAAAGGTGCTGGGTACCGCCAACGCTACCGGGAGTTTTTGGCGAAGCTGAGAAGAGCCCGCCAGCAAGCAGGTTTTACGCAGGTTGATGTAGCTCGGCGGCTGGGTCAACACCAAAGTTTCGTGTCGAAGATCGAAAGCGGCGAGAGAAGGCTCGACGTTATTGAACTCCAGGCGTTCGCCGACCTGTACGGCAAGCCGCTTTCTTACTTCGTGAAGTAGTCCTTAGCCCGCCCAGGGCTTGGCCTTCCCACAGGATCCTCTCCTTTCTGCGATATGTCCGGGCATCGGGCGAGACCCGGCATCGGGTCTTTTTCGCATTGGAGATTTCCCTGGACAACGCCTATCTGAGTGGGCTAGCTGTAAGTGATGACAGAAGGCCAGATGAGTCTAGCTGAGTTCGATGCCCACGAACGCAAGATCCAGCGAGGTCTAAAGCTGGTCGCCTGTTACATGGATGCGTCGACGGGTCAGCGTTGGTTGACACCCTTACAACTCGCCGTCGCCTACGGCCTGAGCCGTCGCACGGTCTATGAGATGGTCCGCCGCGGGCAGTTGGTGAGCTTTCGCATGGGTCGTCAACTTCGCATCGGGGATCCAGGATGGTTTTACCAGAATCTGCAGCCGGACCCAGCCGAGGATGTGGGCGCCTTGCTCTCCTGCGAGGTAGCGGCGGTGATGGAGGTCCAGCCGCAGAGTGTGCGCAAGCTCGCGCGACGCCACCGGATCGGCTACCGAACGGTCAGAGGGAGACGCCTCTACTCGCTCAACGATGTGCGAAGGCTGCTTGCGGCGCGGGCTATGGGGCATCGCCGACTCCAACCCGCCGATAACGTCCACGAAGGAATGGCTCGCTGGATTCAAGGCAAGCTGGCTCGGCTCCGGGAAACCTTGGGTAAACTAGGTTTGCAAGAGGCGGAAGGAGGCGGGACACTTACAGGCACTCTTGGGGACGACCATGGAGGCACAGAAGCCGCCTTTACAGAGGATCTGCGCGCCTGCTGCGCGGCTCTTGACCGTCTCCTCGCCCGAAAGCCAACACAGGCAAAAGCGATTCCCCAGACGCCACCGAAGAACGGCTCTGGCGGCCTTCCGAACGGCCCTGGAGGCGGTACCGGAAGCGCCTAGTAGGACCCTGAGGCAGCGGAGCCGCACACCTCCAACCGCTAACTCAGGTCTAGGGTACCCAGCTTGAGGGCTGAAAAGAGCCCCTAGCCCCTCGTTTGGAGCCTAGGGTGGCAGCCTGAGGATCTGGGCTGGTTTCAGGGTGAGGCCACCATCACATGCGTGCATCCGCGTAAGCGAGACTAACCCCGCTGGGCCGTCTGGTGGTGTTAGGGAGGCATCAGCCTGCACCTCAGGGTTCTGGGTCAGTGGCCATCTGTGCGGTTGTGCAGCAGGCAGCTAGACGGCTGGCCACGTAGCATGAGCCCACGTAGTTGAGAGCACCCACCCCGGAACGCCTATTCCAGCCCTGGGTACCCCCCTTTGAGCGCAGAAAGCCCACCTCCTCCCGCTTCGCAGCCTAACGTGACAGCTCGAGGACCTGAACCAGTTTCAGGGCGAGGCTAACATCACCATGCATCGATCCGCGTGAGCGAGACTAGCCCGGCTGGACGGTCTGGTGCTGCTAAGGAGGCCTGCACTTAGGTGCAGCAGCCAGAGGGCATCTGGGCCGGCCTGTCTTGGAGCCTTAGGCGAGGGGCCGGGGCTTGGTTCGACGTGAGGCTACCGTCCCATGGGTGCTCCATGCGAACTAGGGCAGCCCATCTGGGGGCAGCTATGGGCAGTCTAGGTGGCCATCGGGGGCATCAGACTGCAGGCGGTTGACACGACGGGGCAGGAGGGCTAGGCTCCCGGGCGAAGGGGAAGCTCAAAACGGAAATTCCGGGCCAAATGGCTGCGCCACTCGACCACCCTCTGCATCCGGAGACCACAAGGATGGATGACGGCAGCGATATCGGTTCGAGACTGATCACGAGCTTTCGGGAGACCTTCAACGAGCAGGTGCAGAAGGCGCTTGCTCGCCGTATCCACGCGAAGGTGCGCGACGCGAGAAGCGACCCTGACCGTGCCGCTCGTCGTTGGCCGTTCGAACTGCTCCAGAATGCTCATGACGCAGGCCCCCGAGACGGGCATGACGGGATCAGCGTGACGTTCGAGCTGGATGAGGGGGTCCTTCGCTTTCAGCACGACGCCGCTCCGTTCACCATGGCGGACATCGCTGCCCTCCTGACCGGCGGCTCAAGCAAGGACTTCGATTCCCGCGAAACGACGGGTCGCTTCGGCACCGGGTTTCTTGTGACCCACGCGCTTTCCGAGCGTGTCCAAGTGAGCGGAGTCCTCGAGCTTGACGGGGAACACCGAGACTTCAAGGTCACCTTGCATCGGCCCAACGATGAGGCTTTGATCCTGCGCAATCTGAAGGAGTCCGAGTCGGCTCTTGGAGAGACCCGGCGTCTTCCCGATCTTCACGACGTGCCGACAGCAACCGTTGAGTACGTCGTCGACGACGTCAA
>JAKEER010000196.1 GCA_022616615.1 Acidobacteriota bacterium
AACAACAAATAGGGCGGGTTCAGCACCCAGACGCCCCCGCGCCCCACCACCACGCTGGTGGCAATGTTCAGTCCGGTCAGAAAATCTTTATGCGATTCGAACCGGCCGTCTCCATCGCTATCTTCAAGAATCGTAATCTTGTCGGCGCCGCGAACATGATGGAGTGGCGGTTGCGGAACTTTGTCAAAGACCGCGCGCAAGTATTTGTCATACTTCACGACTTTCAGGCCAGCCGGAAACGGGTATTGGATGTACTGCACCACCCAGAGACGGCCGCGCTCATCGAAATGGAGATTGAGCGGCTGGCGAATCGCCGGCTCGCTGGCCACAACTTCCATCTGCAGACCTTCACGGACTGTGAAGTGGCGTAACGACTCTTCTGGCGAAGGCGCCTGAAGGCCGCCAGCACCCTCGGTGGCCTCCCCGGCAGGAGTGAAGGTTTCGACGAACTTCTCGACCTCCGGCGTGAAGTGCTTTTCCGGTTCGTTGTGCGCCCCCTTCGCGCGACTGGCTGCGGCACGCGGCGCGCGCGTATTTCTCTATCACTTCACCCGCAGCGGCGACAGTCCTGCGCAGACCCTGGGCGCGTTCCACGGTTCGCAGGGGCCCTTTTTCTCCTGGCAGCCAACGCTCGAGTCCTCGCTTGGGCGGACACCATACGATTTAGCCCTCGCCCGGCAATGAGTGAATATTGGGTCGCGTCTGAGCCAAATGGCGACCAAAACGGTGTGCGGACCGACCGCTATGGCCGGCCTACGAGGTGACGACTGACCGCATCCGCGGACGTTCTCCAATCAGCACCGGGCGGGATCGTGATTCTACAACGGCGAAACCGGAAATTGACTTCCCCTCAAGAATACCTGCAGAGAATTCCAGCCCAAAATATTTCCTTAAGATCTTGTCTTTTCGACCCCTCTTAATAGGTAATGGAACGAATTGGGAATCATCCCAACTAGAGGGTCGAGCCTGCGGGTCTTCAAAATATTTCATTAAGATCTTGCGTTTTCAAAGCCTCTACATAAGTGTAGGCCTGATTTGCTCAACTAGCTAATTTGGGGCGAGGAAGCCGAAGGCTCACAGCGCAAATCATTCGCGGAGGGAAAGATCACCGTGCCTATTCTTCGAGAAGTGCTCACCGTCAGAGATGTGGCCTTGGAACTGAGATGCTCGGTGGCGCACGTTTACAACGTGATCAACGGGAAGGTAAAGAATGTTTCCAGGTTGCCGGCAATCCGAATCGGGCGGCGACGTCTCGTCCAGCGAGACACGCTTGAGGAGTGGAAAAGAAGCAACGAACAAGGCGATCTTGATGGTATGATCGCCTCGTCAAGAATCAACGCCGCTAGACGCATGGAGGAGGATCTTTATGCGTAAACGGCATCAGGAGGGAAACGTCAAGAAGCAACGGGGTGTTTGAATTGCGCAATGGTGGGAAAACGGTCATCGACGGAGCCGCGCTCTTGGTTCTGTTTGGGAGATGACCAAGACGGAAGCCAAAGCACAGGTTGCTACTATTGTGGCGCCGCTCAACCTTCGAGAGCGGACTGCATCGGGACGATGCATCTTGGCTGACTTTGTGGAACAGGTTTTTCTACCTTTCTACCGGCGAAAATGGAAGCGCTCAACGGCATCGAGTAATCAGGAGAGGATTTCCTTTCACCTGATCTCTGAGTTCGGCAAGCGACGGATCAATGGATTCAGCCGGGATGAATTGCAGGATTTCTTGGATCACAAGGCAACATGAGGGTTGTCGTACAGCGTTGTCAGTCACCTTCGCTGGGACTTGAATCAGATTTTCGAACTGGCTTTGGCGGAAGGATCCATCACTCGAAATCCGGCTTCTTTGCTCTTTGTCCCAAAGGAAGCCCGGAGGCCGGAAAGGTTGGTGATGAGTCTGGCAGAGGTGAAGAAGCTGTTTTCGCTGTTTGAGCAAAGAGAACGGCTCATTGTGAAGTTGGCTGTTCTCACGGGAATGCGTCCTGGGGAGATCTTTGGCTTGACTTGGGCTCGCCTTCAAGATGAGTATGCGGAAATCCGGCAACGACTTTACCGAGGGCACGTGGATACTCCGAAGACAACGAACTCGGTTCGCGAAGTCGCTCTTCCTGACGGCTTGCTTTCTGAGATTGAAGCTTGGAAGAAGGTATCGATCGACACGCAACCCACGGCCTGGGTTTTTCCATCCGAAAAGCTAACGACGCCGCTCTCGAAGGACAACTGCTGGCGAAGATGGATTGCACCAAAGCTCAAGGAGGCAGGACTGAGGTGGGTGAACTTCCAGGTAATGAGAAGAACTCATTCCTCGTTGTTGAACGACTTGCATGTTCATCCGAAGGTCGTGGCCGATCAACTTGGTCACACTGTGGATGTGAATCAGAATGTCTATACGAAAACGGCTTTAGGAAGGAGGAAGAAGGCAGTCAACTCACTGGAATTCGCGCTGGGAAATCTCTAATTGGAGCATTTTGGAGCACAGCGTCCTTGGAGTTTCTCCTAAGTTATTGAAAAGATGGAGCGGGAGACGGGGATCGAACCCGCGACGTCCAGCTTGGGAAGCTGGCATTCTACCGCTGAATTACTCCCGCATGTCTTTGTGAAATTCAATAAACTTATATCAAAAATAACTGTTTGAGTTACCACGTTTTCTACAACGGGTCGGGCGCCATTTTCACAATTCAAAACGGCCATATGCACGCATCATGCGCATCCGCTCGGAACTGGAGATTTCCCGACTCGCCCAGCTTGCTGATGCGGATGTTCTTGGCAAGGTTCAAGTCGAAGCTTTTGAATCCGGGGCCGCGCAAGAGGTTTCGGCCTGAGTTGCCAAAAGTGAAGGGAGCGGGCTGCACGAAGGCTGCCGTGTGTTAATGTTGGGAGCATAGCCACGGCTTCCATCCTCTTCTTGTCGATGACCTTGGCGTAAATCTGACTTGAAGCAATGTGATTGCAGGTTGAGGTCTCTCAGAATCTCATTCTCGCGAGACCGGCGTTGCAAGTCACGAACTCTCCTATCGTCCGTTTGTGCTCTCCAGACTCACTTGACTTTATGCCTGGCAGGCGACCTTCTCCTCACTCAAAGCGAGCGGAAAAACGAGTGCCTGCGCTCAACCTTGATGGGTTCCTGGCGGCTGTGGCGCCGCTCGTAAACCATGCCGAATTCGATTAATGCTCCGACGACGCTCGCGTAGCTTTCATCAAGAATACGCATAATATCGCGAATGGGGAGCTGATGATTCGCAAAGAGGTTGCAGATGGTTGTCTTGCGTTTGATTGCAGGATCCAGCCGGGTAGTGTCCGGCGGGACCACAAATTTCTTGGAAGTTAGCTGAAATCCGTCCCGCTCATGGGCTTCTGGGGAGTTCATACAGTTCACCTCGCTTTCACTCTTCAAGCAGTCTCATCGGTCCTGAAATTTCTGGGCTCCGCAGGTCCATCAGGGCAATGAGTTACCGTCCCTCGATTCCCTTCCAACGCTGCCTTTTGGCTGGGAGACATTGTAACGCAACTTTCCGCCAGACGTAAGGCCTGGCAATTCATTCTTGCCAGCTCAAGGGGAAAGTCCGCAAATCACTTGCCGGTCGTTAGCAAAAGGGACAGTCCAGCGCTCTGATCATTTGTGACCCAGGTCGTTTTCGGTCATTCGCTCTTCGCCGAGGCTTTCAGGTCGATCATCTTAATTCCGGGCACCGGCTCGGTGGTGACGACCCGAATGGCACGGGCAAGCTGATGAGTGATGTTCTGAATGCGCTGTGCAGCTTCCAGGATGCTCACGGTTTCCGTCTGAAGCTCGGCCGCGTCTGTTCGCTCGGCAAGTTTCATTGACAAGACTCTGGCTGCGCCCACGATTGCAGTCAGCGGGTTGTTGATTTCGTGGCACACCGTGTTGGCCGCGCCGCGCAGAGTGAGAAACGTTTCCTCCTCCATCTTTCTCAGGTAGGCGCCTTTCGTGTCGAGGAAGCGATTAACCCTCGCGACCACTTCAAACAGCTCTGAAAGCCCGAACGGCTTGACCACGTAGTCGTTGGCTCCGATGTCGATGCCTTTGATCTTATCTTCCACCTCGCCTACCGAGGTCAGCATGATGATGATGACATTTGCATGCTCGGGGTTCCGGCGGATGCTTCGGCAAACTTCAAAGCCGTCCATTCGCGGCATGCGGATGTCGAGGAGGATGATCTCCGGGCGAAACACTATGATCTCGGAGAGGGCTTTCTCGCCAGAACTCACATAGAGCACTTGAAAGCCAAGTCCTGAAAAGCAATCGACCAGAAGACGCGCGTACCCTGCGTCGTCGTCGACCACCATGACTCGGGTTGGGGCAGGGGAGGCACTCATACCCTGAATCATCGGCAAAGGGCTGATCAGGCATTATCTTCGAGATCGGGGTCTGGCTGGCCTTCGCGCTCTCGGCTTCTTCGTAGCTGAATGCAGTCTGTATTTCCACCCTGCGCAGGTTAAGACGAACTGGCAAGATTTAGTGAACCGTGGGTGGCTTTTCCTCCAGTAACTTCTCGGACTGGTTGGTGATGAGCGAGGCGGCAGCGACTTTGTCGTCGTCCCCCAAGTCGATAAGCTTGACGCCCTGGGTGCTGCGTCCGGCCGCCCGGATGGCGGCGGCTTCGAGCCGGATGATCTTCCCCTGGGCGGTGATGACGATGAGTTCCGAGGCGTCATCGACCTTCATGATTGCAACGACTTTGCCATTCTTGTCGGTTGTCTTCACATTGATGACGCCCTTTCCACCTCGCGATTGGGCGCGATACTGGTTGACCAGCGTGCGCTTGCCATAGCCATTCTCGGTGACCGAGAGGATCATGCCTTCATCGGCGCTGACCGTCATCCCCACCAGGTAGTCGTTGCCGGCGAGTTCAATGCCCTTGACGCCGCGTGCCTGGCGTCCCATGTCGCGGACATCGTCTTCGTGGAAACGGATGCACTGGCCGTCGTGCGTGCCGAGAAAGATCTGATCCTTGCCAGTAGTAAGTTCCACGGCGATCAGTTCGTCGCCTTCGTCAACCGAAATGGCGATGATGCCGCGCGCCATGGGGTTGCTGAAAGCGTCGAGCCGTGTCTTCTTTACCACGCCGCGCAACGTAGCGAACATGACAAAGCGATCGGAGGCGAAGTCGGTGACGGGCAGCACCGCCGTCATCTTTTCATCCGGACCGAGATTCACCAAGTTCACAATGGCTTTGCCTTTTCCGGCCGTCCCGACATCGGGAATCTCATACACCTTCAGCCAGTGCACCTTGCCTTGATTGGTAAAAATGAGCAAATAGCTGTGGGTCGATGCCACGAACAAGTACTCGACGAAGTCCTCCTCGCGTGTGCGCATGCCGATGCGTCCTTTGCCGCCGCGCTGTTGCTGGCGGTAGTCGCTGACGGGAGTGCGTTTCAAGTAACCCGAATGGGTGACGGTCACCACGACGTCTTCCATGGAGATGAGGTCTTCCAGCTTGATCTCGGCATGCTCATCGACAATCTGCGTACGGCGATCGTCGCTGTACTGCTTCTGCACTTCCTTCAATTCTTTGACAGCCAGGGTGCGCAGGACTTTGTCGTTCGCTAGAATCTCTTTCAGTTCGGCGATGCGTTTCAGCAGGTTCTCGAGCTCTTCAAGAATCTTCTCTCGCTCCATGCTGGTCAGCCGTTGCAGTTGCATATCCAGAATGGCTTGAGCCTGCAGCTGCGAAAACTCAAACTGCCGGATTAGCCCCTCGCGGGCTTCCTGCGGCGATTTCGACGCGCGGATCAGCTTGATGATGGGGTCGATCTTGTCGAGCGCCTTCTTGAGGCCGTCGAGAATGTGCGCCCGTTCTTCGGCCTTCCGCAGTTCATAACGGGTTCGCCGCCGCACAACCTCGAGGCGGTGTTCCACAAAGTGCTTGACCACGTCCTGAAGGTTCAGTACTCGCGGCTGGCCGTTGACAATGGCCAGCATGATGACGCCGAAGCTAGTCTGCATCTGGGTTTGCTTATACAGGTTGTTGAGGATGACCTCTGGCTGCTCGCCCCGCCGCAATTCGATGACGATGCGCAGGCCTTCGCGGTCGCTTTCGTCGCGTAAGTCGGTGATGCCTTCGATCTTTTTTTCCTGAACAAGCTCGGCGATGCGTTCGATTAGCTTGGCCTTGTTGATTTGATAAGGAATCTCAGTGATGACGATCATTTCCTTATCGCCTCGTGCCTGCTTTTCGATGGCTGCCTTGGCGCGCATGATGATCGAGCCCCGGCCTGTCGCATACGCCTGCTGAATGCCAGCCTTGCCATAGATGAAGCCGCCGGTTGGAAAGTCGGGCCCTGGAATCAGCTTAATGATCTCTTCCAGACTGGCGTCGGGCTTGTTTACTTGTAGGATCACCGCATCAATGACCTCCTTTAGGTTGTGCGGTGGGATTTTGGTTGCCATCCCGACGGCGATTCCCTCCGATCCGTTTACCAGCAGGTTCGGGATCTGGGTCGGAAGATAGACGGGTTCTTGCTGGCTTTCGTCGTAGGTAGGGGTAAAGTCAACCGTTTCCCTTTCAATATCCGCCAGCATCTCACCGGCGATTCGCGCCAGGCGCGCTTCCGTGTACCGCATGGCTGCAGGGGGATCGCCGTCCACCGACCCGAAGTTGCCCTGACCGTCGATGAGGATGGAGCGCATGGAGAACTCCTGCGCCATTCTTACCAGAGCGTCATAAATGGCTGCGTCGCCGTGCGGATGGAAGTTGCCCATTACTTCACCCACGATCTTGGCGCATTTGCGATAGGGTTTGTTGTGCGCTAAGCCCATTTCGTGCATGCCGAACAGGATGCGGCGGTGCACCGGCTTCAGGCCGTCGCGGACATCGGGCAGCGCACGTCCAATGATGACGCTCATCGCGTAATCGATGTACGAACGCTTCATCTCGTCTTCGATATTGACGGGAGTCTGGTTGAAGGTCAGTTGGTTTTCCATGAATGTTATCGGTAGGCGTTCGAAACGGGCTCCCTTACTGGAAGGAGCAAGAGATTAGACATTTCCCCTCTTAGGCTGAGGAGGGCAGCCGCTGCCGCAATCAGCGCCGGGGCGCGGTGCGACAGGATGTTACAGAACTCGAATCGAGGTATTTGACACGAAGCACTCCGATATTCATTCTGGAGCTTCCTTGAACCACTTCGGTGCCCCTGTGCGGCACTTTCACTCCTGATCTCAGGTGATCTCAGGAGGCGAGCCGTCTGTCTCAGGGGGTCAAATATCCAGGTTCTTCACGTCGAGCGCGTTGTCCTCGATGAACTTTCTGCGCGGCTCGACGGCGTCACCCATCAGAATCGTGAAGATTTCATCGGTTTCGACAGCGTCGTCAATGCGCACCTGCAGCAAACTTCGAGTTTCAGCATTCATGGTCGTTTCCCAAAGCTGTTCGGGATTCATCTCGCCCAGCCCCTTGTAACGCTGAATGTGAAAATCCTTCTTGCCTGTAGCCAGAATCGTTTCCAGCAGTTGTTCCCGCGTCCACAATTCGAACTTCACGCCGTTCTTCTCCTTTTCGAAGATGAAGAACGGCGGCTTGTCGTATTCCTTCAAGGCATGGGTTAGGGACACGGCCCGTTTGAACTCCGCCAGAGAAATGAATTCATGATCGATGGTGCGCTGATACGCTCCGTTGTCGGGTTTCCCTTTGATGACGAGCTTGTGCAAGCTGTGCTCTTCATCGAAGCCGAACTCCACTTCATACCCCAACTTCTGGATCCTGCCCGCTACTCCTTCAAGGTTCCCCCGGTTTGAAAGATGCGACTTGGTCTCCAAGCCGCTCTGGATGAGGATTTCAGCCACTGAGCGGTCCCGTAAACGCTTCTCCACTTTCTCAAAAACCTGCCTGTAGTCAACCAGGTTTCCGAGAAACGTGCTGAGCTGCCGCGCCTGCAGCGGCTGTTTCTCCTTCCCGATTTTGACTTCAATATCCTCGCTGGCGCTGCGCATCAGCTCCCGTGTGAGTGCTTTCTCATCTTTGATGTAGGTTTCCTTCTTGCCTTTCTTAACCTTGAACAGGGGAGGCTGGGCAATGAATACGTGTCCTCGCTCGATGAGCTCGTTCATTTGCCGGAAGAAAAAGGTCAGCAACAGTGTGCGGATGTGCGAACCGTCTACGTCCGCATCCGTCATGATGATGATTTTGTGATAACGCAGCTTGGCGCTGTCGAAGTCGTCCTTGCCAATGCCAGTGCCGAGCGCTGTGATCATCGCGCGGATTTCATCGTGACCGAGCATCTTGTCGTACCGCGCTTTCTCGACGTTGAGGATCTTTCCCTTCAACGGAAGCACGGCTTGAAACTTGCGGTCGCGGCCCTGCTTGGCAGAGCCGCCGGCCGAGTCGCCCTCAACGACGAAGATCTCGCATCGCGCTGGATCCTTCTCCTGGCAGTCGGCAAGCTTGCCCGGCAATGAGGCGGAGTCGAGTGCACCTTTCCGCCGGGTAAGGTCTCTGGCTTTGCGCGCGGCTTCTCGAGCTCGCGCGGCCTCAATGGCCTTTCCGATGATCCTTCTAGCAACACTCGGATTCTTTTCAAAATGGTCCGCTAACCGTTCGTTGATGAACGTCTCAACCAGACCTTTGATATCGCTGTTGAGCTTTCCCTTGGTCTGGCCTTCGAACTGCGGCTGCGGCAGCTTGACGCTGACGACGGCCACCAAACCTTCCCGCACGTCGTCGCCCGTCAGGTTTTCTTTCACATCTTTGAAGAGGCCGGCACTCTGTCCATAGTTGTTAATGGAGCGTGTGAGTGCCGAGCGGAAGCCCGAGAGGTGAGTGCCGCCATCAATGGTGTTGATGTTGTTGGCGAAGGAAAAGACGTTTTCCGCGTAGGTGTCATTGTACTGGATGGCAAGTTCCAGAGTGACGTTGTCTTTGCTGGCTTCAAAGTAAATAGGCGGAGTGTGCAGAACCTCTTTGTTCTTGTTCAGATGCTTGACAAACTCGGAGATGCCTCCAGAGTATTGAAACTCGTGGTTCTTGTCGTTGCGTTCGTCCGAAATCGTAATGACTAGGCCCTTGTTCAAGAACGACAGCTCACGCAGGCGCTGTGAAAGCGTATCGAAGTTGAATTCCATCGTGTCAAAGATCGTCGCGTCTGGCTTGAATGTGACTTTGGTTCCACGCCTGTCAGTATGGCCGGTTTCCTTCAAGGGTCCAGTTGGCTTGCCTCGCCGGTAGGACTGCTCATAGACCTTGTTATTCTTCCAAATCTCCAATTCCAGCTCTTCTGAAAGAGCGTTGACGCAGGAAACGCCAACACCGTGCAGTCCGCCGGAAACTTTGTAGCTATTGCTGTCGAACTTGCCGCCGGCGTGCAATTTCGTCATCACGACTTCAGCAGCCGACTTTTTCTCACCCTTGTGATAATCAACAGGAATGCCGCGGCCGTTGTCGATGACCGTGACGGAATTGTCTCCATGAATCGTGACATCGACACGCGTGCAGTGGCCTGCCAAGGCCTCATCTATCGAGTTGTCAACGACCTCGTAGACGAGATGATGCAACCCCATTTCACCCGTGGAGCCAATGTACATCGCCGGGCGTTTTCGAACCGCCTCAAGCCCTTCAAGAACCTTGATGCTAGAAGCATCATAGGTTCCCTCAGTTCCACCATTGGCACTGTTGGCGCTGACCACTGGATCTTCCTTCTTGCTTTTTTCTTTCTTGTCTCTTGGTTCCTGAAGAGCTTCACTCATGCAGAATCACCTTAAAGTTAGGGTTTTTAGTTCGGCAGATTGCTGGGAGAGGAGAAACTGCGTCTAAAGGCAGTCGAGCCTCCGTAATCGCACCTGCTGACCGCGCTCACCAGGCTTCAGCAGATTCTTTGACCTGTCCCGACTCAACCTGGAAGGTGGTGGCCAGGTGCAGACTGTTACGGGACATCAATCCGAGCTTGGTTGTCGCCACGAAGACTTGTACTTTCGATTCCAATATCTGAAGCAATTCGTTCATCCGCAGCTCATCAAGCTCAGAATCCACATCATCTACCAGAAACAACGGATACTCGTCGTAAGTAGCAAAATAGACTTCTATCGGAGCCAGGTTGAAAGCTAGCAGCGCGCTCCGTTGCTGTCTGCAGACGCATAGCGCTGCATCGGATTTCCTTTGGCCTCAACGGCGATTTCGTCACGATGAGGTCCGACGAGGCTTCTTCTGAGACGAATCTCTTTCTCCCGATGCTTTGTCAATTGTGTCGACAATTGAGACTGTATGTCTGCCAGGCTGGCGGCTGAGGAAATTTCGTTTGCGGCAAGGTATTTGATGTCTAAAGGTTCCGGGGTAAACCCGTAGTTGCGACACTGCAACTGTTCTCTGATTTTCTCAACATAGAATTGGCGAGCCTGACAGAAAGGCGGGTCAGAATCATTTCTTCAGGATTTTCACCAACGCCTCTTCAAAGCCGCATGGGCATGACGATATACCGATAGCGATACTCATCCTCCGTCGCGGGCCGCATTTGGCCAGCACTCTGGTCATCCTTGAAGTCCAGGCTGATCTTGGTGTCGTCAGTGGCTGTAATGAAATCCAACAGGTACTGGCAGTTGAATCCGATGTGGATCGGATCGGCATCGTAACTCGTTTCCAGCACCTCTTTTGCTTCTCCCAGGTCGGCATTGTTCGAGGAAAGCTCCATCTGGTTGCTAGCGAGCAGAATCCGTATCGAGCGAGACTTGTCATCAGCAAGAAGTGACACGCGCCGGATGGCCGCACGAATATCTTCCCGGTTCAAGATCACCGACCGATTGTTTTCCTTGGGAAGAACCGCTTCGTAGTTGGGAAATTGCCCTGTCAGCATCCTGGAAATCATCAAACGATTCTTCAATTGAAAGAATAGGTGGTTTTCATCTTTGCCGAAGCTCACCATATCTTTATCTTCCGCCTCAGCCAAGAGCCGCTGTAATTCAGCCAGCGCCTTCTTGGGAATCAGGGTGCGCAATTCGCTGTTGAGCTGATCGAGATGCATCTGCTTTTCAATGTGCGCGAGACGGTGACCGTCGGTCGCCACCATTGTGGCGCTGAGTGGTTTGAGCAACAACAGTGCCCCGTTGAACGTGTAGCGTGACTCTTCGGTCGCAATGGCAAAAATCGTCTTGTTGATGAGGCTCAGCAGAGCTTGCGCCGGAATTTCAACCAGGCTATTGGTCAAGTTGGGCAGATTCGGAAAGTTGTCTTTGGGAAGACCAACGATCTTGAACGAGGCCGAGGCACAGTTGATTTGTACCCAGTTGTTCTCCAAGGTCTTGATCTTGATGTCGGCATCGGGTAACTCACGAACAATCTCCAAAAAGCTCTTGGCTGGGGTCGTTATGGCCCCAGGTTTTTTAACTTTGGCGGGACAGAAGCTCTTGATGCCTAACTCAAGGTCGGTTGCTGAGAGCTGAACACTATCGCCCTGGGCGTCCATCAACAAGTTAGCCAAGATCGGAATCGTATTCTTTTTTTCGATGACTCCCTGCGTGAGTCCCACTTCTTTCAAGATGTCAAACTTTCTGACGGTGACTTCCATAATTAGCTAACCCTAAATAGCAAACAAACAGTATAGATTTAGAAGTATTCGTAGTCCCGGCAAAAGTGTGCACAATGACTTAAATGCTTCTTTTTCAGCAGCTCAAGCTGTGAAAATGTCTGTGAATGAACGCCCGTGGATACCCGCTGTCTGAGGAAACGTGCACTTCAAACTCAATGCACAGATTATACACATGCAGAGGACAAAACAACTGTGGAAAATCGTGTGCCAGCTATTGAAAAGACTCAAGAAACATGGTGACAAGGTTGTGGAAATTCTTGTCGGAAGCCATTTTCTTTTCCACTTTCTCGATGGAATGCAAGACCGTTGTGTGATGCTTGTTGAACTCTCTCCCAATTTCGGGCAAAGACGCTTTGGTGAGCTGACGGCTCAAGCACATGGCAATCTGTCTTGGTTCGGCAATCTTCCGAGCGTTGTTTTGCGATTTCAACTCAGCCACACGGAGTTTGAAATGTTCGGCAACAATTTTCTGAATCTGTTCGATGGTAATGTGCCGCTCTTGCGACTGAAGGATATGTCGGAGGGCCTCTTGAGCCATTGTCATGGTCACTCTCTCACCCCTCAGTGAGTGAAAAGCCTGGAGTCGGACGAAAGCTCCCTCTAATTCTCGGACGTGAGATTTGATCTTGCTGGCGATGTAGAACGCAACGTTGTCGGGAAGTTCAAATCGATCAAATTCAGCCTTCTTCTTAAGAATGGCTACCTTGGTTTCCAGATCTGGAGGCTGAATATCAGCAACCAGGCCCGATCCAAAGCGCGACTGCAGACGCTCCTGAATGTCGGGAATCTCGCTCGGGAGGCGGTCGCTGGAGAGCACAATCTGCTTCTGTGCATCGTAGAGGTCATTGAATGTATGAAAAAATTCTTCCTGAGTCGCTTGTTTTCCTGAGATGAACTGGATGTCATCAACCATCAGCACGTCTACGTTGCGATACTTTTCCCGCAACGCTAGCGTCTTGTCGTAACGAATGGCGTTGATGACCTCGTTGGTGAACTTTTCGGACGAGACGTAGCTTAAACGGACGCGTCGATCGTTGGACTTGATCCGGTGCCCGACGGCCTGCATCAGGTGTGTCTTGCCAAGACCGACACCGCCGTAAATGAACAGGGGGTTGTAGACGCGAGAGGGTGATTCAGCAACAGCCAGTGAGGCGGCGTGTGCAAACTGATTGCATGAGCCGACCACAAAACGCTCGAACGTCAACTTGGGATTCAACAGGTGGACCGCATCGAAGTCCAAGACCGCCTGGACCGGAACGAGCTCCCGGGAGCTGTCTCTATGAGCGCTTTCAGCAGTGTCCGCCATAAACACTATTTTCAGATCACCGAGGTCGCTGGCCTCCACTGCTTCCCGAATCAAATCTGAATATCCGTTGAGCCAGTCTTCGAAGACGTCGTTGGGAACAGAGACCAGCAGCGTATTGTCCCCCTTCAGCCTCTTGAACTGCGTCGGCTTAAACCAGTTGATGAAGTCCTGCTTGCTGACCCGACCTTCGACAAACGTGAGGATTTTCTGCCAGGCATCCATGATTCGAAAACCAGAAAGGAAAGCAAGATTTTGGATTGGAATGGATTTGTTGGTATTGAACTTCGGTCTAGAGCCTTGAGAACGAAATGGGTGGAACCGAGCGTAAACTCTGGGATCAATTCTCTACAGTGAGCCGCAGGTTATACCATAGGGAAAAGCAGGTTACAAACGAAAAAGAAGCGCCTCTCCTCCCACAGAATTGAGGGGAGCCTTACCTCGAAGATCAAGACTGGGAGCCAATCTTGAAGAAACTCGCTCGCGAGGCCGCGGTCGCCGCGCGGATCATGGAAGTGGAATGACATTTTCCGGAGGCTTAAAGAGAGATCCCGACCACCGGCCTGGCGAAAGCGTATCTGCAGCCCTGGAAATGACATGTGGAGGCAATTCAAATCAGGAGGTGAGAGGCTATCTGTAGCGAGCACCCTCAGACCGCCGAGGGTAGTGTCTCCGTCGACCGCGGCCCCTTCACCCGGCCTTCGGCCACCCTCTCCCCACAAACGGGAGAGGGAGTTACCTTCGAATCTGACCGAACTTTTGAACTTCGTTGGCAGCAAGTGAACTAGGAGAGCTTTGACAAGCGTAGCGAAACGCAGGGCCCCGTTAAAGTCGTCGCTTTGAGTCAACCACCGGCGTCAGCCGGTGGGGGCCAAGTTTCCCCTACGATCTTTCCTGATTCCGCAGCCAGCGCGCCTATGGCGCGCTGGCTGCGGAATCGGAGTAAGGAAGCGGCCCAGTACTTCCACCACTAGCCTACGCCAGCGGTTGGCTGAACGCTCTGATTCTGAGTTTGACGGAACCCCTGTCACGAAACGAGCTTGCCATTGGGATCTTATCTGTTTATCTTTATGGTCTCCGGGCCATTGCTGGCGAAGTGAATTCCAGGGTAGGAAGCCAGCACTTTGGTCGTTCACTGAGCCGGAAAAGTCAATGCATTCAGATTTGGAGAGAAGATGGAAGCGAAACTCTATGTAGGAAATCTGTCGTATAACACCACTGAGGACGATCTGAGAGACTTGTTTGCGCAAGCCGGCACAGTGAAGTCCGCCACCCTGATTCGAGACCGAGACACAGGGCGCTCCAAGGGCTTCGCCTTTGTAGAGATGGAGACACAGGATGAGGCCCAGAAAGCAATTAGCCAGTTTCATGGTTCCCAGTTCCAAGATCGAGCGCTCACCGTGAATATGGCTCGTCCACGCGAAGAGCGTGGTGGGGGTGGGTTTGATAACCGCCGCGGAGGAGATCGTTCTGGCGGAGGCCGTCCGCGCGGTGCTGGCGGTGGTGGTGGCGGTCGGCGTCGATCTTGGTAACGGTATTGCGGCACGATTCCCGCAGATCGGCAAATGGCTGGCGGGAACCGTAGGTTGGTAAGCGTCCAGAGAATGCGGTCCGCGGGGATCGCATTTCGGAGGAGATGTGCGTTCGGGACTTTAGCTAAGGACGCCTGGCCATTCCCTTTTCAAACCACGAGCCTCCAGGAACCAGCAGCCTCGACGGGCGGGGCACTTCCCACAAATGGATGACAAGGGCGAGAGACCTGAGAGACCAATTGAATTGACAGAAAAAAAACCACCATGCTATAAGGGCAGGTCGCACAGGGGCTTCGAGACCCAGTGGAGTGACATAAGAGATTGAGGAGCCTGCTGAACAGAACAATACCATTGAGAACTCCGGAGCTTAGATCAAGTTATGCAACCTACCTTTCGCCCCAACAGACGTCGGCGTGCCAAGACGCACGGGTTCCGCAGCCGCATGAGCACCAAGTCAGGCCGGATGGTTTTGAAACGCCGGCGCGATAAGGGACGCAAACGCCTGATCCCATAAGAAGCCGGACTCCTTGGACAACTGCTTTCCCAAGAGCGCACGCCTCCTCAAATCCAAAGATTACCAGCGGGTATACCAGGCCGGCAAAAGGAAGGCAGGGCGCTTTTTAAAGCTCTTCTATTGCTGCAACCAACTGGATCACTGCCGATTCGGCATTTCTGTCAGCAAGCGATTTGGAAAGGCGGTGCAGAGGAACCTTCTGAAGCGTCGCATACGGGAAGGTATCCGAAGCAGCAAGGGCTTGCTGGCAGGATGGGACGTCGTGGTTCACCCGAGGTTGAATGCAGAGGTTGGCAGCGGCTTCCAGATTGCCTCCGATTTAGCAGACCTGCTGAAACTTTTAGGACAGCGAAAAGAAATTGGAATTGGTAAAGCAAAGCATTCTCAAGAGCCTTCGTCTCTATAAGAGATTCCTTTCTCCCGTTCTGCCTCCTGCCTGCCGATTTTTCCCCTCCTGTGCGGAGTATTCGTACCTGGCAATCAACAGGTATGGTATCTGGCGAGGAACCGTGCTCTCGGTGAAGCGTTTGTGCAAGTGCCACCCCTTTCACGCTGGAGGATATGACCCGCTCGTCTGAGAGCGGAATTGTTGCGTCATTTCATTATGGAAAGAAGAATCCTGCTGGCCTTGGCACTTTCGTTTCTCCTGATTACACTGACCCGTCCATTGTGGGAATCCCAAAGGCCGTCGCAGCCGCCTTCTGGTGGAAAGGAGGCTAGCAAGGAAATCAATCAGGAGCAACCGAAGGAAGCTCCCATTGCTCCTAAGAAAATTGCCCCAGTTGAGGCCCCAGCGGTAGAGAGCAAACAGGCGGATGCAGAACGATGGATTGAGATAGAGACCGATCTCTTCCGCGTCAAGCTGTCAAACCGTGAGGCAGTGGTTCACAGCTGGGTGCTGAAGAAATACAGCGACAGCCACGGGAAGCCGCTGGAGTTCGTGGACGAGAAGAAGTCCGTGCGCTACGGATATCCGCTCAGCATCAGAATCGACAAGGAAGAGGAACTCATGAAATCACTGAGAACCGCTCTGTATGCGGTGGAGGCGCCGAGTCGCATGGATTTGACTCTGGCGAGCAGCCTTGTTCAGCACGTCCTGTTTGAATATGCGGATCAGAATTTGCGAGTTTCCAAGAAGCTCACGTTTACGAACGGCTCTTACGTTGTTGGTGTGGATTCGAAAGCCTGGGTTAACGGAAGGCCTGCGGGCCACTATCTCGACTGGAGCTCGGGATTCGGAGATGCCACCGTGGATCCCAGAATGGCCGTCCATCGGGCCATCTACCGGACCGGAGGCAAGATCACCCGCCTGATGGACTCAGACGTCGGACAGGAGCAGGAGCATTCTGGCTCCTTCGATTTTGCGGGCCTCGAGGATCTTTACTTTGCTGCCTTGTTTCTGCCCAGCCAAGGTGAGGTAATTCGGCGAATTCAGTTATCGCAGAACGAACACGATGCCGGTGAAGGCAAGAAGGAAAAGCTGCTTCGAGCGGCAGTGTTCAACAACTCTTTGGAGAGCCAGGGCACTCTTTTGTTTGTTGGCCCCAAGGACACCGAGGTGCTGAAAAAGACTGGCCCCCACTTGGCTGAGGTGATCGATTATGGCTGGTTCGGCGTTGTTTGCGAACCGCTGTTCCTCGCTTTGAAATGGATTCATTCCTACGTAAGAAACTATGGCGTTGCCATTGTCGTACTGACGCTGCTGATCAATGTGGCCTTGTTTCCTCTGAAGTACAAGTCGATTGTATCCGCGCAGAAGATGCAGAAACTGCAGCCCCAGATGAAAGCAATTCAGGAGAAGTTCAAGCGGTTGAAGCCGACCGATCCAAAGCGGCAGCAGATGAACGCCGAAGTAATGGCCCTTTACAAGGAGCACGGCGTGAATCCGCTGGGAGGCTGTTTGCCGCTGCTGCTGCAGATGCCGTTCTTCATCGCCTTCTACAACCTTCTTTCTGTTTCCATCGAGCTGCGTCACGCTCCATTTATTCTTTGGATCAAGGACCTCTCGGCCGCTGATCACACCTACATTCTGCCCATCCTGATGACCGTGACCATGGTGATCATGCAGAAGATGACGCCTACTCCCACTGCGGATCCGGTTCAAGCGAAAATCATGTTGGCCATGCCGGTGTTCTTCGGCTTCATGCTCGCCTTCACCTCCAGCGGCCTGGTGTTGTACTGGTTGACCAGTAATGTTGCCGGAATTCTGCAACAGTATTTCATGAATAAGTATGGGCCCGGAACCGCGGCGGAAGCTCCCGTGAAGCGGGGAAAGAAGAAATAGGGCTTCCGAATCTGGACATGGGGAGTGAAAGCTATGCGCCTAGAAGAAATCCTTTCTAGTTTTGTCAAGTCGGCATCGTTCAGGCTGCAATTTGAAATTACTGCGACGCCCGAGGGCGAGCGTGTCCAGTTCACTGGTGACGACGCGCCGATTCTGCTGGCAAGAAACGCGGAGATTCTCAATGCGCTGGAGTATCTTTGCAACCGCGTGCTTGAGAGGCAGGGCAAGAGAGTGACACTGGACTGCAATGGCTACCGCGAAAGCCGCGCGGAAGAACTGCGCTTGATGGCGGTGACCGCAGCCGAAAACGTAAAGCGGGTGGGAAAGCCGTTCAAGCTGAACCCCATGCCGCCGGAAGAGCGGCGTATCGTGCATCTAGCCATCGCTGACGACGACATGATCCGGACCGAGAGCGAGGGGTACGGAGAGCATCGCCAGGTAGTGATTCACCCGAAGTAGCATGCCGACGCTGATTGAGGACACGATCGCGGCCATCTCGACCCCGCTCGGGAAGAGCGGTCTGGGCGTGATTCGACTCAGCGGCAAGGACTCCTGCAAGATCACGCTTTCCCTCTTCTCTTCTCCCCGCAACGGTCTTCGGGATCGGGTTCCAGTCTTAGGAAACCTTTTCGAGCCCAAGACAGGCGATGTCATCGATCAGGCTCTCGTCACCTATTTCCAGGCACCCCGCTCCTTCACCCGCGAAGATCTGGTCGAGATCAGTTGCCACGGCAGTCCGGTTGTCCTGAAGAGCGTGCTGCGCCTTGTGCTAGAGGCAGGTGCGCGGCTGGCATCCCCTGGAGAGTTTACGCTCCGTGCCTTCCTACGAGGACGCATCGATCTCCTCCAGGCCGAGGCGATTCATGATTTGATCGAAGCCCAAACGCTTTTCCAAGTCAAAGTCGCGCACCAGCAAGCAGCGGGTTCGATCTCTCGCCGGCTCAAGCCAGTCAAGGAGGAGTTGGTCGGGCTGATTTCACTGCTGGAGGCGGGGATCGATTTTGCGGAAGATGATGTCTCCATCTTGGCTGAAGCGGCGATGGAGGAACGCCTCAGCCAGATCGAAGCGGGTCTGGCGCGGTTGAAGGCGAGCTTTGCCTTTGGCAAGATTGTCACCGCGGGGCTGACCATCGCCATCGCGGGGCGGCCGAATGTTGGAAAGTCGAGTGTGTTTAACGCGCTGCTGCAAGAGGAGCGGGCGATTGTTACAGAGATCCCGGGAACCACGCGCGACCTGGTGTCGGAGACGACACAGATTCAAGGTATCCCCATCCGGCTAGTGGACACTGCAGGAATACGGGACGCTGGTGACCGCGTCGAGCGCTTGGGCATCGACCGGTCTGTCGAAGCTGTGGCGGATGCCGATCGCGTGCTGTTCGTCGTGGACGGATCCGAAGCCTGGACAGTGCTGGATCAGGAGATCTTAGGCCGTCTTGAGGGACGACCTTATCTTGTCGTCATCAACAAGATAGATTTGGCGCAACGGCTGGAGGAGGGGAGCCTCAGAATCCCGGCGACGGTCGTCTGCCGCGTGTCTGCCAAGACAGGGCAGGGCATTGAAGACCTCAGGCACGCCCTGTTCAAGGAATACGGTTCGCTAGAAGGGGATGCCGGGCTCGTCACCAATTTGCGTCAAGAGCGACTAATTCACGAGGCGCTGGTGGCACTCAAAAAGAGCCAAAATACGCTCACAAATGGTTTGCCGCATGAAGTGATTCTGCTGGATCTTTATGTGGCGCTCAAGGCGTTGAATGCCTTGACTGGTGAGACGACGGTGGAGGATATTCTGGGGAACATTTTTTCATCGTTCTGTATTGGGAAGTAGGCGAGACCGAAGGATGGATTCATGGCAGCGGCTGACTTCAATGAAATTTACGATGTGGTGGTGATCGGCGCCGGACACGCCGGCTGCGAAGCCGCCTTAGCCGCGGCCCGCATGGGAATGAACACGGCGCTCTACACCATGAATGCCGATCTGATCGCGCAGATGTCCTGCAACCCGGCGATTGGAGGCATTGCCAAGGGGCACATCGTGCGGGAGATCGATGCCTTGGGGGGCGTGATGGGGCAGGTGATCGATCGCGTGGGCATCCAGTTTCGGCTTTTGAACAGCAGCCGCGGCCCGGCCGTCTGGTCGCCACGCGCTCAAGCGGACAAACAAGGCTACCGTGTGGAAATGCGCCGAGTGCTGGAGCAGCAACGCGGCCTGCGCATCAAGCAGGCAGAAGTGGTCGGGATTCTGCGACAGCAAGGCGCAGTGGCCGGGCTGGAACTGCGCGACGGTCGCAGAGTTCACGCCCAGGCGGTGATCTTGACGACGGGCACGTTCCTGAACGGACTGATCCACATCGGAGACAATCGTTACTCCGCCGGTCGCAGCGGTGAAACACCCTCCATTCCGCTGGCGGAGTCTGTCAAATCGATTGGATTCGACTGGGGCCGCATGAAGACCGGAACGCCACCGCGGCTTGATGGCCGCACGATTGACTTTGGCAGCCTCGAAGAGCAAAAAGGGGACACGCGCCCAACACCGTTTTCTTTTGCGACTGAAGCGATCACTCAGCCCCAGGTTTCCTGCTTCATCACCTACACGGATGAAAAGGTCCATCAGATTATCCGCGACAACATGAATCGGTCCCCACTTTACAGCGGCCAGATTCAAGGCATTGGCCCCCGCTATTGCCCGTCGTTTGAGGACAAGGTAGTAAAGTTTCCCGACAAGGCGCGGCATCAGCTTTTTCTGGAACCGGAGGGCCTGAACACGAACGAGATCTACGTCAATGGGCTGTCGACAAGCATGCCGGCCGACGTGCAGATGCGGCTTGTACATGCCGTTCCTGGGCTGGAGAACGCTGAGGTCATCCGCCCGGGCTATGCGATCGAGTATGATTTCGTTCAGCCTACGGAGTTGTACCCGACACTGGAAACCAAACGTGTCGAGCGGCTCTATCATGCAGGACAGATTAATGGAACGACAGGGTACGAGGAAGCGGCGTGTCAGGGACTGATCGCCGGGATCAATGCCGCTTTGAAGGTTCAGGGCAAGCCGGCTTTCGTCCTGGAGCGGGATCAGGCCTACATCGGCATTTTGATTGACGACCTGGTGACCAAGGGAACTAATGAACCCTACCGGATGTTCACGTCGCGCGCGGAGTTCCGGCTGCACCTGCGGATTGACAATGCCGACCAGCGCTTGACGCCTTTGGGCCATCGAATCGGACTGGTTTCTGAGACCGTTTTCGATCGCTTTCGAGGAAAGCAGAAGCGCTTGGAGCGGTTGATGAACCATCTAAGCCAAGTCAAGGTTCAGGCCGAAGCCGGAAAGATTTCCGCCGCCCAAGCGCTAAAGCGGCCGGAAGTCAAGATCGAAGCCTTCCTGGAGTCGGTGCCATGCGACCTTCGCGAGCAGCTCAGCTGGGAAGAAACCAAGACGGTGGAGACAGCCATCAAGTATGAAGGCTACCTGAAGCAACAGACCCAAGAGATCGAAAAGATGAAGAAGGCCGAATCCCGGCGAATTCCGCAGGGTTTCGAGTACCACGGAATTCCCGGGCTTTCCCGCGAGATGATCGAAAAGCTCTCGCGCGTCCGCCCCGCCACCATCGGCCAGGCAAGCCGGATACCGGGTGTAACTCCTGCGGCGCTTTCCATTTTGCACATCCATCTTGAAATGAGTTCGCACCGCGAAAAGACCACTTGACGGCCAGTGGTTGCAAGACCGGTTGGTTTTGAGGCGAAATCAGCCTCAGCCTGTTTGGAGAGCGGAGCAGAACACCGCGCTTTCGGCGCCGCTTTTTTCTTTGGAGAACTTTTCTTGGCTTCTACCGCGCCTTTAAGGGAGATCGAGGAGGTGTTGCTGCAATGCGGGCTGGAGTCTAGTTCTGGGCTGGTCGCGCGGGTTGAAACCTACCTGAGGGTTCTGGGCAAATGGAATGAGCGGATGAATCTAACGGCCATTCAGGAACCGCGGGGCCTTCTAAGAACTCTTTTTGCCGAATCATTCTTTGCGGCAACGCTGCTGGAAGCCACTGAGATCCCGATTCTCGACATTGGGTCTGGCGCCGGATTCCCAGGGCTCGCCATAGCGGTCTATCGTCCGGAGCTAGAATTAATCCTGCTGGAGCCGCAAAGGAAGCGGGCCGCGTTCCTGACTGCGATGCGGCGGGAACTGGGGTTGGAGGGAGTTTTAGTCTGGCCCCGGAGGCTTGAGGACTGCGTCCGGGGGGACTTTTCCCGGCTGCCCGCTGTGCTGACGACGCGCGCCGTGGGTGACGTTGCCCAGCTGGTCGGTTCCGGATCCCGTCTTCTTCGTCATGCTGGCAAAGTGTTGCTGTTTTCCAGTGTCCATACAGCGGAAGGAACAATGAAACGCTTGCCTTCAGTCTCTTGGCGAACACCCCGTGGCGTTCCCTGGAATCCGCAACATCTCTTGCTGCTCGGCGAGGTTCAGGAGGCGATGTTCCACGTGGAACAGTAGGGAACACAGACGGGCGCTGTCTGAGCTGTCGGATCCAACGCCGGGTAGCCCGGCCTTTGCTGCAGCATTGGATTGCGGCGTTTCACGTGGAACCTTCCCGGGAACTTCCCCTTCCCCGAGATAGAATTTGAATTCCCCCTGACATTTTGCTAGAACTGAGACGCTTCGCACATTGATGTCAACTTAAGGCGGTTTCGTCCACGATTGACGCAGAAAGCAGAAAGCGCGTCAATCATGGCTACCAAGACGACTGACTAGGGCACGGGTAGTGGGCCCGTCTACCTTAAGTTGACATCAATGCGCTTCGCACCGCTGCCCGCCAAAAGCGAGGCCCCACTAATTTCCTTGAGCCGGACTATTGCCATCGCCAATCAAAAAGGCGGCGTCGGAAAAACCACGACCGCCATTAATCTTGGCGCTTCGCTGGCTGCGGCGGAGATGAAGACGCTCCTCATCGACTGCGATCCGCAGGCTAACGCCTCCAGTGGGCTGGGCCTGCGTAAAGACCCGCGCCGCCGCAGCCTGTATCATGCTTTCGCGGAGCAGGCGTCGCCAGCGAGCCTCATCCAGCCAACCGAGCTGCCGGGCCTGGACGTCCTGCCGTCAGACCGGAATCTCGTCGGAGCTGCAGTCGAGTTGTTGGCCAACGACCGGCGCGAATTTTGCCTCAAAGAAGCCCTCCAGCCGCTGCGTGAACGCTACGACTTCATCTTGCTCGATTGTCCGCCAGCGTTGGATATCCTCACAGTGAACGCCCTTACCGCAGCAGAAACACTCTTGATCCCCATTCAGTGCGAGTATTTCGCGTTGGAAGGCGTCTCAGAGCTCTTGGACACCCGGCTCCGCATTCGCCGCAACCTGAATCCGCAGCTAGAAATCGAAGGCATCCTATTGACCATGTTTGACGACCGCACCAATCTGACTCACCAAGTGGCCCAAGATCTGCGAGACTACTTCGGCAGCCAGGTCTTCAAGACCGTAATCCCTCGCAACGTCCGCTTGGCCGAAGCTCCTAGCCACGGTAAACCTATTATCGTCTATGATATTCGGTCGCGCGGTGCGGAGAGCTATTTGGAATTGGCCAAGGAGATCATGAAGAAATGACCCGAAAGGCACTTGGAAAGGGCTTGAGCGCTTTGCTGAAAGACCGCGAAGCGGCAGCGGAATCCGACCAGCGAGAGCTGGACATCGACTTGTTGGAGCCCAATCGGTTCCAACCCAGGCAGGTGTTCTCCGAAGTCAAGCTCGACGAACTGGCCCAGTCCATTCGCGCACACGGATTTGTTCAGCCCATCGTCGTGCGCCGCAATGGAGAACGCTACCAGATCATTGCCGGCGAACGGCGTTGGCGGGCCGCACAGCGCCTCGGCTTGTCCCGGGTTCCAGTTGCAATTAAGTCCATTTCAGACGAGCAATTGCTCGAGGTTTCACTCATCGAAAACATTCAGCGCGAAAATCTCAATCCTATTGAGGAGGCAAAGGCGTATCACCGCCTTTCGCACGAGTTTGGTTTGACCCAAGAACAGGTCGCCCAGCGTACGGGTAAAGACCGGTCGACAGTTACCAACTGCATGCGTCTGTTGAAACTACCCAAAGAGGTACAGCAGATGGTGTTGGAAGACAGGCTGTCCATGGGTCATGCCAAGGCCATCCTGGCCCTGGAAGGCGCCGCTGAACAGCGAGCCCTGGCGGACAAGGCGGCTCAGCACGAATGGTCCGTAAGGCAGGTTGAAAAGGTGATCGCCGCTGCCAAGGCTCCTAGCGAGAAGTCCAAGAGACAGAAGCGACTTGATGCGAACGTCAGAGCAGCTATTGAGACACTGGAGAGGTCGCTAGGAACGCGTGTACGGATTGTGGAGAAAGGGAAGAAGGGCAGGATTGAGATTGAGTACTATTCTCAGGAAGATTTGCAGAGGTTATACGAGCTTCTGGCGAGAGATTGACGAAAACAGCGCGTTTGGAGGCGGTGAGAAAAACATGTGGGCGTCGTTCTAGCGAACCGGCACCCGGGGCGGCTCCGCGGGGACGCTCGCCCTCCGCTCGAACGGCCTTAGCACATTTCCTTGCCACTGGCCCTAGTTCTGGATTCTGCTGCCGGGTCGTACCTGAGTCGTGGAAATCGGCAGGACGAGATCCTTGTCAAACTTCATTCGAAACACGGTTCCCACAGGCAAACGAACTTCTTTTCCTCGCGACAGCAGCAGACCGGCTATCGCACCGGCTGCCGGTCCGGCGATTGCTGCTCCCACACTTCCCGTAGCAATCGCTACCGGCGTTGAGCCCAGCGAGCCAATGGAAGCGCCGCGGGCAGCATCCTCCAAGTCGCCTCCTAAGTCTTTGTTAGACTTAAGCTTGCCTTCCTCGTCGGTCCGAATCTTTTCGTCGTTTGCCATGTCGTCGGCGGCCTCGATCGAAACAGTGATCGGCTCCGAGCCGTAGGTCGTTGTCAGCTCATTAATGAGCGCGTAGACCTCAGCCCGCCCCTTAACCTTTCCTGCGCGCTTCACGAACGTGATCTTTCCCGTCATCTCCGTGGCCCGCGGAAGTACGTGTTGTGCGTCGATAACCATGGGCTCCAGCAGGGTGACGATGATGTTGTCGCCAACCTCCGAAAGTTTGGAGCTGATCGGAGTCTCCAGACGCGTCTTGAACTTGGTGCCAGCCTGAATCGTCAATTTGTCCAAATCCTGACACAACACAAGAGATGGGCTGAATGATGAAACAGCTAGAAATAAAATAAAACTTGCCAATCTAACAACGAATCTCATGGCTACCTCCAAGATACTGACATCTACTTCAGCTCGATCTCAAAAAACAGCAAACTCTGACGAGTCTTCAAATTGCGAATCTCGGGGATATACACTTTGTAACCGCTTAGCCTCATGCGGTTGTTCGGAAGCTTGAAAAAAACAAAGCCACCAGAAGTCGTCCTGGGCGCGACGCGCAGATCGCGGAGAGATTTATTTGTCAAATCCGTTTCGATCTCGAATGCATCACCTCGCCGGCCACCGCCCCTCGGCAAAGGAATCGGCGACGGGCTGCGCGAGGCACGCGGGCCTTCCTTATAGACGATGGCACGCACCACCTCGTCCACGGGCAACGGCTCAAACGATCGGTTGTTGGAGTCGAGCAAGTTGATGTCTTGGCCCGAAATAGCAATCGTGTCTTCACCGTCGTTGCTGACGACGACGTGGACGGGCACGATGCTCATCTGTTCAAGCTCCTTCAGGTCGAAGGCAGTCTTGATCTTCTCCTTGGTTTCGTAAGGATCGGCCGCAATGGTAACAGCGCCCTGTTGCTGGTGAAACGAATAGGTCTTGGCTGGCTCTAATTTCACCTTAAGACTTTTGTATCCAGCCAGAACGAAGCTGGACAGAAAGAGGAGAGAGAGGAGTGAGGTTGACAAGAACCGGTAGGCGAACACTGCGTTGTTGAACTGTCGATGGGACAGTTTCGTCTGATTGTGATTCACAAGACTCCCCTCGATTCGCCGCTCGCCGGCGAACACTGAGATTGCTGAAACAGCCGCTTGAGATGCCTATAGACCGCAAAACCCTGTCAGACGACACCATCCGACGGAGTGTGCCGGCTTCCTGAATCTCGCCTCGGCAGACTTCCTGGCCGCACCTGGGGATTCCGGGTTGTTGGGCATTTCCATTCTATGCTCTAATTCCGAATCAAGACTTTGGAGTGAGCTTGAGTATAAACTGCAAGCTTGAAGGAAGCCAAGTCAGAAGCTGAACGCCCGACGCTCCCATGCCTTTTGCTCCAATCCGCGCAACTGGCCGATTCATGAAACTTCACAATCCCGAGTCATCGATCTGGCCCGGGGGACTGGAGCTTCTCAATACAAATATCACCCTGTGGCGGGAACTGACTGATGACGCTTTCGAGAAGAACTTTCGCCAACGGTATTTTGGGAACGAATCGATTTCCCGCCAGCAGGCGATTGAGCGTCTCGTCGGAATGCGCGAGGATCTCCGGCAGTCAGTCTCAACGAATGGCCTTGAGGCGCTGGCAGGGAAAGAACGGGGCCTCGCGCCCACCGAGGCTTCGCAGGCGCTGTCGTCCACCCCGGTTGCGTTCGCCGAGTTACACCTAGCGATGCTTCCTGCGAGACGATTTCCATGGGGTTCGTTGCTGTTGTCTATCTTGTCGCACGGGTTGATACTCTGGGTGCTACTTTCGATCCGCTTGCCGCAACACAGAAACCGGTTCATCGACCTCGATACAGAGAAGGTCACCTACTACAAAATCTCAGAAGCCCTTCCGGACGTGGCGCCAATGAAACGAGCAACAGACTTGCCCGACAGGCTTCCACAGACGACATCGCAGTCGGCGGAGTTTAAAGCGCGCCAGAAAGTCCGCATTCGGCCGGAAGCGTCCGCACGGGCCGAGCTCGTCATCGAGCAGCCCAGAGTCCGCCAAGTGCCCACGCTGCCGACGCTACAGCTTCCCAATATTTTAATGCAGGTGTCCAAGCTGAATCCGGGCCGCGAGCCGCTCTCCGTCTCGACGGAAGTCGCCCGGCACTTGGCCATGGAAGTTCAACACCCCCAGTCGCTCGGGAACTTGCCTCAGGATTCGGCACACAGTTTGCCATCGCGGCAGCCCTTGCTGCTCCTTCCGCAGTTGGCCGCGCCTGCCGAGCCTTCGAGTTCGGCACTACCGATAAGCCAGGTCCCTGGTGAATTCGGCAGGCTTCGCCAAAGATCAGCTCCATTGCCCTTCGCGGCGCCGCCGGTGGAAGATTCCACAGCGGGCTTTCAGGTGGAACAGATGTCCGCAGCGCATGGGCCAGCTCTGCTGGTTTACTCTGCTAGTCCAGCGATCCCCAAAGGTGAGATTGCTGTTCCAAAAGCCAGTTCCACGGGCCGATTGACCGCCTCTGACGCACAGACGCCGCTGTCGCTACCGGC
>JAKEER010000917.1 GCA_022616615.1 Acidobacteriota bacterium
ACGAAAGGCTTCATCAGGCAAGCTCTTGGCGCTCTTTGCGTCCTTGGCGGTTCCCTGTTTTGGGTCTCGGCGGTACGAGGTTGCTCGCTACCTTAGCTAGCGAAGGACTCTCCGGGCTTCCGGCACTGGTCGATGGTTTCAGCGAGCCAGAGCAAGAGTTCAGGAGCGAACAGGCTCGACTTTGCGATGCAGGGCTGTCGGAGTATGGGAGCTAGTCCTGTCGCGTTGGAACGCACACCTATCTCGAGGAATGAACATGAGCGAACGTAAAGGTTTGATCATCGTCCACACGGGCAACGGCAAAGGCAAAACCACCGCAGCTCTGGGCCTGGCACTCAGGGCGCTGGGCTGTGGTTTTCGAGTCGCTATGATTCAGTTCATTAAGGGCAAGTGGAAGTACGGTGAACGCGAGTCGGCGCCTCGGATCGGTTTGGACCTCATACCCATGGGACAAGGGTTTACCTGGGACAGCAAGGACATCGAAGTCGACAAAGCCATGATGCGGGCAGCCTGGGAAGAGTGTAAGGCGCGGACTCACTCCGGAAACTACGACTTGTTGATCTTTGACGAGATCAATTACGTCCTGGGCTACGGCTACTTGCCGATCGAAGAAGTCGTGGAGTTCCTTAAAGGCAAGCCACCCTCGGTGCACGTCGTGCTAACGGGAAGAAACGCCAAACCCGAAATCATCGAGCTGGCCGACCTGGTCACTGAGATGAAGGAGATCAAGCACCCTTTCAAACAAGGTATCAAGGCCCAGAGAGGAATTGAGTTTTGACCCTGCGAACAGATCTCTGCATTGCAGAGGACTACCGAACGTATGGATTCTTGGTCTTGCAAATGTTAATAACTGAACTTTGCATGTGAGTTTGATGGCTGCCTAAGAATCCCCTCTTGGGAGGGGCGGCGCGCAGCGACAGCGGTCGCGCAGCGCCGGGGTGGGTTCTTCGTGGCCAAGACCCACCAGTGAAGTCTTCTCAAGACTTCACCCTTCGGCTTCTGCCCCTCCCAGGAGGGGATTGACTCCCATGGCTTGTCTTGAACAACCGCTCTCCGTGCGAATTTCGGCGACAGGCTCTCATTGGCGCGCAAAATTCAGGTAATAACTGACACCACAGGAGGAAGCTGAAGCGTAACCACCCGAAGCGCGGTTGCCTCATCGATTCCGTTCGCCCTTCGGGTCTTTTCCACAACCTAGGAACTGGATGCACGGGAAGGCGGTGAAAGCCCGCCACTGCCCCGCAACTGTAACGCGAAGACTGACTACTCCAGCCACTGCCTTTTTCCCAGGTGGGAAGGCGAGCTCTGTTGCTACTTTCGCGAAGTCAGGAGACCGGTCCGGTTCTTCTTTTCGCCCCACTCCGAGGGGAAGGAGGACGAATATGTGTCAAAAGCATCGCCTTTCATTTCAAAGATCCATCAGCGTTCTTGCGCTCCTGGCCTGCTTAGTTGCAAAGTGCCTTGCCCAGAGCACTGCAGGTCGACTGGAGGGCACGGTGGAAGATTCCAGCGGAGCTGTGATCTCTGGCGTTCACATTAACCTTAAGAGCTTGTCTGGCGAGCGTATGGCTGAAACCACGTCGGATGCGCAAGGCTGGTTCGCTTTTGAGGCATTACCCGCTGGAGGCTACTGGTTATCTGCCATCTCTCAGGGCTTTGACGGTAACGAGGTCCGCGCCCAGATCTCAGGTGGGCAGACTCACACCATGGTGATCCGTCTTGCCGTTTCAGGAAGAAAGGAGCAGATGGTTGTCTCTGCAAACCGCACGGAAGCACCGCTCAGCCTCGCAACCAGCTCGGTAACTCTCATCACAGCCGAAGAGATCGAGGGGCGCCAGGCGAACTCGGCTCTGGAAGTCTTACGTGACGTCCCGGGTCTAAGCGTGGTGCAAACCAGCCGGCGAGGCGGCACCACCAGCGTTTTCACTCGTGGTGCAGGCGCCAACTTCAACTTGGTTTTGATTGACGGCGCACAGGTCAATGAGCCTGGTGGCGGTTTCAATTTCGCTCACCTGACCACCGCCAACATCGATCGGATTGAGGTAGTGCGAGGTCCTCAGAGCTCGCTCTATGGTTCTGACGCCGCGGGTTCCGTAATTCAGATCTTCACGAAGCGCGGAGAGGGAACAGGGAAAGTACCTCGCGGGACGGTCTCTGTCGAAGCAGGAAGCTATGGCACGGTTCGCGCCTTTGGACTTATTTCCGGAGGTCTCGGGTCTCGATTCGACTACAGCAGTGGCATTGAGGGCTTAAATACGTCGGGCGCCTTTGTCAACGATGCTTACCACAACACCGTTATCTCGGGAAACTATGGCTACCGAGCCAACGAGCGCGCCGAGCTGCGGGGCTCCTGGCGGTACGGCACTAATCACGTCGGCGTTCCCAATAAGGTTGGATTCGGCGTGATCGACACCGACGCATCGCGTGAGTCGCAACTGTTGGCTACCAGCCTGTCTTACCGGCATCGGTTAACGGAATCGTTCACACAGCGAGGCAGCGTCGGGATCTCGAACTTTGACGACCTCTTCCTCGATCCTCTTGAGAATGGCCCGTTCACCGTTAGAGCTATTCTGACTGGGACTGCCGGAGCGCGCGGCAAGGCAGGTGTGCGCATTCACTCGCTGCTTTCGCCCGAACAGGTTGCGGCCGGAAACTTTGTCATTCCTCCAGGAGGCCGGCTGGTGACGCGCACCGTTCGGTTGGCGGCCACACCGCTTCCCTCGATTTCGGAGACTCAGCGCATCACTACTGACTATCAAGGCGAGTGGACTTGGCGCACAAATCAACACTTGCTCTTCGGCCACGAGTTTGAACAGGAACGTGGAACCACGTCGAGCCGCAACGTCGTTCGAAACAACCATGGCACATTCCTCGAAAGCCGGTTCAGTTGGGATAATCGGCTTTTCTTTACCACTGGAGTCCGTCTTGAGAAGAACTCTGCTTTCGGCTTTGCGGCGACCCCACGCGCTTCTGTGGGACTTTTCCTGAAGAAGCCTTCGACAGGTTGGTTTTCCTCAACCCGCCTGAAAGGCAACTTCGGCCTCGGCATCACGGAACCAAGCTTTCTGAACAATTTTTCTGATGCTCCAACCTTCGTTGGGAACCCTGACCTGCTTCCTGAACAAGCCACCAGCTTTGATGGTGGCATCGAGCAGACTTTCTTTGATGGGAGCTTGGCCGCCCAAGGAACGTTTTTCAATAACCAGTTCCGCAACCTGATCACTTTTGTCTCGTTGCCCCCACCGCAGCGATCCACCTGGTTCAACATCGGGGCCGCGCGAGCGCGAGGAGTTGAACTGGCCTTGCGCTGGAGCCGGTTCAGAAAACTCTCCGCCAGTGGCAGCTATACCTTTCTCCATACGGTCATCCAAAAAGCCGCTCTGCCGAGCAGCGCTTCCACTGGCGTCGGCCAGGAGCTTGCGCGGAGACCGCGTCACTCCGGAGCACTCAATCTGGACTGTGAGCTGGGCAAGCTCCTGCTGAATCTCAACGGGACTTTTGTGGGGGAGCGCCAGGACAGTGATGGGATCGGTCTCGGGGCAACTCGGTTGCCGGGATATATCAAAGTGGACGTGGGTGGCTCATATCCGTTGAGCGCCCGATTGACATACTTTGCGCGGATCGAGAATGTGTTGAACCAGCGCTATGAGGAAGTCTTTGGCTTCTCAGCCTTGCCAATCAATTTTCTCACCGGCATGCGGTTCTCTCTGGGAAAACTCAAGTGACGATCACGCAAGCGACGCCACAGGCGAGGCCTCTCATGGTTCTCGGCACAGCTTCACATGTCGGGAAATCCATTCTCGTGACAGCGCTTTGCCGCATCTTTCGCCAGGATGGCTTTCGCGTAGCTCCCTTCAAGGCTCAGAACATGGCCCTGAACTCCTATCCCTGCAAGGATGGAGCGGAGATCGGTCGTTCCCAAGTTGTGCAGGCTGAAGCTGCGGGAGTCGATCCCGAAGCCGACATGAATCCCATTCTCCTGAAACCAACGTCTGACCGGGCCTCTCAGGTGATTGTGGGAGGCCGAGTGTTTCGCAACCTTGAAGCCAGTGAGTATTACAGTTTGCGAGTGGAGCTCTTTCCAAAGGTCCTGGAAAGTTACTCACGCCTTGCGAGCCGCTTTGAGCTGATTGTATTGGAAGGCGCCGGCAGTCCCGTTGAGATGAACCTCAAGGAAAACGACCTGGTGAACCTCCGCATGGCCCAAGCAGTCCAGAGTCCCGTGCTTCTGGTAGCCGGCATCGACCGTGGCGGTGTGTTTGCTTCGATCGTGGGCACTTGGGAACTATTGACACCTGAGGAACGCCAGCTGGTGAAGGGTTTCGTTGTCAACCGATTTCGGGGAGACCCGAAGCTCTTTGAATCGGGCGTAGAGTTTCTGGAACGCCGCACGGGAGTCCGTGTTCTCGGCGTCATTCCGTATATTCATGACCTTCGCATTGCCGAGGAAGATAGTGTCGCCCTCGATGACCAGAGGGCGAGGACGGACCATCGCTCTAAGTCGGAAGGATGCTCTGAGATCAGGATTGGAGTTCTGCGATTGCCGAGGATTTCGAACTATACGGATTTCGATGTCTGGCAAACGGAGCCTGGAGTGACCTTGCAGTATTTGCGGTCCCCGGCAGAAGTCTCAGCCGTCGACTTGCTCATCCTTCCGGGTACCAAGAACACGATCGACGACTTAGCCTTTCTTCGGCAACACGGATTTGAAGCGGGTCTTCGCAGACACCATCTGGATGGAAAACCGATCGTTGGTATCTGCGGTGGTATGCAAATGCTGGGTCAGTGGATTTACGATCCTGATGGAGTGGAGAGTGAGGTCCCTGAAATCGCGGGATTCGGTTTTCTTCCGATTGAGACTGTCCTCGAACGAGAGAAGGTCACAGCCCAAGTTAAAGCATCGCGTGCCGGCCGGCAGGAACAACTCGAAGGATACGAGATTCACATGGGTGTCACACGTTACCTGCCAGGTGCTGCGCCTAAATTACGCATCTGGGAGCGTTCGGGTCAGAGAGTGAACGTACTCGACGGGGCCTCAGACGACACCGGTCAGGTGTGGGGAACTTATCTGCACGGCATCTTCGACAATGACGAGTTTCGCCGCGAGGTACTTCAATCGCTTCGTGACCTGAAGAAACAGTCTGAACTCCTAGGATCTGTCGGTGCCCAGGTGCGGAAACAGGCAGGAGCAGCCACCGAGCCTTCTGCAGCACAGGAAGACAGATACGATCGTCTGGCCCGCATCGTCCGCCAGCATCTGGATATGAAAGCTATCTACCGCATCCTGGAAGGCCAGAACGCATGATCTCGATTACCCCGTTTCAAATTCTGGCCGCTTTCGGACTGGACCTGTTGCTGGGTGATCCGCGCTGGTTGCCGCATCCGGTGCGGTGGATGGGCAAATGGATTCTGTGCCTGGAGCGCCGGCTCCATCGCGCCAGAGCCACGGCTCGACTGCAGAAGCTGCTCGGCGTCCTATTGGTCACCGGAACACTTGCAGCCGTTCTCTTGGCGTGCTTTGGTGTCTGGTATGTCTGTCTGTGGCTGCACCCAGCTCTTTGGACCGGAATAACGACTTATCTTGCGTTTACAACTCTCTCGGCTCGCAGCCTAGATCGGGAAGTTGGCCGAGTAGTCGACTGTTGCCACAGGGGCGACCTCGAACAGGCTCGCGGTGCTCTGTCCATGATCGTCGGCCGGGACACTGAGAAGCTCAGCGAGGCAGAGATTCTCCGTGCAGCTTTCGAAACGCTCTCGGAGAACCTCTCAGACGGAGTGATCGCTCCGCTGCTGTATCTTGCCCTAGGAGGAGTGCCACTCGCGCTGGCTTACAAAGCTGTGAATACTTTGGATTCCATGGTGGGTTACAAAAGCCCGCGTTACGTCAACTTCGGTTGGGCAGCGGCCCGGCTTGACGACCTGGCAAACCTGCTTCCGGCACGGCTCACGGCTTTGCTCATGATCGCCAGTTCCGCTGCACTGGGTTTTTGCTGGAGGACCGCCTGGCAAGCGGTCAGGCACGACGCGCATCGGCAACCGAGTCCGAACAGCGGGTATCCCGAAGCGGCATTAGCTGGAGCATTGGGCATTCAGCTGGGGGGAGTAAACTACTACGCAGGAGTCCCCTCGCTGAAGCCAACGCTTGGAACCGGACGCGTGCCGATGACCGTGGACGTCTATCCACAGGCCCGAATGGTTTTCTATTTGAGTTCGTTGTTGATGCTTCTTCTCGCTGTGCTCTTCCACCAATAGATGGGAACCACCTATGCCTGTGCCACCGATGGATGAAAACACTCGTCTCCCCTTGGACAAGGTGGAACTTCAAGGGGGTACGCGCTTGGAACCCCGACAAACCTCCCCGAACCGCCTCCTTGTTCAAAGAGAGGGAACGTCATTTTCAGGGGGCCTTCGTTTGGGCACGAATCATTCAATCGAGCCGCTCACATCGACCTCTCACGGTGGAAACGTTTACCAGGTCTCTCGGAAACTGGGCACTTCGCCGCATCAGCTCCTCGACTTTAGTGCCAGCATCAACCCGTTGGGACTGTCGCGGGCGGCAAAACGCCGGCTCATCGAATCGGTGGATCTGGTACACCACTACCCCGATTCCGAGGCCCTGGAACTCAAGAGTGCGCTGGCTCGCTATTACGCCGTCCCTGCCGGGCAGATTCTCATCGGAAGGGGAACCACCGAGCTCCTCTATCACCTTGCCCGAGCTCTCCGTCCCCAACGGGTCCTTCTGGTGGTTCCACTGTTTGGCGAGTTCTTGGTCGCTCTCGCCTCGACAAAAGCTGAAATAGAGAGTGAGTGCCTCAGTGAAGCAAGAGGGTTCGCTCTCGACATAGCCAGAATCGAACAGCGGCTGACAGCAAAGAAGTTCGATCTGTGCGTCGTTGCGAATCCAAACAATCCAACCGGAGAACTGATCCATCAGAAGGCAATCGACCGCCTCTTTAGCGTTGCCGAGGAACGCCAGACAGACTTGTTGGTCGACGAAGCTTTTATCGACTTTGTGCCTGGGGCCTCAGCGGTCAATCGACTCCACGAGAATCAGCGTCTCTTGATCTTACGCTCTCTGACGAAGTTCTTTGGTATGCCCGGATGCCGCGTGGGCTGTCTTCTGGCCCATCCCAGCCGAATGGCCGAACTGTCCTCAGGACGTGAACCATGGCTGGTTGACACGCTGGCGCAGGTTACTGCGATAGCTTCGTTGGAAGATCAACACTATCAGGCAGCCACAGCGGCTTTAGTTTCTCGAGAACGTGGCTATCTGATGGAAGGGCTTCAGGCCATCTCGTGGTTGAAACCCTATCCTTCAGTTGCCAATTTCATTCTCATGCGGATTCTGGATCCTATGGTTTCTGCCGAACAACTCACCGCGCGATTGCTAGCGGACAGAATCCTGATTCGCAATTGCTCAACCTTTGGAGGATTGGACTCGCGATTCGTCAGAGTGGCCGTGAGGACACGCGAAGAGAACGACAAGCTGTTGGCAGCTCTCGAGAATGCCTGGTCATGAAGAATCCTGCAAGCGTGCGACCGAAGTGTTCCAGAGGCAGACTGAGACCTAAGGCGGTGCGCTGCCTCGGGCTGATTGGCGGCTTTGCTTGGATTCTCGCCCAGCTCCAATACCTCGCCGCGGAGCATTTTCCCCAGCGAATTGTCTCTACCGCGCCTGCGATCACAGAGATCCTTTTCGCGCTAGGCCTGGGAGAGCGCATTGTCGGCGTCACAACTTTCTGCCAGTTTCCTGAGGCTGCCCGGCAGGTTCCCAAAGTGGGTGGGTTCCTCAGTCCGAACGTCGAAGTCCTTCTGTCCTTGAGGCCCGACCTTGTCATTTTCCTCAGCGAGAAGACCCAACTTCGGGATCGTCTGCGACAGCTTGGCCTGGCGCATTTGCCGCTCAATTTGAAGACGACAGCGGGTCTGCTTCAGGCGATTCAACAAATCGGTAAAAAGACGGGGAACCAACCCTCTGCCCGGCAACTGACAGCTTCCATCCGACAACAGCTTGATGCCATCAGAACTCGGATTGAGCATGGCCAGCGGAAACGAGTTCTCTTTGTGGTGGGACGAACACCAGGAACTCTTAGCGATCTTCGTGTTGCTGGCGCAGCGACCTATCTCGACGAGATCATTTCGGTAGCCGGAGGAGAGAACGTCTTTCAGAACTCACAGACTTCCTATCCACCTGCCTCCAAAGAAGAACTCCTGCGACTCGATCCTGAGGTCGTCTTTGATTTTGCTCATGGCACCCAAGCGACCGCACAAAAGATAGCAGAGATCAAAGGCCTGTGGGCGAAGCTGCCGGCCTTGACGGCAGTTCGAAAAGGTCAAGTACACATCTTGCACGAGGACTATTTCCTGGTGCCAGGACCTCGCGTGGTCCAGGCTGCGGAACGTTTGTCGGAAATTCTGCGAGCCGCAGAGTGACTCATGAGCACTTCGAATTATCATGACACTTCGCTCTGCGTGCTTTGTGCGATGTGGTTGCAGGATGGATTCGGCTCCCCTCTCCCCCACGCGGGAGTGGGGTTGGGGGTGCGGGGGCGAGCAACACGGCCGATTGATTTTCCGTGCTCCGAGACCCTCATGCAGCACTGGGTTTCGGGTGCTAACTAATACCACCCGTTGGAATCCCCTCACCCCATGAAGGCTTCGCAAGCCTTCATCCTCTCCCACGGTGGGGAGAGGGGGGCTGTGAAAAAATTCGGTTGGGCGCACAAATCTGATCCGGTAGGGACGCGGTGCTCATTGATGTCAACTTAAGGCGGTTTCGTCCAACGATTGACGCAGCAAGCGCGTCGATCGTGGCTTCCAAGACGACTGACCAAGGCATGGGTAGCCACGATTGGCGTGCTTTTCGCCAATCGTGGGCCCGATCCTGCCTTAAGTTGACATCAATGCGCGGTGCTCCGCGTCCGTGTTGGGTTTACCGTCGCGGACGCGCAGCAGCGCGTCCCTACCCTTGAATTTTTTCACAGCT
>JAKEER010000918.1 GCA_022616615.1 Acidobacteriota bacterium
GCCTGGCTGATCCAAACGACGTCTGGCGCAACATCATCATCCTCCGCAAAGATCAAGCCGGGAGCCAAGTTCACTTGCCCAGCCCCGGTTTGCTTACTCCAAAGCTGCAAGCGAGAAGCAATCTGAAAACACGTGAACTGATGGTGCCAGTGAGGCTGTCTGGACATGTACAATTCTCCATCGATAATTTCGTAGCGCTTGCCGTCATCCGGCAATGCTTCCAGATCAGCTGAGGTCCAACGCAAGGTAGTTGTCATTTTTCTGTCCCATGCAGAGTTGAGAGGCCCTGATGTCGAGAAGTATATCACGCCAACCGGCTCCGATGGTCTCCAAGTCAGATCGCAGCCAGACAAAACCACGCCCGGCAAGCCACAGGCCAACCGCGGAGACGCAGAGCTGCAGAGAGAAATAGTGATACACAGTGTTCAAAAGCTGAAAAGCAACCGTGCTGAAGTCTGACGGCTGGCTGTTCTCACAAGAAGCCCTCCGCGTCTCAGCGTCTCCGCGGTGGCTTCTGTTTCTGGTTCTCAGGACTAGTAGGCTTTCAGGTTCTTCACCAGACGTGGTGTCACCGAACGGACCTGACCCACGCCCGAAAATGCTGCCGGGCCTGCTTCTGCCCCTCCGTCTGGCTTCTGGAGAGAAATCCGGCGAGGCCTTCAGCCGTCAGAATTGGGAAGGCCAGGCTGCGGGACACGCGGACATAAGTCTGGCCAGTGAGTTGCCAGAGGGAGAATTCGCTGCCGTCGTAGCGCCAGATTTCAGGAACACCCAGCGCGGCGTAGATTCGAAACTTGCCAGAAGAATCGTGGCTGACGTCGATTTCCAGAACTAGGTCCGGTGGGGGATCGCTGCGGAGGTCCAGCTGGTCTTTCTCTCCGATTTCGCCAGCGCGCTGGACATAGAAACAATCGTCGCCTTCGACGCCTTTTCCCTTGGGTTCAACCTTCAGCGTAACTGATCCCAGGCTGAGAACATCGAGATCAAGTTCATCGCTCAGGATCAGCACGAGATCATGCAAAACGTTTTTCAGCTTCTCGTGCTTGCTGGAAGGACTCATAACGTCTAGACGGCCACTGTCGTAACTGACGCGAGGAGAAGCCGCGTCGCCCAATTGACTAAGCAGCTGCTCGTACTGCTGCCAGCTGATTTCATAAAACGTCAGCTTGCTGCCTGGGGGGAGGTGAGCAATGGCGTCAAGATACTCTGCAGTTTGAACAGTCATCAATAGAAACCTCAGCTGTGAATCATAGCACGTGTGGGGCCACGTCAAGCCGGGCCAGAAAACTTTGCCGCCGGGTCGGCTGGAAGCCTCAAGAAGCAGGAACCCCCGACGTGTGCTGCTTGGGTCCAGACCGAGCTCAATAACCGGAAAGCTGAAAGGCTGAATTCGCTTTTACCTGAGCGACACGGTACGCCAGCCTACAGGAGGTTCTCACCCTGCAGCGCCGGCAGCGTATCAGAAAAACGAGAGCTTGCATCCGGCGTCTTGCGGTACAATTTTACGAAGATCCAGACACCAAGTATCACGCGGGAGACCGTCATGAAGCTGAAGGTTGTGATTGAGCAGGACGAAGCGGGTTTCTACACGGCTGAGGTTCCCGCTCTCCCGGGCTGCCTATCTCAAGGAAGAACGCGGGAAGAGGCAATCGTCAATATCAAGGAGGCGATCGCGGGCTGGCTCGAGGTCATGGAATCGAAGCACGCTTTCGATCCCGCGCAGCTGGTTGAAGTGGCTGTCTGATGAGCAAGAGCTTGCAACCCTGTTCCGGCGCTGATGCAGTTCGCAAACTTCAAAGGGCGGGCTGGTTGGTGGCCAGGCAGAAAGGTCTCATCTGATGCTGACCAAGCCTGGCTTTCAATGGACGTTATCCGTGCCGCAGCACGCAGAGCTGGGGCCAGGCCTGCTCCGCAAACTGGTCCGCCAGGCAGGTCTGAGTGTGGAACAGTTCAATTCCCTCTGATACTCCTGCCGAATCGGCGGCATGGCCGTCATTCACCACGGATTCGTCAGGGTCACCGAAGACATCGACCTGCTCCTAAATCCTTCCGCTGAAAATATCGAGCGAGTTCGCCAGGCTCTCAGTGTCCTCCCGGACCAGGCCGTTCTCAACGTGCGGGACACCGATCTCGAAGAGTACCAGGTGGTGAGAGTGGCGGATGAAATTGTGGTGGACCTGATGAGTGTGGCGTGTGGAGTGGACTACGAGGAAGCCAAAACACAGGTTCTGTGGAGCACCGTAGAAGGCGTTCCAATTCCTTTTGCCAGCGCCCGGTTGCTTTGGAAGCTGAAGCAAGCTCCGGGGGCCAAAGATGAACTGGACCGGATGTTCCTCCAGCGTTTGCTTGAGGAAGGCGATCCAGAGCTTGAGTGAGCGCAGGAAACAACGCCGCCAATCTCTAATCTAACCAGCCGCGGGCTGGAGCCCTGGATGTCCCGGAGACGACTGCCTTGATAGCCCGAAGCGCCAGCGAGGGTAATTGCGGATGTCAGCCGGCTCGCCTCGTGCATCACGTGGTTTGGATCAAATAACGCCGGCAGGACATTAACGTCCAGCAGGTAGGTGTTCACGGTCGTTCATCCTGCAGACGATTAACCAACTCGAGGGTGACAACCGCCCGGGGCCGAGCGGGAAACAGAGACACTCCGTTGCGCGTCCTGCTTCTTTTGTTCCTGGAGAGTCCTTTTCTGGCGAGATTGGAAAGGACCTTGCCAGCCGGAAGCCCTCTCTGGCGGGCCAGTTCCTTAGCTGCCGCTAGAATGTCTTCGTCGATGTCTAATGTGGTTCTCATGGCCTTGACCATCGCGCATCAAACATCAGATGTCAAGGTTCAGCAAGGAGGGGAAGGAGAGGGGGTGCAATCGAAACTGACGTAGCGAGACGTGCAGCAGCAGGAGGCCGCCGTTTCCCCGCTAGTAGTGCGCCACGCCCGTGGCACTGAAACACCCATGCCCTTTACCAATTAGAACGGGACGCGGAAGCACTGGCGTGCTTCACTACGAGCCTGAGCTCCCCTCTCCGCACAAGATGGCACGCAACCGGGTAGCGGCCCATGTTCGCCGGGTAAAGATTTTCAGAGAGCTGGCGATCACCTCGGACGACCCGTCTCATCCACAGCGCGCATTTGGGTTTCCCTCTGGAACCAGGAACGATCACGGCGAGAGAGCGATGTGCAGACGCGATGGCAAAGTCAACTGCCGCATTGCCATCGACGTCCGCTGCTCTAATGTACTGGCCGCCGACCCCAGCCATCAGTTCGCGCCGAAAGCCACCACGTCCGTCGCCGAAGAACGCCTCGGTGGCCTGGTCGGCGGGCAGATTCAGCGCTGTTCCAGTGAGGATGAGATCGAGGTTTCCGCCAGAATCAATGTGAGCTGCAGCGAGGCTGGAGACCGCACTCGGGTCAAGGTTAGGGGTAGTGAAACGTGTGCCTGAAGAGAAGGTACCGTTCCCGTTGCCAAGGAAGACCGTCACAGCCGCCGGACCATTGGCGGCAAGGTCCAGATTACCGTCCCGGTTAAAGTCTCCCAGGACCAGAGAGCCTTTTGATCGAAGACTCCCAGAAAGTGTTGCCGAGGGCGAAAAGCCCCCTGAAGCCACCTGTCGAGAGACCACGATCCGCCCAGCTTCCACATCCAGGTGAGCGACATCGACCCTGCCATCCTGATCGAAGTCAAACACAACCAAGTCGGAAGTCTCGCGGTCCTGGCTGGTTTGGAAGTCTCCGAGCCCCTGAAACCTCCCTGTCCCATCGCCGCGAAACAAGGAAAACCCACGGAGCCCGATGACTAGATCGGTCTTGCCGTCTCCATTCATGTCCCTAGCGACAATTGGGGAAGGCCCTCCCCAGAAATAGCTATAAGAGTCAGAGAGAACGAATCCGCCCCGGCCGTCTCCCACAAACACCCTGAGCCCGCTGAGCGTAGTTGCGGCCAAGTCAAGTTTCCCGTCCTGGTTGAAATCGCTCAGGCTAACTCTCGAAGCCTGATAATCGAGAGCAGACCCGAAGCGGAATCTTCCGCGCCCATCACCGAAGCCGATATAGATTTGAGTGGGAAAGAGGGAAGTCCCGACAACATCTGTGAAACCATCTCCATTCAACTCCCCGGTTGCCAAGCCTCCGGCAGCTTGCCAGGGTGCAGTGTTGGGTACGAAATCGAAGGAGGCCTGGCTCGATGCCGTCGAAGCCGTGAAGCAGAGCCAGCAGATTGCAGAAACAAGATGCAGAGAGCGCCTTAGCATGGAGTTCACCCCACCGAGCTAAATAAGTAATGCTGGTTCGTGGGACTCGAAGTCTGGTCCGGATGGGCCATCTGTGCCTGAGCGTCTCCGGCGCAACAGTTGATCGTCAAGACGAGACGCTGGTCGTGATTCCTGTGGCTTGGCTGCTTGAGGGACCCATCTTCTCGCGGGTCTGCCTCCAGTCTCAGTTCACTTTCACCTGAACGACCTTCTTGTCCTCCAGTTCTACAGAGATGTCTTCGTATTTAAGAATGATCTTGCTGCCAAACTGGATTCTCTTTTGAGGTTCTCCCAGGCTTTCAGGAGTTCCTCTTCCGTCATTCCCGGTTGAATGTTGACAGACTTCTTGGAGTGGGCTGTCTCTGCTTCGGTTCGCTTGGCACGATGGTACTCATCCGTCGGAAGAAAATATTGGCCAATGACTTGGCTGATCGCGTCGCAATAGTCCTTCTCCCCTCCTTCGACAGCTTCGCTTCCCTTAAAGGCCTGGACGGAAGGGATGAGGAAGCGAAAGTGAACTCCGAAGTCCAGTTTGTGCTGCAACCCCGTGCCTCCGTCGGAGTACCGGTATTGCATTCGCGCGACCCGCTTGCCATCCAAAGCAGCGAGATAAAAGTCGATCCACAAGTCGCCCGCCTTGTTCGCCGCAACATAGAACTTTCTCACTCGCACCATTTCACCAAGGGCGAGCGGATCGGTGAGTTCGGCGCCTGACTCGACCTCCTCAGTCGTTTGCTCGTCGAGCAGGTTGCGGCGCCTGTATTTGTCTGGCCAGGATTCTTTCCGGTAGGAAGGATGAAAATGGTCGTAGTTAATCGAGTAATCGAGAAAATCTCCGCCGGAACCCTTGAGCATAGTTACCAGGATTTTGTCACGCATCACGTTGAGGTTCTTTTGGTCATACCGGGCGAATAGAGTCTGTTTGATCCTTTCCTTTACGGTCTTGGGTAACTCTGCGCTGAGGGCAATTCGAAGGCTGCCTAAGCAGAGTCCGGTCAGTACTACTAGAAGCAGGAAGATATCCTTTCGCATCGTTGTCTCCTCAGGCAGGGGAAATGTCCCGTTGCTCTCACGCGTCAAGGGTTGCCGCCCCTTGACTTCCACCCTTGTTAGCTACGAGTACCGCGCGGGCCCCGGTCGTGGGCCGTTGTGACGAAAAGCCTGCGGGCTCTTGTCTTTGGCCGCGAGTTGGGCTGTCACGCTTTTCACTCATGGTGTTTCCGAACGTGATCCGCGACATCTCCCATCCCGCCGCCAACCGAGCGTGTGCTGTTGGCGTAGACAACTTTGCCCTCGCGATTGGATACAACCGGCTTGGTGTCTTTCCTCCACGATTTCTTCCCCAGCTGGCGAGTGATTTGCAGAATGTACTCTGCCTTGTCGCGGTGGGTGACAACGTTCATCCCTTTTTGCTGGAGCGTCTTCATTGCCTCCAGGGTCGTGTCTGAGGAAGCCATGATCGATCCTTCGCTGGAAACTTCTTCGACGTAAATCGTTGGAAGATGGGAATTGCTTGCGGGCTTGTCTTTGTCTCCCAGCACACGCCTCTCTGCTGGCGGCGGAGACTCATTTGGGGGTTGATTCTGGTTGGTTGCTGGAGCTTTTTGACGGCTTGCGCGTTCGAGCATGGCCGAAATCACCTTCTGCCTCACTCCCTCGTTCTTGAGCGCGATCAGTGCGTCAACGGACACGTCGAAGGCAGGATCATTGGCTTCGATCGCCTTGACGATGGTTTCTTCATCAAACTCCGCCTTTGTCATTTGAATGATGTCTTCATTTCTCAGTGGTTTCTTTTCCGCCAGAGTCACCTGCACTGCCGCGGCGAGAAGAATGATCGAAAGGATTCGGTTGATCCACATAGCGTGCTCCTTTGCCCAGTTGATTCGGTGGAGGTGTGAAAAAGTTCCGATTGCCCTACGGACGCCATCCGGTCGGAGCGCAGTGCTCGAGTTCCAGCCTGGGCTTCCCTACCGTTGCCTTCGGTGCCCTGAACCACTACCAGATTTCACTGCCTAACGTAGACGACCTCATCCACAACTCTCGCTTCCGCACACTCAGGTGTGAGTCAGAAAACTCCTACTGATCCAGGCAGAAATCGGTCGGGGTTCTTCCTTATCTCTGAGTGTCAATTCGTCAAAAGTATTTCAGCCAGAACAAAAAGCCCTTGGGTTCCTTCAGAGGCAATCTCTATGGCTGGCTCAGGCTTGGTCGCGGAAAGACTGGTGGGATAGGAAGCGATCCGGTGCGACTTACTTGTCGCTCATTAATGAGGGCTGGATGGCTGAAGGGACATCAGAAGTTTGGCAGTGGCAACTGAACATAGACAACCACAGGCCGTCGACTGCTCGCAGGACAGGTCCGAGCCCAAGGTGCCTCGGATTCTTGACACAAACTCTCTCACGAGTGCAACGTTACCGTTTTTGCACCAAGCGCAAGACATATTCGGCCAACTCTCGCTCCTGCCCAGCGGAGTTCGTTCCCAGCAGGGTGACGACGTAGTCGCCAGGCTTCAGCTGTCGGGATTCGAGCAGCAGGGCGGCGGATTGCTTTCCTTCAATTGCAGAGAGCGGCAAGTTGGTTTGAATCGAGAGGACTTTGCCCTCGTCTGTCTTGATGGCAACCCGGTAGGTGCGCAC
>JAKEER010000197.1 GCA_022616615.1 Acidobacteriota bacterium
CAAGTGGTATGCAATAAAAGCCGAATGCAGCAGAGGCAGAAACGTCGTGTAATAAGGCTCGCCCACGAATGTCTCCAAACTTATCACCTGAAAACCCACCTTGCGGGCCAGCCGACGCATAGTCTTGGGGCTACTGAAACGGTAGAATGTGGGGAAGCCGTCGACCGGTTGGGCAGCCGACGGTGTTCCTAATCTGCGGATCAAGTTATGGAAATGCAGGGGACTCAGGCGCGCGGCCAGTGCAATATAGGACCAGCCGTTCGGTCCGCTTACCAACAACTTCCCCCCACTCTTAAGGACCCGAAAGCATTCGCGTAGACAATCAAGAGGATGAGGGAAGTGCTCGAAAACATGCTCAGAAACAATCAGGTCGATCGAGTCTGAAGGCAGAGGCAAGATCCCGGCATCGCCGCAGACTCGGAGCCGGCTTTGATTTGCGCACAGACTAGCTTGGCTCATGTCTAGCGCAAACAAACGGGGTTTCGGGAGGTTTCCATTCAAAAGCGGTTCCAGATCGACATCCCCTGCTCCCAGATGGAGTAGGGCCTGGGTGTCTGCTGAGAACGCCTCCACCAATTGCCGAAACCGGGTTCCATAGCGCGGCAGACTCGGCGGGAAGAAGCGCTCGTTGAGCCGCCGATTCCGTTCTCGGAATCGCTCCAAGCAGCTCTCAACCCAGGGTCTGGCTGTTGTTAACATGAACTCGTTTTCGGAAGAACCACTGATGCTGCGCGCGGCGCCACGACCAGAGAAAATATCAATGATTAGTGGGCAAGAAGGGGCAGGCCGGGCCAGCCTCCCCATTGTCGCGATGAGGTTGATTCCCCATATTTACCGGTGTGCGGTTTTCCCGCGCCGGGCGACCCCATAGAGATTGCTTCAGAGGAGGAATCCATGACCCACCTTACACAGACGCCGCTAAGAAGGACTCCAGCGAGCGCCGCCTGCTTCACACGAGAAAGCGGGAGGTTTCTGAAAGTGAGCCAGGATTTGTTTTACGGCAGAAGTAACTGAAAAATGATGTTCCAAAAGCCGGCGCGCGTTTTGACCGTGGGTCCTGCGAAGGTCCGCATCGCGCGCTAATGCCAGCGCGTGGTTTTGAAAGGCTTCATCGTCACCGTTAATGCAGCACAATCCTGCGTTGCGCTCCTCCAACAGGTCTTTCAGGTCATTACCGGGATTGAGGCTGGCCAGAATCGGCAGTGAAGCATGCATATAGCCCAATACCTTTCCTGGAAAGTTTTGCGTTTGCAGTCTTCGATCCAAGGAGACGAGCCCGACATCGAACTCCGAAAGCATGGTTAGGTACTCCGCCTGCCCCACTGCCGGAAGGAGACCTATATTGGTCAGACTTCTTTCTTGGATGAGTGCCTTGAGACGCTCCACTTCGCTGCCATCTCCGACAAGCAGAAAACAGATGTGCGGCTCGCTGCGAAGGTTCCAGGCTAGACGAATGATGTTATCCATGTCCTGCGCAGTGCCAATATTTCCTCCGTAGAAAAACACAACTTTGTCCTGCAAGCCTAGCTGGCTTCGGTAACTTGAGTATGGGCAGTTGCTCTCTTCCAGGCTCATCCAGTTATAAAGAACTTCAAGATTGTAGTCGTTGCCCGGTAACTGTCTGGCGAAGTATTCCAAGTTAGCAGGAGACTGAACGCCAATGATGTCTGCCGCAGCATATTGGTCTAGTTCTTTAGTCCGCAAGAAACGGTATCCCGATCCCCTTCGCAACACTCCGGCGTCCACTGCCCATTGCGGGAAAATATCGCGCAAAATCAGGTAGGCTGGGCACCCCCACAGTGACTTCAATTTTCGAACCAGAGCGCCAAAGAAAATGGTCGGTGAGTAGAAAACGATCAATTCACAGGGATGCCTGAGAAAGAAGTTTCTTCCTTTACGCCACAAAGTCACAGATAGGCGCACTTCCCGTAACCCTCGGAGCACTTTCGAGGCTCCCTTAATTCGTCCGGTCTTGATGCGGGCGATCAGCAAACCCTCTTCCACCGAAAGTTCGAGCGCATTCTTCGCGAATTCAGACGGAGTGGCGACAATGACCGCGTTTCCTTGTCGAAGGAGTTCAGCGGCCAAGTCATGAATGAGTTTGGCGCCCGACTTAGAACTCGGATAATAGCAGTCCACCAGAATGAGAATGCGCATCGTCGCCTCTGAACCAAATCACCTACTGAGAGACAGCCTCAGAACGATCCAACGGCTCTGGAAGCATCTTTCCAGGCCTTGCGAACCAAGCTTGTTCAGCCAGGTCTGGGATACGGAAGCCCAGCACGACGCGGCAAACTTTGGTCGCAACATTCGTCGCCAGATATTCGGTGGGTGGCTGCCAGGAATGTCTCTCCTGGGTTACGAAGCTGACCAGTTTGACAATCCTCTCAGGGTCACAACCTGTCAATACGTTTGACCCGCATTCGATGGTCTCTGGCCGCTCCGTAACCTCACGTATCGTCACATTGGGAACACCCAGAATGCATGCTTCCTCTTGTACCGTGCCGCTATCCGACAAAAGGCAGAATGCTTCCTGCTCCAGCCGAACAAAATCAAAGAACCCCAGTGGTTCAACGAAACGCAAGCCAGCCTGATTAAGATTGATGTGGAAGGCGGCTATTTTCGACCGGGTTCGAGGATGAAGAGAGCACACTACTGGAAATCCATGCTCTTTGTATAGCAAAGCGAAAGCTTCGATGAGGCTGCGCAGGCGCTCTTCAACGTCGACGTTTTCAGCCCGATGGAGCGTGACTAAGAAAAAGCTCCTTCGTTCGAGTCCATAGTGAGCCAGAGCGGCACTGGCTGCAATTTGACCGCTATAGCATTGCATGACCTCGTTGATCGGATTGCCAATAACGAAAATCCGATGACCTTCGAAGCCTTCCCTCAGAAGATTTTCGCGGCTCCGCTGCGTATAGGGCATCAGGACGCTGCTGGAGTGATCGATGACCCGTCGGTTGACTTCTTCCGGCAGTCGGTCGTCATAGCAGCGATTTCCGGCTTCCATATGGTAAACGGGAATGCCAAGGCGGCGAGCTACGAGGGCCGTCAAGCCACTGTTGGTGTCACCGAGAATCAGAAGCCGATCCGGACGATGCTCCATAAACAGGGGCTCACTTTTTGCCAAAATCTGTCCTACCTGGTCAGCAAATCCATCTCCTCGAACACCCAGGAACGCATCGGGTTCTCTGATCCCGAGTTCCCTGAAGAACAGACCATTCAGGCGGTCATCATAATTCTGTCCCGTGTGCACCAGGATATGATTGGCGTACTGATCCAGGAGCTTGATGACCAAGCTTAGGCGAATGATCTCTGGCCTCGTGCCGAGGATCGTCATGATCTTCACCGGTGCGTCTCCACGGATTCGGCTGGCACGTCTTCTAGCAGGAGACCGTTTTGCCTTAGCATTGCTGTCGTTTCTTTCAGAGTCATCACCGTGTCGGCGGAACTGTATTCTTTGGCGAGAGCGCCGGAACCGAGCCGATCGCCGCGGACTTCAGGCAGCATCGGCAAAATTGCAAACCATCGGTGGCAGGCCACTGTTCTCAGCGCTTCTTCTTCACTGATGAGGCTCTCGTGTATTTTCTCGCCCGGGCGGATACCGATCATTTTCAGGCTGATCTGCCGGTCGCCGATCAGCGCGGTCGCGATATCGGCGACTAATGCGGAAGGGGCTCTCGGCACGAACGTATCACCAGGCAATCCCCATTTCACGGCGGCGAAGATGGTGTCCACCGCATCATCAAGGGTCAGGAGAAAGCGAGTCATATCGGGAGTCGTAATCGTAACCGGCCCACCATTCAGGATTTGGTCGTGAAACAACGGGATGACGGAACCTCGCGAGGCCAGCACATTGCCGTACCGCGCACAGAGAAATCGCGTGCCCTGACATCGCATATTGGCCTGAATAAAGACTCGCTCCTGAATGGCTTTGGTCATACCCATGGTGTTGATGGGTTTGCAAGCCTTATCCGTGGAAATGCCCACCACGGTTTCGATCGGAAGACGGTGTTCTTGAATCGCACGGATCAGGTTCTCCGGACCGCTGATGTTGGTCTGGACCGCTTCCCAAGGAAAATACTCACAAGTGGGGACCTGCTTGAGTGCGGCCGCGTTGAAGACCACATCGGCTCCCCGGAGCACAGCGGCGATGCTGTGAAAGTCCCGTACATCTCCGATGCGAAATTCCAGCTTTTGCCGAAAATTTTGGTAGATGATTTCGTCTGTGGCGGCGACCTTGTGTTGGTATTCCATGCGCATAAAGTGCTGCTTGGCTTCGTCGCGGGAGAAGACGATGATCTTGACGGGGTTGCCCATTTCGCACGCAAGCAATCGGCGCACCAGAACTTTGCCTAGCGAACCGGTTCCACCGGTGACGAGGATTCGCTTATCGTCTAAAGGTTTCATCTTTAGTTTTCCAATTTTGATAATGGGTGGGATCACTAACCAATTGTCCAATCAATTCTGGCCAGGGTGGGCATCGATAGCCCGTGGCTTGGCGAAATTTGTCGCCGTTCATGCTCCGATTGCAGCAAACGGTCTCGTCCAGTAGGATCTCAACATTGACCCCGAAGGCCTCGCGAAGCAGACAGAGGAGCTCGTACTTGGAAATGGTCTCGCTGGTGACGTGATAGAGGCCGGACAGAGCAGCATGGTTTTCAATAATGTTGCCGACGACCTCAGCTAAATGGTTGGTAGTCACGCCGGAATACAAGGCTCCCTTATATCCAAAGACTCGGGTATGCCCTTGACCCAGAAACCACTCCAGAAGCGACCCACTGGGGAATAGCTCTCTTCCGATAATCGAGGTGCGCAACGTTACTGCCTTTTCAGTGACGAGTTCACCAAGATACTTGGTCTTCCCGTAGAGATCTTCAGCATCGGATAGGTCGTCCTCGAGGTAGCCGCCGCGCTTTCCAGCAAAAACACAATCCGTACTGAAGTGGATGATCCGTCCACCCCAGATCTTGCAGGTCTCAGATAGTTGGTGTGGCAACAAGGCATTCAAGAAGATGGAAGGGATCGCTTGCTTGGCCTGAGGGCGTTGCTTGATGACACCGATGCAGTTGACTACCACTTGAGGTCGCAGATCGCACAATACTTCTCGAAATCGTTTCGGGTCCTCGGCATTCAGGCGTTCGATCACGTTTCCGTGATGAAACAAATCAACCTTTCGAAGAGGTTGATCGCTCAGAGAGCCTCGGATTGAGCCAAATGTGTCGGGAAACCGGCCCCTCAAGACCTGGAACATTTTGTGACCCAGCATACCGGTTGCGCCTAGCACGAGTATTTTCAAAGGGCCCTATCCATGCCGCTGCACGGCACCACCAAGGATGAAAATGATTCCCGTTAAAAAAAGGGTGGCGCGGAGCGACCTGACACCTGACACGTTTCTTCATGCCTCCTTTTGGAGGTGCCACCCTGATGTTGCGCCTGGGTGGTTTGAATCACCTCAACCAAGTAGGAGAAGGTCTGTCGAGCGCAATACTTCCAAGAATACCGTTGCGCACGTTGGTAAGCCAGAGAGGAGCAATCCTTGCGCAGAGAGGGGCAATTCAGTAAGAGATCCAGGGCCTGCGCGATTTCGCTAGGTTCCTCGGGGTCGAAGTAGATCCCGCCGCCACCGAGGATCTCCGGCATAGGGCCACGGTCAGAGCAGGCAATGGGAAGGCCAGACGCCATGGCCTCCAGCACGATGTTCGGCATATTTTCGCAACTCGAAGCAAAGACGAATCCGTCGGCCTGATGGTAGATGCCTACCAAGTCTGCGTGAGTGATTGGCCCGCGGTAATGGATGAACTCTCTTTGCGGGTCAACGCGCTCGATGACTGCATTTAAGCGACGCAACGCGGGCGGATACGCCGGGCCAACCAGCTCTAAAGCAAGTGGAAGTCCCTTCTCTCGGAGTCTTGCCACGGCTTCGACCACGTGCCACTGGTGTTTGTAGACATCGATCGTTGAGACATAGAGGAACCGGAAAGGGTCGTCCTTGGAATAGTCGCTCGCTGGCCTTTGCAGCCTCGGCATCAGAAAGAAATGCTCCCTGACGCCGTGCGGAATGATCGGTTGCGATCCGTTCAGGCCTGTCGTCTGCTTCACTATCGAATGAGCGTACTTCGTGAGAAAGATCACCCCGTCTGCGCCGTAGAGGCTTTGGCTCTGGCTGAACCGCAGCAAGAGAAGCTTGATAAACATCCAGGAGACGCCGTATCGACGTCTTTCGCCCGCCTCGAATGGGAGCAGATTCCGCGACATCGTCACAAATGGCCTGGAGTTCCCTCTGTAGGATCCTCCGGGAACGAAGAGAAGATCACAGCATCGGCTTGCTAGTTGAGGTAGCTTGACTTGCTGCCAGTAGAGTCGGACAGGCAAGAACTCATCGAGCAAAGGCTCGTGGACACGATTCAACCAGCATCTGCAGGGAAGCTGCTCCAGCGTCGTTTGTCCTGCCCAGATGACGACCTGTTCTATGTTGTGTCGCCGAGGTTCGGCGGCCTCCAGCAGTTCTCGGAGATGCGTCAAGCCGCCGCCCGTTCGAAGATTGGAAGCGTCAATCCCAATGCGCATTTCACAAGTACTTCTGGGCCCAGGTTTCAAACACCAGCAGAGCGTACAGCCGGTTGCCGGCATTGATTTGCTGCTGCTGGTGTCGAGCCATCAGAGCAGACACTTCGTTGCAATCAAAGAGACCGCGGCGCCGCACCCGCTCTGGACTCAGAGTTGCCTCCAGGTATTTTCTGGCGCCGTTACGAAACCAGGCGTCCAGCGGGACGTTAAAACCATGCTTCGGGCGCTGCAAAAGGTCGTTCGGGAGTAAGTCTGCCACTGCCTGGCGTAAAAGATGCTTTAGGTTGCACGTTCGCGAGCCTGGAATCTTCAAGCTGAAGGGAAGACCGGCCATATACTCAAACAGTCGCCAATCGACCAAGGGACAGCGTGCCTCGACGGAAGCTGCCATCGTCATGCGATCCACTTTGGCGAGCATTTCGTCAGCGAGCCACAACAAAACATCCACACAGTTCTGCTGCAAAACAGGCTCCAGTGGGACGCCGCCGCGTTCCGCCCCCGCTCCTAAGGGGGATTGGACGGCGCTGGCTTGAGCTCTCGTCTGTAAAAGTTTCTCTATAAAAGCGGTCGTGGGCGGAAGTCTGGAGACGTTTGAGTTTCTGTGCGCATAGAGCCTTTCTTTTTCAGTCTCTGAGAACCCGCTGGACCAGCCGAGACGCCGCTGGCCCAAGCCGGAGCGGACATGGCCCGTGAACCGGACGATCTGGCTGCGGAGATGCCCTAACCGCTGGTCTACTCCGCCCCCTAAGAGGCGAGCCGACTTCAACAAGAGCCAATCCGCAGCAACAGGCAAGTGCCGGTAGGCTTCGCCCCAGCGCTCATACAAATAGTGCGGATAGCCGCCAAAGGCTTCGTCGCCTCCGTCACCGGTCAGGACCACCGTCACATGCTGACGAGCGGCCTTTGACAAGAGAAGAGTTGGAATGGCAGAAGAGATAGCAAAAGGCTCGTCTGCATAGTGAACGATCTCTTCGATGGTTTGAACGATGTTGGGGTTAACCAAAAACTCATGATGGCTGGTATGGTAGTACTCCGCCAGGGAACGAGCGTAAGGCAACTCATTGTGAGTGTCGGGTCCGTCAAAGCCGATGGAAAACGTTTGAACGGGCTCTGGCCGCAGCCGGCTCATGATGGCGACGACGGTGCTGGAATCGAGGCCGCCGCTGAGAAAGGCTCCGACCGGCACCTCGGCTTCCAGGCGCTTTTCTACCGCGGTAAACAGCAGCCGACGAATTTCAGCCAATGCCTGCTGCTCGGAGACGTTACGGCGGTCAACAAACTGCAGGTAATTCCAATAGCGGTGAATCTGTACACCGCTGGCATCGCACCGCAGCATGCTGCCAGCCGGCAATTTGCGGATGCCGTGGTAAATACTGTAGGGTGCCGGAACCACCATGAGTGAAAGGTAGTGATGCAGAGCCCCCTCATCCAAATCCTTGCTTACCCGCGGGTGCTGCAAGATCGGTTTGAGTTCAGATCCAAAGATTAGGGCTCCGGATAGATCGGCGTAATAGAGAGGCTTCTTGCCGAGGCGGTCCCGAGCCAGCAAGAGACGGCCTGGCCGGTCCAGAGAGTGACCGTTCATTGAAGTCTCGGCTCTCCCGTCATAGATCGCCAAGGCGAACATACCGTCGAGGTGTTCTACAAAACTGATGCCATGGTCCTCATAGAGGTGCAAAATGACTTCCGTGTCGCTGCGTGTTTGCAACTGGTGACCCTTGCGAAGGAGTTGTTCGCGCAGTTTCTGGTAATTGTAGATTTCGCCGTTGAAAACAGCCCAAATCGACTGGTCCTCGTTGCTGATAGGTTGGTGCCCGCCAGCGATGTCAATAATGCTCAGACGCCGCATGGCCAAACCAACACCGGCGGTTGTGTAGTAACCTTCGTCATCGGGCCCTCGATGCTGAAGCGTGTCATTCATCCGGTGAAGTTGCTCTGGACTCACCGGCTCGCCCGACTGGTATTCAAAAACGCCACAGATGCCGCACATGGTTGATATCCCAATTGCCCTCTTTGAGAGCAGTGGCATGAAGCTGTTGATCTCTGCATGATTCAGTGGCAAAGGCCCTCACCGCCAGCCTCTGAAGTTGTGAAAGAATTTGTGGGTCAGCGGGGAAGCTTCGGTCGTCCCGCATCTTGGGAGACGCGCTCCAGGCCCTCGCTCAATTAATTCACAGCTTCCCTTTCCCCTGGGGAGAGGGTGCCAAAGGCAGGGTGAGGGGAACAGCTCCTACGGGGAAGAGGGCACCCCCTTGGCGAAGCGCGATGTGTAAGTCAGATCAAAATCGTTATCGATGTACTCCCACCAGTGGTCGGTCCCACTTAAGAACTCCTTGCCCGCAGGATCCTCTGCATGGCTTACAAAGCGAAGACGTTTTGAGATAGGGAGCCACCACTTGGCTATCTGGGCGATCACCGAGTCGCTGGTGACAAGCACAATGACGTGGATGTCTTCGTGAAGGGCATATCGGATAATGCTAGCAAAGAACTGAGACAGCTTTTTGCGATTCACTGGCTCGGCCTGCAACGCCAGGAGATGGAGACGGCGACATCCTCCATCATCAACCAGCCGCGCTATGGCTGCGTATCCTTCGTTAACTCCCGTTGGACCCTGAAGAACGAGATATTCATGAGAGCTGGGATGTGTTGAGATCCGCCAGCGGAGGAAGTGGGGCGAACGAGAAACATGAAGAGCGGAACAGGCTTTTGGCCCGGCGAAAGGAGTCATGGAAGCGGGGGTGGCTAGTGAGACAGAAAGCCTTGGCGGCGACAATACGCGTACATGCCAGACCGCACGCGTGGCAAAGCCAGCCAAGGTGCCGAGTGCCATTCCCATCGGTTTTTGAAAGCAGAGGTGGTGGTCTGGCCGCAAGAGCAATTGGAAGCTGCGAGTGTGTCGATGCAAGCCCCAGCCGCATTTCAATACCATGCCGAGTGATCGCTCGTTGCAAAAGCCCAAGCATAGTGAGCAGGCTGACATGCAGGCGTGAGTCAGGCTCATGCCGATACCTGCCCGTTGGTATTCAGGCAGAATCGCAAAATCCACTAGCCAAATCGCTGTGCGCTCCTCACCGTTGCGGCACAGGGTAACGGGTATCATCCCGGCATGACCGATCACTTGATCTCCAAGCGTGGCGACCAAGGGGGAGCGAATACCCTTGTAGGTCCCGACTCTGTATAGCCATCGCCAGTGCGACCTGAGGAATGCCGCTCTTTCCGGGAACATTCGTTGATAAGAGTCTTCAAGCCATGCGGCAGGAATTTCCGTGGCCGGCTGGATTTGAAAAGCCTGCGCTGTCCGATCGGTCTGCACAATTATGAGGATCCTAAATCAGGAGATCAATCGTTTGGAATCACTGCTGGAAACGCTGGAATAGCGACCCGGCTTTGGTCACTTTCTAGTTTCCCCGGAACACTGACCTCGGATCTAACTACGGAGGCTGCGACGCCAAGTGTTGTGGGCAATAAGGTCCAACCCATTCGCTCAGCGAGGCGAGAGGTGTTCTCGAGATTGCGAAGAAAATGATTCAGTGCTCTCGGAGAGGAAAGCTCGTCAGGATGAAAGTAGACGTTCAAGAACGCAGAGCCGTTCTGAGAAGACGCGGCCAAAGTTTGTTGGAAAGCTTCGGAGAACGGCGGGCACGCGCTTGTTATCCTGACGCCCTGGTATCGGGAACTCTCCCAATCCGTAAGGTCAGCGCAAGAGCTAGAGATTGCCCTGAGTTTACGCAGACCGTAGCGAAGGCCTTGAAGCCCCGGGGGCAACGTTCTTACCAGCGTAGGCATTACAAGAATATTCAAGGCGTCTGCCAGAGACTCGGCCGGATAACGGTAATCCAGTTTGGACGGGGAGTATGGCGTTCGGGGTGCACCTCTCCAGTCATGGTGCCAGCTTCCACTCTGAACCGAGCCGGGAATGGCTGATGCGTCGACCAGCAGCCCTTCTTTGTCAAACAGCTCCATCAGGGCATTGGAGTGATAGCCCCATCCCGTGCGTACCACATTGATAGTCGTGCATTGTCGCAGGGAGTGGAGGCACTCGGCCAATATCTCAAGATCGTCATCTTGATCCAGATACTCGGCCCAGTGGCCCGCGAGTCTGTTCCACCGGTGCAAGTGGGGATGCCATCCAATTTCACTGCCCTGCCCTTGTTCGCTTTTCCAGAGGTCGTCGAATTGTTTGAAGCAGAAACTCGCGTCTCCATAAAGTTGATGGATTTGCCGGTCAGCTCGTAACAGCCAGCTGATGGGCAACGGACCATGCTTCAACACAAAATCTGTCTCCTTCAGACGACGGCGCAGGATCGGGATGCCTTCGAAAATGCCCCGCCAAATCGACTCGTGTTGCTGAGACGGAACAACCGAGTAGGGCGGATTGAAGTCTGGATCAGCGTCGCTGGAGACGCAGAAATAGGCGTACCTTTTCATCGAGAAGACTTCCGATTTGAACTAGTGGATGGAAATGCTGGACGTAATAGCGACGATTACGCCCTAGGACCGCTGGCTGGCGAAGAAGTTCACAAAATTGCCAAGTTCAGAAGCAGAGTTGAGGCCTTGAGACGGCTCCAAGCAAGAGACACAGCGCGACTAAATGCGGAATGCGGATTTCGGATTGTTGCTTTGAGATTTGCAATCTGAGATTTCAGATTTTAGATTCTGCAGCCTTCAGTCGCAGCCGTGAAAGTCTGGCCAAAAACAAAATTCTGGGGTTTTGTATGACAGGGAAAACCTGGGGCTCAAAGGAATGCAGATGAGAGCCGCGCCTAACTCTAGAGACCCGATGGCACACTCAGATGACTTTATCGATCAGGCTGCTTAAATCTAGGCGGCGTATGAGGTCGCTCGCTGTCATCCCGGTCTTCCACCGCTCCGTCTTTGGGACTTTCATTGGGTCCAGCTGAACCCTGCAGAAGCTCTGTATACAACGCTTCCCACTTTCGCGTAACACAGCGGATGTCGAAATATCTCAAAACCCGATCCTTGCCCCTTTGGCCCATGACCTCTCGCAAACCAGCGTCCTCAACAAGTCTTGATATTCTCTCTGCCATTGTTGCTACGTCGCCAGAGGGAACCAAAAACCCTGTTTCACCATCGGTCACGACTTCCGGTATACCTCCTACCGCCGTGGCGACGACGGGCTTTGACAGAGCCATGGCTTCAATCAGTGTTCTCCCAAAGGTCTCTAAGTACGACGAGCTCACCAACAAGTCGAAGGTGCTTAGAAGGGGGAGAAGGTTTTCCGGAGGGTCGTGGAAAGTAACTCGATCGGTCAGGTTCAAAGAGTTCGTCAAGCCACGGATACGATGGTAATACTTCACCTCATGTTTGAAGAGCCCTTGGCTGCCAACGATCGAGAACTCAACCTGAGGATTCGTGTCTGCCACAATGCGTGCTGCTTGGAGAAACATCTCGAAGCGTTTTATAGGAACGATGCGGCCGATGATCCCGACCCGAACCCTGCCGTTGGCTGGAGGCTCGGGAAAGGCATGCGTGCGTGGCCTGATATGAAAATCCGTTCCACAGGGTAAAACTCCGGACTTACGGTGATCCAGTCCCTCCGCCAGCAATTGCTTCATTCGCCGACGGGTGGGAGCGAGGACCCTGACTGCATGCCTGAAACACCAGCGCATCACTAACCGAAAATGATAACGGTAGATGTTCCAGCCACAGTCAAGCCAGAGGACTTTCAAATCTTTGAAATACAGTTTCGCCAGGCAAGCGGCAAAAAAAACCATCCCATCGAAAGTGTGAACAAGGCGGAGGTTCTCCGATCGTGCGATTCGAGCGATTTCCCGAGCAACCACCCATAGATCGCTGAACGTTCCGAGCGGTTGGGTCGGCGTATAACGCCAATACTGACCTGTACCCACAGTCCGGGTTCTGATGCCCTCCGCAGCTAGGTCGAGGGGGAGGGGGCCCTGGCGTGGGCAGAGGACGATCGGCTCAAAGCGGCTCTTGTCCAAGTATTTCACGATATCGAACAGAGTTTGTGGAACGCCGCCGAAAGCCGAGGAGAATTGGCAAGAGAAAAGAACAGGTGTCGCCATGGAAGTCAAGGTCTTCTGAGTGACGATGGGTACCTCAAGCTTGTGGGTAAGCCTCTCTGTCTAACTGCTGGCAGTGTCTTAGCGGTCAGGAGTCGCGCCGTGCATGAGCAAGCGAATCACGATTGATGAGTCACGACTTGAGGCCGCAGGCCCGATTCTCCTCTTACCGAAGACAGTTTTTTTACGCAGCACAGCGCGCCGATTGCCAACCAGTAGACTGAGATCGATGGTACCGATTCCATGAAGTCAACGAACATGAAGATGGTCAAGAGAGAAGCGAAACTGGCGCTCGACCAGATCGCCACGTCGCGCAACCAGGGGTCCGCGGCGCTTCTGCAGGCGTCGCGGGCTAGTTCAAAGGTTGCCCCCATTAAAAAAAGAAAGACCAGCAACAGGGGTAGGCCGCCCTGAACAAATAATTTTAGAAAGGAGTTGTCAGTAACAGATAGTACGATGTCTGAACTCCTGCCACCTGCCATCGGGTCGAAGTCGTAAGCCTCTCCGGCGGTGGGCTCAAAAATATGGGGGCCTCCGACCGTTCCAAGTCCTGCGCCAAAAGGCCTGGTCATCGCAAGGCGAATCGCTCGCGGCCAAAAGTCAAATCGCTCTTGCAAAGATAACCCGCTGGTGGTCGCCTCTGCCAGTGCCGGTGACAGCTGAGGAAGCTGGGTTTCGTAAAACCAGAAGAAGCACGCGGTCAAACCCAGCAAATAGACCGTGGCTTTGAGTTTGCCTCTCAAGTACAGAATCACCGACAGTCCAACCAGCAGAGCCATCCAACTCGTGCGGCTGTAAGTCAAGACCAAACAGAGCATGACTGCGCCCAGGGCTACAGTTCGAAAAAGCCCGAAGCTGGAAGCCCGCCAGAGCCTTACTTGGAGCAAGAGCAGGAATAGTGGAATGAGATAGCCGCCGAAGTCAGGGCGAGTGGCAAAGGTGGAAATGATGCCCGTCTCACTAAAGCGGCTCATTCGTTGAGTAAGGGAGAACTCTCCCCGGCTGATTCTGTAAGGCACGTCGAACAGGTAGTGATACTGCAAAAGTCCATACGCAACGGTGATCATTCCTACGAGCGCAACGACGTAGAGGACTCTCCTCAACTCCTCGCGGCTGTTTAATCCATTGGCAACGAGTATCACAATGAAAGGGTAAAGTGTGAACGGACGCAGTTGCAAAATTGCCCGAAGCCAGCTGGGAGCTGCCAGGGAATAAATCACGCACATCGCTGCAAAAACCATAATGAGGCGGATGGTCGCGTTCGAATGCCAACGACGCTCCGTCGCGAGTTGGTAGATCAGAAATGAACACAGCACAGCGATCATGAGGATGTCTTTGAAAACAGCGACCACTGGGATTTGATGAGCAAACACATCACTGATCAGGGACTGAAAGGGGAGAAAAGCAAAGACGAACAGGAGGGTCGTGCTTGGCCGCAGTGCCAGCACTGCTCCAACTCCAGTAGTAAGGACCAGTATTAACCACTGCTCTCCAACAATCAGGTAGGCGGAAACCAGCATGACAACCAGCGCCCCTGTCGAAGCCAGAAAGGATCGTCGGACACTCAGTGTTGCGGAGATAGCCATTGGGATTAACGTTTTGGCGAACCGTTCGCTGTCATCGTCTCCTCTTCCTGGGACGAGGCCTTTCCCACCCACTTTTTTCCAGGCGGAGCTGTGCGCGCGAGGAGAACTTGGCCAGCCCTGAAAACATACTCGCGCTTCTTAAGTCGATGCGGCACTCTGATGTCTGACTGCGATTTCTAACGATGGCTGTTTTCGCCCGGCCTTCATCGTTTTGAGCAGATGCCCGTTTAAGACCTCGCGAGCTTTTTCAATGTGGCTGAGATCTTCAACACCTAACCAAAATTCTTTGATGTGGAAAGCGCCTACCGGGCGATTACATGAGCGGAGTTTCTCAATCAAGTGGGGCATTGTGAAAAACTCTTTGTCCGGAACGTAATCAACTGTGGATCCCTTAAGCACGTAAATTCCACCACTGACACAATAGCGCACTGCTGGTTTCTCGGTGATCTCGGCGACTTCGCTGTTGCGATCAATTGTTAGGACGCCGAACGGAGACTGGTATGTGTACCGAACATATCCGACCGTGAGATCATAGTCATGCCGGCAGGCGAAATTGATCAGATCGGCAAAATTGAGCCTCGTAATGATGTCTCCGTTCATGAGGATAAAGAACTCATCTTTGCCAATGACCTCACGGAGCAGTGAAATGGGACCAGCCGTCCCCAGGGGACAACTCTCTTTGACGTAGCGAATCTTGACGCCGAATCGAGCGCCGTCTCCACCAAAGGCTTCGATGAGTTCTGCGAGATAGCCGGTCGCCAGGATAATCTCGCAACAGCCCGCTTCTCGGAGCTGTTCGATGATTAACTGGAGAATCGGCTTGTCACCGACGGCTAGAAGCGGCTTTGGCACAGCAAAGGTCAGCGGCCTGAGGCGCGTGCCCAAACCTCCGACTAGCACAATTGCTTTCATGGGAGTCCCTCATGCCGCAGGGCGGCGCCAGAACGGATGAAAATAGCGGTGATTCCCCTCGGGAGTGGAGAGGGCCGTTAGGACCTGGGTGCGTCGTAACTTCGAAGCGACCACCCCCACCCCGTGGAGTCTTCTCAAGATTCCACCCTACGGCAGCCACGCCTTCAGGAGGTGATTTTCGAGACCCCTAGGTCCGATATCGATCGGGATCGTACAAGTGGCTTGAATTCTTAACCCAGTCGAGAGTTGAGCGCAGTCCGGCTTCCAGACTAACTGTCGGAGACCATCCCGCCAGGCATCTTGCCTTCGCGTTGTTCGAGCAGAGTCGCTGAACTTCGCTTGCGGGGGGGCGCATCCGCTCTTCAGAATGCGCGATCGCAACATCTCGGCCTACCAAATCAATGATCTTCTTGACGAGATCTCCGATGCTGACTTCGTGACCGGTTCCTAGATTGATTTCTTCTCCGACACAGGCGTCGGACTCTGCCACTTTAACGAATCCGTCGACTGTATCGCATACGTACGTAAAATCCCTGGTTGGCTGCAGGTTACCCACAACGATCTCTTTCCTGTGAAGGGCCTGAGCAATTAGCGCCGGAATGACCGCTCGGTCGGACTGTCTGGGGCCGTAAGTATTAAAGGGTCTGCAAATGGTAACAGGCAAGCCGAACGATAGATGGTGGGTCATGGCCAGAGCATCGGCGGCAATTTTGCTGGCCGAATAGGGCGACTGGGGTTGTTTGGGATGATTCTCGTCTATGGGAACGTTCTTTGCCGTCCCGTAAACTTCACTGGTAGAAGTGTGAACCATCCGCTTGACTTGGTTTTCTCTAGCTGCAGTCAGGACATTGAGCGTGCCAATGGTGTTGACTTCCACAACCTGGTGAACATGATGGTACGAGTAGGGAATACCGACCAAGGCTGCCAAATGAAAAATCACATCCGCGCCTCTGGAAGCGTCCCTTACCGCCTCAAGATCACAAATGTCTCCAAAGCTAACCTTGAGCCTTGAATCCCCGTTCTTCAGTTCTCGCAAAAAGCCCGGATCATTCCGGGAGTTATAATGGGCAAAGGCCCAAACGGTAGCTCCCAACTCCAGAAGTCGTTCTGCGAGGTGGCTGGCGATGAAGCCGCCTGCCCCGGTGACCAGCACCTTCTGTCCATTCCAGTCGAACTTCGGACGCCGTGGGGTTGTTGCCATACTCATTCACCGTGACTGCCAGCCAAAGACCGCGCGGCAGCTTTCAGAAAACCAGACCGCGCCCTGGCGAAGGGCATTGCGCTCTGTGACGCCGCAGATCCAAACCCACTCGAGGGCCATGAGGCCCATCAATAGAAGTGTTACCACAGCATATAAAGTAATGCCTTGGCAAGTGAGGGCAATGCCTGCCGCCGCTGCAAAGCCCAGCGTGGTGAGTGCCGACAGTCGGGTTATGCGCTGGTGAGCAACCTGCAACACCAGCGACACATAGACGCACAGAGCGATCATGTGAAGACCGTAGGAAAGAACAAAGATCGCGGCACTACCCATGGCGCCCCATCTTGGGATGCACAGGATCCCTGCGGTCGTGAAGACTGCTGCCCAACCCAACGCAATGGCGAAGCCATGCCACATCCGTCCAGAAGCAGCGAGAGTGGTATTCATCAGTCCGACGAGAACCGCCAAAAGGGCGGCGAAGCTCATCAAAAAAGCCAGGGGAGCGGCGGCCAGGTAGGCGCGACCAAAAAAGAATTGAATCAAGGGTGGAGCCAGCAGAGCGCTCCCTAGCGCCAAGGGCAAAGTGAGCGCCCAAATGAACCGGAAGTTGGTGCTAACCAGTCTGACAAATGCCTCTGATTGCGGGTTAGCGTGAGCCTCTGACAGGAAGGTCATCGCGGGGATGTAGAGGTTCGCAGGCACCAACATGATCAGTTGGGATAATCCGTAAGCTGCTGCGAACAGCCCCACCTCCTCGAAACCGGCATGTCGTGCTAGCAAGGTGTTGGCCCACCAGTACGCAGGCCCGCTGACCAGAGTTACCAGGAGTGTGGGCAGAATGAAAGAGATGATGACCGACAGGAGCTCCTTGGACAGCACGGGCCGGACCAGTCCAGGAAAACGCTCGCGAACCAGATGCAGACCGCGAGTTGCCAGCAAGGCGAACCCAAGCAGGCCCGCTAACAGTTGAGCGACCAGAGCTCCGTGCAACCTGAACAGCCAAGCCCCTGCCGCGGCCAATCCCAGCAGGCTGAGGCTCCGCAGCAGCAGAATGTTGTTGTAGGTTCTAAAATCCTGTAGACCTGCCACGGTACTGGAGGCCAGGCTGAACAATGACAAAGCCAGTATCAGCAGCGCGCAGAATTCAAAGACGTTCGTCAAAGAGGCGTCCTGATAGAACTTTGACGCAACCTGACCTGCCAGGAGGAAGAGGATTGTGCAGAAGATGACTGTCATCAGCCAGGAAAGGAGGAGAATATCAGCCACAATCGCCCCTCCCCGCGAGCGATCATTAGCTGAGTATTCAGGGATAAATTTATGGAGTGCCGAATTTTGTCCCAGACAAAAAACGCTCACCGCAAATCCCGCCAGGGACATCACGAGCGAATAGATGCCGTAATCTCGGGGCCCTAATTGTCTGGCCAACAGAACAGGGGTAAGACCATAAAGGATCTGACTGGCCACGCCGCAGGATCCTGAATAAACCGCCGCCCGAATGTATCGGGGCCCGAGGTCGAAGCTGTCTGGTGTGGAGAGAGCTGTGCAAGGTTTGAAGGTCATGAAAGGTGGGCCTAGTGCCTTGAAATCAAAGTTTCGTGTGCCCCGACAGGACGGCCGATTCGAGGCTTCGTCTTCCGGTTAGTTCTGTCGACAGCGGTTTCTGGTGAGTCGCAAACGCCGCGCACACCACGAACCAAGCCGCGTTGGCGGGGATGTGCAGATTGAAATCGAAGAGACTGTGGACTAGCAAACCGGAGCAGCCGAGTGCCGCTCCGAGTCGAATCCATCCAGCTTGGTGTTTTAGCCGCTGGCGCAGATTTTTGAAGGCAAGGCGGAGAAATACGAGCAACGCGCTCGCAATCAATAGACCTCCACCGCAGCCGGTTTCGACAAGAATTTCAAGGTAATCGTTGTGAGCATGGTCCGTCACGAGGTCGCTCGGGGAACTCTGATACCGGGGGTAGGCATTCTCAAAACTTCCCAATCCAATCCCACTCCATGGATAGTCGCGTAGAATACGAACGCAGTCCTGCGCAATCTGTGTCCTGTCTCTGAAGGTCGCCTCAGAATATTGTCCCCAGTTGGCGATGGACGCCAGACGCTTCGAGATGTCGTCAGGCGCTAGCCAGAAAAAGAGCAAGGCAACCGCTGTCACGGCCAGCGCTGCCAGCGTGACCAAGTTTCTTCGAGTGTATTTGTCGGTGTATCTGGCTAAGACGAAGGCCAAAATGAGTATCTCGACAAGCAAAGAGATCGCTCCGCCACGCGAGCCGGAAAGGAGCAGGGAAGCAATAGGGATCAAAATGCCGAAGGCGAGCAGCGTTCGAGCCGAATGGATCCGACGGTGAGAAAGAAGATAGGCGAGAGCAATCGGAATCAGCATTTCTATCAAACCTGCATAGTGGTTGTGATTGACGTAAGGACCGAAAGTGTACCCAGGTGACTCCACGATCCAATAGATTTGGTTGTGTCCTGTGAAAAACTGCAGGATCGCCACCAACCCCAGCAGAAAGGCAAAGACGAGAACCATCATGCCGAAACGAAGCAGAGCCTTTTCAGAACCGACAGCCCAAAGCTGCGCAGCAAGAAAGAAGATGATGACGTTTGTGAGCAACTTGATAAGAGATTCGCGGGTAGCAACAGGATCGAGCGTCAGATGGCCGAAATACTGGGCTGCTCCGAGCAAAAGGAAAGCCAACGCCGGCAGGTAAAGCGGCGACCACGTCAGCCTTAGGATTCCCCATTGAGCAGTTCCCACTGCCCAAAGAAGAAGGATTAATACAGTCGAAAGGGTTAGTAGCCCCCAAGCCCAAATTTGAACGGCACCAAAAGTGAGTGGAGCAACCAGAATCGTTGCTCCAAACAACCAGCGAGCAACTGAAAACCATAGCAACTCGACTCCGCTCTTCGTGCCTTCCGTTTCAAGGGAAATTGCAACGGAGCTGGGCATCATTGGTGAAGAGAACATGTTCACGGGAGCCATCCATACGACCGCGCGGCACCGTTAGAAATGCAGGTTACGTCGCGCTTTTCAACGGACCTCTCTTAGTCGCCGCAGGAGTCTGGTGTGTTCAAGAAGCAGTGCACCGGCCCCAGGCACTTGCCACCTGTTTTCAGGCCCGACCTAGCTTGCTGATCTTAAGGCAACTGCGTCCAACCAGAAGCGTCCACTGATTTCAGTTGGAAAAATTCGGCTGCGCTCGCGCCAAACGGAGACTCGCACAAGATATGTTCTCGGCGGCGCTTTAAATCTCAGGCTTATCGGATGCCAGGAAGTCGTGCCTACGGTAGCTTCGCCGTGCGCATCGAGGCAACTCGCGCAGGCCGAATCGACGACACGCAATCGCGGGCCACTGTCGGAAGTAATGTTCTCGGAACGGACAGACGCGGTTAGAACATACTCGCTACCGGGGGTGACCGGGACGACTTGATAAACCGGTTCGTACTCATCGTTCCGCCTGACCGTAAAATCCAAGGAGAAGCAACGCGCATTTTCGTAAGCCGAGACACTGGAGAAATCAAGCGAAAGGTAGGGCGGGTGGCGATAGTGCCAATCAAACCCCGCGTTCAGCGGCACCTGCTCGAAGTCCCCATTGAACATCAGATTCTCACGGTTCTCGGCCGTTGACCTCCGCACAATCCCCAGCCGTTCAAGATCATGCCACACGCTCACGGCTTCCTTGCTGCGACCAAGAGTAATCAGACGTTCCAGGTAAGACTGCGCAAGGGAAAAGGGAAAAACGGGAGAACCGGACACCACGCGCTGCCAAACTCGATAAGCAGAGTCGGGGTCTCCATTGGCGGCCAAGAAATCCACATAAACCAGCTTCAGTTTGACATTCGGATTGGCTGCCAGGAGCTTTTGGAACATGACTTGGGGATCACTCAAGGCCTGCAGACAAACTCGAAACGTGGACACAGCGTAGTCGGGGCCGATTTCCAGCAGCCTCTTGAAGTGCGTGAAAGCCCCATCCGGCCGCTGCGTGCGAAGGTAATGGTTGGCAGCGATCCAGTGGACATCGGGTGTCATGGGATTTAGTTTCAACGCGCGCTCAAAAGCCTGGTCCGCGCAAGCATTGTCACCCATCAATTCACAGGCCGAAGCCAAGTCAGACCAATAGACTTCGACGTGGGGATTCAACTCCGTGGCTTGGCGAAAATACTTCACCGCCTCAACTGGATTGAGCTTTTCCTTCACACAAACGTAATGCAAGCCCATAAGGTGATAGACCTCCGGATTGGTGGGGTCAAGGGTCAGAGCCCGGTGAAGATCGGGAAGTTGGACAGACTCTCCAAGCGCTGCTGCCGCCAGAGTGATTCGGATCGTCACGGCAGCGATAACCAAGGTGAGTAGTCCGACGACGCTCAGAAATACCATCGTCCGACGATAGGGCCGTAGCAAAATATCGAGGGTCTCTGGGGAGAAGAGTCGGCTGATCATGGGTGACATTTCAATTCAGTTCTACGCCTTTGCAGCCCGCTGGGCCTTTGCAGGCGGCTGGGCGTTGGTGGCCGACTTCTTGGTCCGGTCATCAAAATAGGAATGGTAATAACCGCCATAGTAAGAACCATAATAACCGTCGCGGCTTAGGTCGGTTTTGTTGAGAACGACTCCGAGGACCCTTGCCCCGGCATTTTCCAAGATCCTGTGGGCGCGGACCAGAGCACCCCGCCCTGTGGATCCGCATTCGACCACCAGAACAACTCCGTCCACCAGAGTTGAGAGGATGGTCGCGTCGGTCACTAGGTGCAGAGGGGGAGAATCCAGCACCAGATGATCGAAGTGCGCAGGTTGGCCGTTGTGTGCTTCCGGCTCATGGGGTAGCTCAAGGGGAGAGCAAGGAGGGGCCTTGTGGGAGTACAAGTGCAGATTGGTGTTGTCCGCCGTCAGTTCCCGGACGAGTTTCTCCATGCTGGATGAGGAAAGTAACTCTGCCGGATTAGGCGGACGCGGACCCGCTGGGAGCACCCACAGGTTTGGCGATACTTCAACTTGTTGTAACGCCCCCTCGAGACCGTGAGCGCCCGTGAGAAAGCTGCTCAGTCCTTTTTCCTCGTCCAGACCGAGAGCTGAAGCGATGGCTGGCTTGCGGAGGTCCGCGTCGATGATCAGTACCCGGGTGCCGCTTTGGGCGAGCCCTAAGGCCAGGTTCAGAGATGTGCAGGTCTTGCCCTCATTCGGTTGAGAACTCGTTACCAACAGAGTTTGAGGAGGGTGAGGAGCAGTGGAAAGCAGAATGGAAGTGCGCAATGTCCGGTAGGCTTCGGCCAGGACAGATGTCGGCTGTTTTAACACGGTCAGTTCGACTGGTCCAGCAGTGTCCGGCCGTTTGCTTTTCCGGCTGAGCCAGGAAGAACGTGAGCTGGCGTCTGCCGCCGGAATGGTCGCCAGCGCAGGGGCAATCACGAGCCGTTCAATATCCTCGGGACTCTTGATGGAAGTGTCCAGGCTCTCCTGCACAAATGCCAGCAGCACGCCCAGCATCAGTCCCATCACCAGACCAATGGTAATGTTCACAAGTTTCTTGGGACGGACTGGCACAGTGGGAGGTAAAGCCTCGTCTAAGATGTGAATATTGTTAGCCCTCAAACCGGCGGACACGGTGGCATCTTTCAGTCGCTGCAGCAAATTCTCGTAAAGCCCCTGATTAGTTTCGAACTCTCGCTTCAGCATATTGCTTTGAATGGAGAGTTGGTTAAGATTTCCGACCGCCAACTTTTCGCGGGCTACTTCGGCGAACAAGAGTTTTTCCCGTCCTACGGCGGCCAGGTAGTCGTTGTGAATTCGTGCTCCAATCCGCTTGCGCTCTCGTTCAATGAGCGACTGAATTTCGTTTGTCTGGTCTCTGAGTCGGACGACTTTAGGGAAATTGGGTCCGTATTGGCCCAGGGCATCCACATACTGCCCTTTCAGGTCCGCGTACTTTTCTTCCAGACGTTGCAACAGCTGATTCTGCGCAACATAAGCCAGCGAAGTTTCGTCTGAGCTGATCAATCGGTGCAAAGATTCCTTTTGCATTCGATCGCTCTGGGCGATCGTCAGGTCCTTACTCAAATCCCCCAATCGTTGCTCCACCAAACTCTGTTTTTCACCGATATTGACGATGGCATTTTGGCGCTCGTAGTCCACCAAGGCCTGCTGAGACTTTTCCACCTTGGCCTTCAACTCATCCAATTGCCTCTCCATCCAACCTGAGACTTGGCGGGTGGCATTGTATTTTTTATGAAAGTTGTATTCGGCGTAGTTATTCACCAGGGCGTTGGCCACCATTGCCGCGAGCTGGGGATCGGTACTGCTGAAGCTAATTTCAACCATGCGGGTGTTTCTTGCCAAAGTCACTCGCAGATGCTTTCTGAATTCTCGGATCAACAATATCGGTCTGGTGGTCGCAGAATCCGTCGATTGCCGCTGCCACCACCTATTGGGCGAAGCAAACTCCGGGATTCTTCCCAGACCCAGTTGTTCAATGGTTTGCCAGGCCAAGTGCTCACTCTCGAGTACCTTGACCTGCGTTTCCAAGAAGGCGTTGTCGCTGGGGATCGTTCGAAACAGGTCGTTGAGAGATTGGATTTGCGATGCTTCAGCCTCAACTTCCACTTGGCCAGTAGCTTCGTAGACCGACTGCATTTTGAAGGAAACGATGGCCACTAAAGTCGTCAATACAAAGGCGACCGTCAGCACGGTCCAGCGGTGTTTCACCAAAATCTGTTTGTAGGCGCGCAGATAGGAATAGGCACTGGTACTTTCAGCGTCCAAATTGACAGCGGAAAAGGTTTGCGGGTTAGACCGTGCCCGCAAGTTACGCTCCATGGGAGCCAGCTCTTTATGTTCAGTTATAGGCATATTTCCTTGACTAAAATCCGGATGTCCAGATCGAAACTGGAAACGATGGAGAGTTGGGAAGCCGGCGTGATGGAATCGTGGAATATGGGAGTACCTGGGCGGCGACAGTTCCCGGCCAGCGGCTTCCGGAGCGGCTGGCTCCACGAGTCCAGCCTTTCTTAGCGGCGCCAGATAATGACGCCAGTGGCAAGTTGAATGGCTGCTTCGCTAGCCCTCCCCAGGACCTTCTTGGTGCCGCTTTCGGGTATGAAGAGGATGTCCTCGGATTGCAAAGGCAAGTCGGGAGTGCGTCCTTCGAACACATGCGCGAGGTTGACTGGAATTTCCGTTCGCTGGCCCCCCAGATTAGGGTCTCTGCGAATGATGAGTGCTTTCTTGCGGGCCGCGGTTGATTTCAGATTTTCAGCCAGAGCGACAGCCTTCAGCACAGTCATTTCTTCCCGAGCGTTCTTCATCGGAAATCCACCCGAACGATTCACCCCGCCGACGACATAGATGATTCCCGAGCTGTGAACCGTGACTCGGTCTCCCGGATACAAAACAGTGTTGAGGCTGGGATCTCCGGTTTCCAGAAGCCGTTTGAGATTTACGGTGAGGATCTGATCGGCGGAGTCCTGCCGCCCAGCCGCGTTCTCTCGGGTCTCCGACGCTAAGTTACGAACGGCAACTTCGCCGCGGGTAATGGTGGCCGTGCTGCCTGCTTCATCCGTCAGGCCCTCTGCCTGGGAGAGAACGTCCAGCAGGGTGGTCCGGGCAAAGACGGGGTAGATCTGCGGTTTTCTGACAGCCCCGGTGACAGTTATCGAATTGAGGCGGGATTGTTTCACTTCCACTGTGACCTGTGGGTGGCTGACGAAGCCAGCCGTCTGCAACTTTTTCTCGATAAGCTGGGACAGTTGACCAGGCGTGTTCCCTGCGGCTGTGATCGGCTCCGAAAGCAACGGCAGGGCAATCGACCCGCGGGGACCGACCCGACACTGGCGCGAAACTTCAGCGACGTCGAAGACATGGACGTCGAGCAGGTCATCCGGGCTGATGATGTAGTCTTGCGTGCCCAGCTGGGATGTCAGAGCCGGAGTTGGAAGAGGTTGAACAGAGCGTGCATCGGTGGCATCAGACGGGCCTTGACCTTGGCCGGCGCTGGAGATGCCGAAAATCACTGCCCCCATCAGAAGGGTCCTTGCGAGGGCCGGAAGGGGTAACCAGCCGCGGAAGGGCAAAGCTGTCAATGGCGATTCCAAGCGTGGTGAGATCATCGGTTCTCCCTCCTTCGAGCACAGCCTTCAGCCAACGCTGCTTCTTCCTGTTTGTGACGATGGATCATTTGAAACAGAACCATTTCTTAGACCTCTGGTTTGCCGTTTGGGTTTTGAGGCTCAGGCGTTCTCCATTCAGCGTTGCTTTGGGATTGGCGACGAAAACCCGCTCCGCTTGAGCTTCTCCATAGTTTTGCGCTACGCAAGCATAGGCTTCTGATAATCGAGGCGTGCGATCACTGAGGTCGTGAGCATCGCTGGCTGCGAAGTGCACGAGTCCTTGTTTCATAAGTTCCTCAGCAAAGAGTTTGGCCGACTCACCGAAACGACCCAGAAAAGACTGAGCGGTCACCTGAACAGGCCAACCGTCCTCCACCCAGCTTCGAATTCGCTCGAGATGTCTCTGCAGGAACAGATTCCTTTCCGGATGGGTAATGATCGGAGTCATCCCGGCAGCACGAAGACGATAAAGCGCATCGTCCATAGCCTTGGCGACATGAGCCACGGAGAATTCCACGAGGATGTAGCGCCCGTGATTGATGGTGTACTTCGTTGGATGGAGCAGCGCATCCTGAAGATTCTCGTAAGTGAGGTGAAAATCACAGCCGCGATGAATGCGCAGCACGTTCCTCGAAGCCTTTCGAAGCATTTCAATCGCTTCATCGATTTGTTCCGGATGAAACGAAAACTGCGAGTTCGCATGGGGAGTTGCAACGATATCTGTCGTGCCTGATTCAGCCGCCAGCCGAACCATGGCAACAGCCTCGTCGAGCGTCTGTGCGCCGTCGTCTAAAGCCGGAAGGATGTGGCAGTGGATATCGACCATGTAGGGCTAACACTATTCATTTCGTGTTACCAACCCAATACGAATGGCGTAGCGCACCAATCCGGCTAGGCGGTGAATGTCGAGGCGTTCCATCAACTGCAAGCGATGTACCTCAACCGTCTTAGCGCTGAGGCTCAGTTTCTGGGCTATCTCTTTGCTCGTATTTCCTTCGGCAATGAGCTGCAAAACCTCTCGCTGCCGAGCTGTCAACTCTTCCTGTCGGCCGGATTCAGGATCGTCTTGGCTTTGCTTGCCACTGATACGCTTAACGTATCCGTTGATCACATGCTTGGAGACCGCAGGGCTGAGATAGGTTTCGCCGCGAGCTACGGCTTGGACAGCTAGTTCCAGTTCAACTGTGGCGGAGTCTTTAAGGAGGTAACCGGCAGCACCCGCGCGTAGTGCCCGCAGAACATATTCTTCCGTGGCGTGCATCGAGAGAATGATCACGCGAATTTCCGGGAAGTCTCTCGACAAGCGGCTGGCCGCTTCCACGCCATTCAACCCGGCCATCGCGATGTCCATCAGCACCACATCCGGCTGATATTTTTCAACCACCTGTAAAGCTTCGCGCCCATTGTCTGCCTCTGCTACGACATTGACTGCGGCAACTTTCTCCAGAAGAGAACGAATGCCTGCCCGAACCAGACGATGATCGTCAACGAGCAAGACCCGGATGGCTTTCATGACCAATGACTCCTTGCCCTTATTGCAGAGATTGGACAATCGGTTTTAGTCGCATCCAGCGCAGTTTAAGGCCGAGCGCCAAGGCAAATCGCAAGGCCGTTGATGTCTACTTTGAAGAACAACGCCCGTGACAGGTCAAGCCACGACATGGAGGGAGGTGTCTCGGCTGCTGAACGGCGAAACGCTGGGGGGTGAACAGCGCTCAACCACTGAAGCATCGACTTCTACAGCCACCGACTTTTGGAGGAGTTCGACTGACAGGACGAGCCTGCACAGATTTTTCTTTCGTATGAGGATGCCCTGGATTCCGGCCAGCGGGCCCTGTGTGACTCTCACCCGGTCGTCGCACGTCAAAAACGGATGGGGCTCAAGACGGAGGCTGGTTTCAACCAGTCTTTGTACGGCTTCGATCTCGGCCGGCGGAATGGACGCGGGTAGCCCGCCGCTTCCCACAAAGGAATAGACCCCGGGAGTACTCAGAATTTGGAACCTTTGTTGAACCTGTCCATGAAGAAAGACGTAACACGGGAACAGAGGGAGCGAGATTTGCTTGGTCCGGTCCTTCCATCGATGGATCTCGCTGTAGAGGGGCAAAAAGACCTCATAACCCCTGCCGGAAAGAATCTGGGTGACGGTCTTCTCGTGCTGGTGACGCGTGTAGAGAGCGTACCAACCTGAGAGCCTACTCTCACCGAGGTTGATAGGCCCGTTTCGAATTTGAGTCATAGCTTTGCCCTGTGACTTACAGAGAACGCTCCCATAAGCCGTAATCTTTCAGGAACTGAGACAGGTTGGCGCTAGACTATCTGCAATAAATGACAAATGCAATCCGGTGAAAACCCGGGGCAGTCAGGAAAAAAACCTGAGCCACTACAGGAAAAGACCTGAGAGGTAGAGTTGGGCACATTGGGACCAGGGAGGCGCAAATGCATCTGCGAACGCAGAGGCTTGAGAACCCGTTGAAACACCACGTCCTACGAGCGGCTTCCTGCTGCTTCGGCTGGTCAACTGATGGACGAAAGTGGTAGAACGTGCGGTTCCGACGATGGGGGCTGTTCGCCGTGAGGTATTTGTATTAAAGGAGCTTACTGGTCAGGTGTTACTAATCCGACCCGAATCGCGTAACGCACCAGTCCGGCAACGTCATGAATCGCCATCCGTTTCATCAACTGGGAACGATGCGTGTCGACTGTTTTCACGCTCACTTCGAGCTTCTGGGAAATTTCCTTGGTCGTATGTCCCTCGGCGATCAACTGCAGGACTTCGCGCTGGCGAGGTGTGAGGTGCTCGTAGCGGCTCAGTTGCGTCTCATCTTTGCCAGTCTTGCCGTTGACGCGCCGGGCGTACTCGTTGATGACATGCTTTGAAACAGAAGGGCTGAGGTAGGTCTCTCCGCGAGCCACGGACTTGACAGCCAGTTCCAGTTCAGACGTGGCGGCATCCTTAAGTAAATAACCCATGGCACCTGCACGCAGAGCCTGTAAGACGTATTCTTCGGTGGAATGCATGGAGAGAATAATTACGCGCACCCCAGCGAATTCCCTCACCACGTGCGCGGTTGCTTCTAATCCGTTCAACTCCATCATGGCAATATCCATCAGCACGACGTCCGGCTGATGGGCTTTGATCAACTGCAGCGCCTCACGCCCAGTCCTGGCTTCGGCCACCACCTGAACGTCCTTGATGCCCGCCAGGAGCGAGCGTATTCCAGCGCGCACCAGATTGTGATCATCTGCCAGCAAGAGGCGAATGGGTGTCACGACGCATCAACCCGGTCTCTCAGCGGAAGCTTTACATGAATTTCGGTGCCGAGGGTTGGCATCGATTTAATCTCGATCTGACCCCCGGCTAGCAGTGCGCGCTCTTCCATTCCCAACAAACCTAGACTATCACCCCGCTCCGCTCGCTTCCGAGCCAGGCGCACGTCGAATCCGACTCCATCATCGCGGATGACGACGTGAAGTACGGAACCTCTTGGTTGCAACTTCACTCGCACTTCTTTCGCCTGGGCATGACGGATGACGTTGGTCAGCGCTTCCTGCACAATCCGGAAACAAACCGTTTCGATTCCCGCGGAAGGACGCACTCGCAAGCGCTGGGCCATGAATTTTATGGCAAGATTTGTTCTCTGAGCTTGGCGATCTAAATACCAGCGAAGCGCGGGTAGCAGTCCAAGGTCATCCAGCATTGAGGGATGCAAGTCGAGTGACAGGTTTCGCACCTCCTCAATAATGTATCCAACAATGTCAACACTGTCTTTCAAGTATGGTATCGATTGAGACAGGTTAGCTAAGCCTTGCATGGTTTGAAGGTTGATTTTCATCATTGTCAAGGCTTGGCCAATTTCGTCGTGGAGTTCCCTGGCGAGGGTCCGGCGCTCCGTCTCCTGAACCTCCAAGAGCCGGCGTGAGAGCTCCTGCAAGCGTTTTGAGTAAGATCTCAAGGCAACGTCTCTTCGCTTGCGTTCCGTGATGTCAAACATTCTTCCCTGAAGGAACCGAGGCTGGCCCGATTTCCCACTGACGATTTCACCTTCGTCACGGAGCCACGTCGTGGAGCCATCACGCGCAATCATCCGGTAGGTAGTATTGAACGGCAGGCCGGTCAGTTGGCTGCGAGTGACAATTGCCAGCACCCGCCGTCGCTCGTTGGGATGGAGTTGCCTAGTCCATAACTTTGAGTCGGCGAGCCACTGATCCGGTGCAAATCCCAGCACTTCCACTGGGGCACTGATGCACAACGTGCGATCGATGGAATCGATCGCGCCCGCGTACCCGATGACGGGAGCGTATTCAGAACGGCCAAATTCATGGGTTGCAGCTATGCTGGCGCGCGTGGTCTTCTTTTTGAGACAAACGGCCTGTGCTGACATGACTCTGACCTCCAGAATTCGCAACGGGAGGAGTTCCCGCATACTTCAGACCCGACACTGTCACTTGGAATGGAAAATCAAGCACAAAACCAGTGCGAGTAATTATACTAAATGCTGGGGTCAATTTCAACACAATTGTTTGAAGAAACACGAAGAAAAACCATTCATTTGGCGAAGATCTTCAGGAGACGGGGTGAGTGTGTACCGTCCTATAGCGACTGCAGGTGGGGATGCCGAACCAGGCAAAGCCGGCCGCCCTTGATATGACGAATTGGTTAACAGAATTCGCTGGCAGCGGTTTAGAAATTGAATAACTTCTTAGCGCAGACGTAGGCCGGCCGCCACAATTCCATAGGTGCGAGATGAAATTGCGAATGAGAATCCTGTCCGAAAACAAAGAATTCAGCTGGTGGCCAACACCACGAGCCCGCATGGTCCAAAAACTGGAGTGCTCAGTGAAAGCAGGGCCGATGCAGCGGGAAACGACAATTCCTGGGAAGAAGAGCGAGTCTTTTGAGGTCGAGCAACATCCCTGGAGTTTGATCGGGATCGTGCCTCAAGGCCGTCCGGATAGGAGGCTATCGATAGCAATCGAGAGACAACTGTCGTGCTCAAATCATGTGGCGGTCTACAGTCTGGGTTCTCATCATGCGGCTTCGCGATACTAGTACTTGAGCATACCTCCCAACCTCTCACGACTCTGGACAGTTCCGATCGTTTTGGCCAGTGTCTTCAGCGGAATGATCAGCCGATTGCCGAGGCCTTGGTGATTGCGCTCCGCGTGATAGTGCTCAACGAATTCGCGGATCGCTTTGCGCAACGAGTCTTCACCAAAAAAGATCATCCGTTCCAGACAGCCTTCTTTGATCGTTCTGACAAATCGTTCCGCGTACGCGTTGGCCTACATTGACAACTGCTCCGCAAGGCGACGTTGCGGCGCGAACCCTCCGCATCACTCATCCCTTCCACCCGTGGCACGATCGCCAGTTCGAGTTGGTTGCTTACAAGAGCGCGTGGGGTGAGAACCGGGTCTACTTCTACAACGAAGAACAACAACTCACCACAGTACCTGCCAGTTGGACGGATGTCATGGCAACCGATCCTTTCGTTGCTGTGTCGGCAGGCCGAGCAGTGTTCCGGTCTGAGGATCTTTTGGAGTTGTCTGCGCTGGTTCGCCGTTTGTTGTCGAAAGGAGGCGGAGGTCTGTAAAGTGAATTCGGTTGCATGTGTAAAACAAATGATGTCCTCTCACCTAGCCTGCTCAAAGCGAGCATTGAACCGTAGACTCCATTTGATTGGAGTAATGTGAGAATAATCCAATGAAATCGACAAAGAAAAAGCTTGACAGTGAGGCAATAGGAAACATAATTATATTTACAAACAACTATGGCCGACTCGCGTCAGACCAAACGACGATTGCTCCGCCAGCAGGGTACGCTGAATCCTCGCCCTCACAGCGTCAGGCACGAGAGCTTTCAAAACAGCGAGTTCTTCGACCCAGAAGACTTGTTGCAGGTCAAATACGAAATGCTCCGGCAGGTCGAGATCGATCAGCAACCGGTCAGCCAGGCAGCCAAGGCGTTTGGCTTCTCGCGTCCCTCGTTCTATCAGGCTCAGTCTGCGTTTCAAGACTCCGGGTTGGCTGGTTTGTTGCCGCGCAAGCGGGGCCCGCGCGCCGGGCACAAGCTGACGCCGGAACTAATGCAGTTTGTATCCAAGCTCCGCTTCAGCGAACCTGGGCTTTCGAGCGCTCAACTGGCCGACCGAGTGGGGGAGCGCTTCGGCGTCTCCCTCCATCCCCGCAGCATCGATCGGCAACTGCGGCGTCAAAAAAAACTTCGATGACTGCGCAGCCAGCTGCGGATTCACTCAGCGACCGTCGGCTGGTGACTGCCTACGAAGAGTTACGGTCTCAAGCAGTCCAGGGATGGCGGCACGGGCCCGGGCTGACGCTCCTGCTGACACGTGGTTTACGTTGCTGGATGGGAAACTAGCCGTCATGGGCTCGACGCCGCGCCTGCCAAACCAGCACGCCCCGATCAACCGACGCAGCCATTGCCGTCAGACCTTTGTTCGGAGGTCGTACTGCTTCTCGCCAGTATGTTACTGAGTAGAGTTTCGAAGGGGATCCCATGAGAGCGGACGCACATCAGAAGGTCAAACCGACGCACCTGAAACGAACGGCTTATCTCTACATCCGGCAGTCGACGCTGCGTCAGGTCTTGGAGAACACCGAAAGCACCCAACGGCAGTATGCACTTCGCCAGCAGGCAGTCGCTTTGGGCTGGCGACAGGATCAGATCACAGTCATCGATTCCGATCTGGGACAATCGGGAGCCTCCGCTGCCGATCGTGAGGGCTTTCAGCGTCTGGTAACGGAGGTCAGTCTGGGGCGCGCCGGTATTGTGCTCGGGCTGGAGGTCTCCCGGCTGGCACGCAATTCGACCGACTGGCACCGCCTGCTGGAGATCTGTGCCCTAGCCGATACCCTGATCCTGGACAAATGTGATGCGTTCAAAAATGTGGAGTTCATATATCGAAAAGCCCGTCCCATCAGAGCGGAAGTGCCACTTTGCTCCACATTTTTAACTCCGAGCTCAGAGAGCCTCCAGCCACGCAATGAGCTTGGAGTCATGGCGCCAGGCTCCGGCTTTGCCGTTGGGGTGCACGAGAGGCTTGGTTTTCGACAAGGCGGTGCGTTTTGCCTCCAGATCAAAAGCCAGGTACTTGTTAGTCGTATTGATGCTGGCGTGTCCGAGCCAATGGGCAATGGTGCTGAGGTCGATTCCGGCGCGCAGCAGATGTAGGGCTGTGCTATGCCTCGCACTGTGAGGATGCAGGCGCTTTTGCTTCAGTGAAGGCATGTTCGACGTGGCTTGGCGAACGTGTTTGCGAAGAATGAGCCGCACCCCAAATCGTGTCAGAGCCCTTCCCCAGTGATTGCGAAAGATCGTCTCCGGCCGATCCGGATGAACTCCGAGTTCCTCGAGGAACTTACGGATCAAGTTGGCGGTTTCGGGCCAGAGCGGGCAGACTCGTTCTTTGCGTCCCTTGCCGCGGAACAAGACGCTCGCCGGTGGCAGCAGACGTAGGTCAGAAGCCTTGAGACCCACGATTTCGCTGACGCGGGCTCCCGTGTTGAACATTAAGCTCAGCAACACTAGGTCGCGGTGACCGTCTTGGGTAGAGCGATCAATCGATTTCAGAACAGCTTGGATTTCGGCGAGGTCCAGATGTTGGATTTCCCGAGTCGCCACCCGTTTGAAGGGAATGCTCAGCACGCGTTGGGCCTGTTCGAGATGCTCAGGATACACACTTCCCAGATATCGAAAGAAGCTGTGAATGGCAGTGAGTCGAACGTTTCGTGTGCAGGCCTGGTTTCGACGCCCTGTTTCCAGATGCTCAAGGAAGGCAAGGATCTGACTGACGGTGAGTTGTTCAACCGTCAGAGCGCTGGGATCCCGTTTCTTGCCCGCCACAAATCGGAGCAACAACTTAAGGCTATCACGATAACTGTGGAGTGTATGGGGACTCAGGGCCCGCTGCCGTGGGAGGTAGTCGGCGAAGAAGCCGCGGAGTGCACTTGCCAACACGGATGCAGAGGTTGCATTCATCGTAAACCTCCTTCCGCAAAGAGCGGCGTCACGGCCTGATGGAATCGTCGGTTGGCGGCATCGCGGAGTTGAGGAGTGAGTTGCAGATAGTAATGGGTGGAAGCAGGGCTTACGTGGCCGACGTAGACCGAGAGGTGAATCAGTTTGTTTGAAACCGTTTCTCCTTCCGCGTACCAATGCTGGAGCCGTTCTATGATGAAGCTGTGCCTCAAATCGTGAAGTCGTGGTGGACGGCCCCGCTCGTCCAGAACGTCCACCATCAGACACAGTTGTCTCCAGGCGTTGCTTAGCCCGTCGCCCGCATAGGTTGCGGATTCCGTGCGTCGCGGACTCCAAAATAGAAAGCTCTCTTTTTCGGCAGGGAGTTTGCTTTGGTGGCGCAATTCCAGGTAGTCGTGCAGTTCCCGCCCTACTGACTTGGAAAGCGGCACGATTCTCGACTTGTTGAATTTAGTGGCCTCGATCCGGAGCAGGTTCTGTTCTGGATCAAAGTGGGCCAGCCTGAGGCGAAGCAGTTCCCCCCGGCGCAAGCCACAGCAGAAGAGCAGTATCAGAGCCGTCCGGACCGTCTGGGCTCGCAGTGGATTGTTCGAAGAGGATTTCAATCGCGGTGCCGTGGCGAGCACACGAGCCATCTCCGATGATGACACCAATCGTGGCGGTTTTGGTGGAGAAGGATGGGGAAACGAAGTCAAATCAGGGATGAAATCGAGAGGGCTATGCCGGGCCTGGAAGAGCAGAAAGTTGCGGACGATTCGAAGGTGATGACGTCGCACGCTTGGGCTCAATCGCTCCAAGCTCTTGGCCCAACGGTTGAACAGATGGCTGCCCTGTTTTAGAGCGCCCCTGACGTTGATGAAGGAAGGCATCCCAATCGAGCAAGACTCTGGCCTCGTTGCCAAATCGTCGGCCCAAAGCCTGCTTGGTCGCAATGTATCGCTGCAGGGAGGTCCCAAGCCCGCTCCGAAAGACGGCGGGCGGAGATCGGTATGGACTCGTTCGAAATCGGACACGCGGGAGACGCTTTTTCCCATCGGCCTTCGGTAAGACCGCTGTGCTTGTGGCTCTCGGCACCGGTAATCCCACATCGCGCAAATCGTCGACTGCCAGCCATAGATAGACCGCGGTACTCTCCGGATCGCGATGCCCTAGCGTATCTCCGATGGTCTTGAGGGATACCCCTTGGCGCAGCAACCGAACTGCGAAGGCGTGGCGCAGGCAATACGTCCCTTGGGCAGGAAGGTTCAAACCACTACACCTGAGCCGATGGTTGAAGATGTCGTGCACGCTGGTGGAATCCAACGGACCGAATGGAGCGCACATGCGAAGGAACAGGTCGCGCCGCTGGCTTGGTCTACGGCCTTTTTTCAGGTAGCGTTGCAGTACGTTCCCGACTTCATCGGTCAGTGGCAGAATCAGATGTTGGTGGGTCTTGCATTGGGGGATTCGTAGAACACCGGCTCGCCAGTCAATATCGTCCAAAGTCAATGCGACCACCTCGCTGCTGCGTAACCCACAGGCGGACATGAGGAAGAGCATGGTGTAATCGCGGAGTCCGTGCGGTTGACTGCAATCAACCGACCGGAGCAAGGCTTGGACCTGGGGCCAAGGGAGGGCTCGAGGCAGCCGTTCAAGCCGGTAGACCCGAGGGGTATCAATTGCGGTATGAAGTGGGCGCAAGAGTTTACCCTCGGCGTATTGGAAGCGAAGGAACCCGCGTAAGTAGCCGACCACATGTTGGAGGCTGAACCGGTTGCAGATTCTTGCCTGCGCGCACACAAAGGACTCCACCCGCTCAGTCGCCAAATTGGTGATTGCGGAGGTAGAGCGCTCATAACCAATGAACTTTAAGAAAGCTCTTAAGCCGCTCAGATGAGAGGCGATGGTGTGCTCCGCGAAGCCGCGCACCCGCTGCAGATACTCCGCGTAACGCCTCAGCTCGCTGTCTGAGCGAGTGGCAGGCGTGGAAGATCCCCACACCAAGCCATGGACCTGCTCCAGGAATCGCTGCACTTGTCGAACCGTACATCCACGATTGCGGTTCTTCTTGCGCAGTTGCGCCCAGGCGGCGTCAAAATGCCCTGGTGTTAACTCCCGCAGACTGCGCAAGCCACGCCGATGGAAGAAGTGGGCGAGGTATCGAATGTTCCCGAGTTGAGACCGGAAGGACTTGAGTTCGTATCCACAGCGTTGAGCCCAGTCGCTAAAGTCATCGACAACGGGCCCGAGGATGGGTAGAGATCGGTAGGCCGGATGTGCCTTTGGCCGAAGTTGAATTAGCATGACGTTTCCTTTCGTTGGTTGATTGAAAGGAAACTTTGCAAGCACTCGTCAGAAATGTGAACTTCAGAAACGTTCTAAACACGGAATTATTGGGGACCACATGAATCACTCCACATTTTTGAACGCATCACATTTGTCGAGAAATGTTGAGCTCAACATTTCTGGACGAGGACGGCGTCTATGATCCAGCCCACTTCAACGACAGGTTGCTGCTTGGCTTGAAAGGGACCATGAGCGAAGCCGAGTTGCACGTGTTGCGGGCACGGCTGCAAGGCGGCATTCTCAACAAAGCCAGACGGGGAGAACTGTTCATCCGTCCTCCCATCGGTTTCGCTTATGATTCAGCAGGGCGGCTGGTCCTGGATCCCGACCAGCAGGTTCAGCGCACGTTGCGCCTACTGTTCGACACATTCCACAGAACGGGCTCGGCAATGGCAACCGTCAGAGAGTTCCGCAACATCGGTGTCCTTTTTCCTCGCCGTATTCAGTCTGGCCCGAGCAAGGGAGACTTGATCTGGGGCAAACTCGAGCACAGCCATGTACTCCGCGTCCTTCATAACCCGCGCTATACCGGAGCCTTTGTTTACGGCCGCAACCGGATCCGCAAGACGGTCGACGGCCAATACCGAGTGGAATCCTTACCCCAGGAAGAATGGCATACCTTTCTTCCCGAATCTCATGGGGCCTACATCCGCTGGGAGGAATATGAGCGGAACCTCAAACGCCTCCGTGAAAGCGCCCCAGCGATCGGATTCGACCGTCGCCAGAGCCCTCCTCGCGAAGGCCCCGCGTTGCTCCAGGGCTTGATCCTTTGCGGCAAATGCGGTCGACGAATGACGCTCCGCTATCATTGCCGTCGTGGGGGCTTGTGCCCTGAGTACGTCTGCCAACGCAAAGGAATCGAGAATGCTGAACCGTTGTGTCAGCGCATTCCGGGAGCCGGTATCGATCGAGTGCTGAGCGACTTACTCTTGGAGATGGTGAATCCTGTCACTCTGGATGTGGCTCTGACCGTCCAACAAGAGCTTCAGGCACGCCTGGATGAATCGGACCGCCTGCGTAAACAACAGGTCGAACGTGCCCGTTACGAAGCAGAACTGGCTCAGCGACGATACCTACGCGTGGACCCGGATAATCGGCTCGTCGCTGACTCACTCGAAGCCGACTGGAATCAGAAACTGCGCACACTCGCCGAGGTTCAACAAGAATACGAACAACGCCGTGAGCAGGATCGCCAGAGGTTCAATGATGAACAACGAGCCGAGATCATGGCGCTGGCTCAGGATTTTCCGCGGCTCTGGCGAGACTCGAATACCGAACACCGAGATCGTAAGCGAATGATCCGATTACTGGTCGAAGATGTTACGATGCTTCGCGGTGAGCACATTACGCTGCATATCCGGTTCCGTGGAGGAGCCCAGAAGACGGTCACACTTCCGAACCCGTTGAGAGCCTGGGAAAGCTGGATGACCGATGCTGAAGTCGTCGGCAGAATCGACCAGTTACTGAATACGAAAACATTCCCCGAAATCGCGGCGATCTTGAACCAGAGCGGCGTCCGCTCGGGCAAGGGTCAGCGTTTCACTGCCCGTTACATCGCTCGCATTCAGAAGCACTACGCTCTTCAGTCTCGCTTTGACCGGCTACGAGCTCTCGGTCTGCTCACTCTCGACGAGATGTCGCAAACTCTCTCGGTCAATCCCAAGACCGTCAGGACCTGGGCCGCTCGCGGACTGCTCAAGGCCCATGCCTATACAGACAAACCGGAGTGTCTGTACGAGCCGCCTAGCCCAGACCATCCCCAGAAAGCGCAGGGCAGGAAATTTTCTCTTCGCCGGCTTGTCACAACCGTCATACCGGAATGTTCCAAAGAGGTGCAGTGTGAAACGTAAGCGTTCAAATTGGGTGATTGTGGTGGCAGTTTGACGGATTCGATACCGGCTTCGGCAAGGACACTTAAAAACTCCCATGTGTACAGCGGATCCCGATCATGAATCAGATAACGCTTGCCTTTGAAGAATCCATCCACCCCATCGGTGAGGTTGCGCGCAATCTGAGTCATCCATAATCCATTCGCCTTGCTCGCAATTCCCGCGATCTCTACCCTTCGCGTCGATAGCTCCATAAAGAAAAGCACGACAAAGCTGATGAAGTCCATTCTGTCCGTACCTCTATCGTGAAAAAGTCGCTGGCGACAATCTGCTCCCAATGTCTGCTGAGGAACTCTTCCAAGTCGTCTTCCGGCTCCGTTCTGGGGCTGGTTCGATGCCATGCTGTTTCAGAATATCGGCAATCGTGTTGTGTGCCAGCAGGTGTCCGAGGTTGGCAAGTGCGCCCTGAATCCGGCGATAACCCCATTTTTCGATTTTCCTCTGCCATGCGAGTGACCAGCGCAGCAATTTCAGCCGCGGTTCGTGGTCGTCCGGAAGTTCGATGGGCGCTTCCATCGTATTTCTTGGCGATCAGCTTTCGGTGCCAGGATGCCTCCGTGATGCACGGGCCTACCGGGAGGGCCGGTGCCGTGGTGGCAGCCTTGAAGTTCATTCGAAACCCCGCTCGAGTGGCGCGCCTTGTGCTGGAAAGAACCAATCGCGTCCTGCTGGTTGGTGAAGGCGCCCTGCGATTTGCCCTGGCGCATGGCTTCCAAAAGGAGAACTTGCTCACTGAAAAGGCTCGTCTGCAGTGGCTGAAGTGGGAAGAAGAGCTAAACGAGGAAGATGACTGGGGGGCACCTCCGAAGAAGCCGGACCCGCAAGAGGTCAAGCGAAGCCATGGCACCATCACCTGTCTGGCCATCGACACCCAGGCTGACATTTCCGGAACGACCTCCACCAGCGGGCTGGCTTTGAAGATGCCGGGCAGGGTGGGCGATTCTC